>JAILMX010000037.1 GCA_024692205.1 Desulfovibrio sp. | reverse complement strand
ACGCCGTCGCCTACGCGGTACATATGCCCGAGACGGGCAAGGGCTTCCGTCTGGAACTGCGTCGCTGCGCGGGCATACCATGCCGCCGCGGCCTTTTTGTCGACAGGCACCCCCCGGCCCTGCTCATACATGAGGCCCAGATTGTACTGCGCGACAGGCTGGCCCAGACGCGCCGCCTTGTCGTACCAGCGCGCCGCCTCGCCAAGGTTGGCCTCGATGCCGCGGCCCAGCTCGAGCATTCGCCCGTAATTCGTCATCCCCGAAGGATCGCCGGCCCTGGCGGATTCGGCGAACCAGTGCAGCGCCCTGCCCGCGTCGGGCTCCACGCCCTGCCCCTGATCATACAGCACACCCAGATTGTGCATGGCACGGCCGTCGCCGGCATCGGCCATCTTTTGCCAGATGTCGCGGGCACGGATGAAGCGTCCCTCGCGATAGGCGGCGGAGGCCTCTGCAGAGGGTGTCGGCGGGGTCTTCTTTTCGGGGGTCTTGGCATTCTTCTGCTCCGGCGAGGACTCCGACGGAGTGTCAGGCCCCTTCCCGCCCTGAGCCGGGGTTGCAGACGCGCCAGCGGGCTTGCCCTGAGCTTTCTCCCGGGGCTTCTCACTGCCGGAGGTCGCGGCCTTGGCATCTTTCTTCTGGCGGTCTTCCCGGCCGCGCGCCGCGGCGGGGGGATCCGTTTTCGCGGGCCGTCCATGTTCCGTCTGCCGTGCCGGGGACTGTCTCGGGGCGGCGGGCCGGCGTACGGCGGGGGCCTGCGGCGCCTTGGGTGCGGCGGGGGGGGTCGGCTCCCAAACGGAGGGAGCAGGGGCTGAAGGCGGCTGCGACTGCGGCGCAGCTTGGCCCGAAGAAGCTATGACAAGCGACAACAGGCCGGCGGCGATGGCTGTGCGTATCTTCATTATTTCGCCGAACCTCCCTTGCGGACCCTAGCCGGGCATGCGGCTGAGCCCGAAGACGGGCCTCGACGCCTCGCCGCCCTTGTCCAAAAGGCCACGCAGCTCGATCAGGGCCTTGCATATCTCCTCCGGGCAGGAGGAGACCTTGGACATCGGACAGATGGGCATGTCGGACAGACGGTCAACGATCTCGTCGATCTTCATGCCGCGCAAAAGACGCCTGATGCCCTGAAGGTTGCCGAAGCAGCCGCCCGTGAACTGAAAGTCGCGCAATGTGCGATCAGCCTCGTCAACATTGAAAAAGAACTGTTTTGCGCAGACCCGCTGCGGCGTGTACACGTAATCCATATTTCTCTCCCAGGGGCAGCCCCCTCACTGCTGCTTTGCGGCTTTCCCTTCCGCGCCCGGCCCGCGCTTGACGCAGCCGAACTCCATGAAATCCGTCTCCCACAGATTGGTCAGGCGCGTGTCGCGCACGATGGCGTGGCCCTTCCACTCCCGCAGTGCGGCATTGATTTTCTCCATGTCCACATACGGCAGAAGGGCCGACCACCTGTCCGCCAAGCCGCGCAGAATCCGCACATACGCAACCTCGCCGCCATGAAAACCGTCGACGAACTCGCAGTCGTTCGAGCCGAGCGAGCGCGGGTCGGTGAAGTCCATCACGTCAATGCCGCGCGCCTTGAGCGCGCCGGCCAGTTCGAAGAGATGCGGATAGTCGCCGGGCTTCTCACGCATAGCGGCGAGCACGCGTTCAGAAAGGGGCGCGATAAAGACAAAGGTCTTTATGCCGCGTGAACGCAACTTGCACCATATCTCGGCGAAGGCGTCAAGATGGGTCGCCGAAGGCCCTGCCTGCCCCTCGGGCACACGGTAGAAGGCCTTAATGCCGCGGGCCACCTGGGTCAGCGTGTCACAGAACCGGAAGTCGAAGGGCTTTTTGCGCCCCGTCACGTCGGCAGTGTAGTACCACGAGCCGTCCGGGCCGAAACCATCGTCCGTCTGCTGGGCCATGATGCCATAACGGTCGCCCCTGAAACCGCCGCCGAAGACGCCCGCGAGCGGCGCGGCGAGCTCGGCTGGCGAAATTTTGCCGTCCAGAAGCCATGACCACGGCTTTTTCAGGGATTCCAGACCATAGTTGTACGATCCGCTCGTGGGGGGCTCCTCCATGAAAGGATCCGGGTTCCACTGCGGCATAAACCACCAGAAATCGAGCCCGATGATGACCGCCTCGGGCCGGTGCATGCTCAGAAGCGCGTCGAGGGTTGAACGGAGAACGGGAAGATTGCCCGCCACCCCGCCCATGTTCAGGTACTTGCGGTTGAAATACGCCCCGCGGAACTGCATAACGCGCGAAGAACCAATGGTGAGCACGTCGGGCTTGACGGCTTCGTAGAGACGCAGCTTGTAATCGACGAAATCCTGTGAGACGCCGCTGCCGAAAAGCGCAAACTCCCCGCCAGCCTGTGCGGCGACGGCCCGCTCCACGGCGACATCGCCGCTCGCGTGCAGCCACCACGCGCTGTAGGGAACGATCACGCAAAGCGCGAAGGCGCAGAGCACGGCGAGCACGGCGAAATAGCGACGCAGAAAAAAGCCGGGCGATGGCGGCAGCGTCGGGCGGAGGGGAACGGCTTTTTCGGATTTCCCGTCTCCGTCATCGGGGACGTTTTCCCTTTCACCGTCACAGGCGGCCAATCTTTCCGAATCCCCGCCGTGTGGCTTTTTGTCGCCGCCCGCAACGCCGGCCGCATATGGAGACTCCGCATCCTGCGGCGCATCGGCGGCATGCGCATCCTCGAAAGGCTCGCGCGGCTCACCATCGCGACGCGACCTATCCTCCGGGGCAATCAGGACTTTCTCGTCTTCCTGCTCCGGCGCCGCATCACGGGAGAAAAGGCGGCGAACAGCGGCAAAACGGCCGGAGGGGCGGGGGCTTTCCCCCATTTCCACATCGTCTTCGGGCAGAACGGGTATCCGCGCCCCGGGAGGCGGCACGGGCAGATCCCTGCCCTCCGCGTCCTGACGGAGTCCGTCGCGTTCTTCGTCGACAGTATCGGGGGAATTTTCGGACTGGCCCTGCGCGCTCACTGCTTCTTCGCCGCGGCGGCGGAACATCCTTCCCAGTTTGTCGAATATGCCCATGGCAGCCCCCTAGAACTGAAAATACAGGAAAACGGACTGCCGCGACAGCAGCATGAGCGAAACGAACGCCAAAAGGGCGAGCCCTGCGGCCCACCAGCCTGTCGTACGGAAAGCGGGCGTTGCGGCGCTGCCGTCCTTGCGGCCGAAAAAGATCTCGTGGCTGTTCGGCAGACACCACACGATGACGGCGGACAGCGCAAGCAGGAAAAACGCCTGCCAATCCTGAAAATAATGATTACACAAAAGACCTGAGAGCGTGCCCCCCGCCCCGTCGGCGGCAAAGGGGCCGGCGAACATGGCCCGGTACATGCGCCCGGCCCCCTCGATGGAGGCGGCTCGGAAGACGACCCAGCAGAAATTAAGGCAGAAGAAGGTCAGCGCAATGAAGAAGAACCTGAAGGGAAGGCGCGAAAGCGTCTCTTCAAGGCGCGAACCCTTTATCCGGGCGCGGAAGAAATGGTTCACGCAGAGCATGGCGCCGTGCAGCGCCCCCCACACTATGAAGGTCCACCCGGCACCGTGCCAGGCGCCACCGATGAGCATGGTGAGAAAGAGGTTGCGATACTGGATGAGTTTGCCCCTGCGGTTGCCCCCGAGGGGTATGTACAGGAAATCTCTGAGCCAGACGCCCAGGGTGACATGCCACCGCCGCCAGAAATCGACGATGCCCGTTGACTTGTAGGGCGAAAGAAAATTTTCGGGCAGATGCAGGCCCAGCATAAGGCCTATGCCGATGGCCATGTCGGTATAGCCCGAAAAGTCAAAATAAAGCTGAAAGGTGTAGCAGAGCGAGCCGAGCCACGCCTCCGCCCCGGTTACGGGCCATGCCTTCTCGGCCGCGTTGAAAACGGCGTTCGCGTACACGGCGATGCTGTCGGCGATGACGACCTTCTTGGCCAGCCCCATGCTGAAAAGGGCGAAGCCGCGCGCGAGGCCATCCGCCGTTGGCCCGCTCATGACGTCGAATTGCGGGCCCATCTGCTCATAACGCACGATGGGGCCGGAGATGACATAGGGGAAGAAGGAGGAGAAAAGCGCGTGCCGAGCAAGCCCTTCGGGCTGTATCTGCCTGCGGTAGACGCCCACGAGCCACGCTATCTGGATGAAGGTATAGAACGAAATGCCGAGCGGCAGGCCGGGTGCCGTGAAATTCTGCCCCAGGGGAAGGAACGCGGCCAGGTTCTGCGCGAGAAAGGCGGAATACTTGAACCAGACAAGCGGCGCGAGGTTAAGGGCGAGGGCAAGGGCGAGCAGTCCTTTGCGCGGACCGGCCGAAGACCTGGAGAGCGCGAGGCCGAAGGCGTAGTTCACACAGATGACGGCCGCGAGC
This sequence comes from Desulfovibrio sp., assembly GCA_024692205.1. Classification (GTDB taxonomy): domain Bacteria; phylum Desulfobacterota; class Desulfovibrionia; order Desulfovibrionales; family Desulfovibrionaceae; genus Desulfovibrio. The sequence goes on along the minus strand of JAILMX010000037.1, from coordinate 2,931 downwards.
AGGAAGAGAAAGGGCAGGCCCCACAGGCCGTAAAAGACGAGGGAGAAGATGAGCAGAACGATCGAGAGCCCGCAGGCGCCGTACAGGCCGGCAAGTTTTCCGCACAGCAGAAGCAGCGGCAGAAAGAGAAAGAGAAAGGCGTAGGAATTGAAAAGCATGGCTACCCTCGGCGGAATTGTCGGCGCATCATGACAAAAGCCGCCGGCTTCGGCCGGCGGCAATCCGGTTCAAGTCCGGCTGATGGCTGTCAGGCGTTCAGCTCGGCCCTGAACTTGCGCGAAAGCCGAAAAACGATAACCTTACGGGGCGGCAGGGTGATGGTTTCCTCGGTCTGGGGGTTGCGACCGCGGCGCGCCTTCTTGGCGTAGCACTCAAACTTGCCGAACCCGCTCAGGAGCATGTCGTTGTCTTTTTTCAACGCATCGCTCATGATGGTGAAGAGCTTTTCAACGATCATCTTCACGTCGGTGCGGTTCTGCGTGGTCTTCTCGTATATGGCCTCAACGATGTCCGCTTTGGTCAGGGTCTTTTTCATATTCGGGAATCCTTCGCTTTTTTAATCAATATACACAGTTGGTTGGCCGACCGCAAGCCTTTATTTGACCGAAACCGCAAGGTTCTGCCATGCACGTGAAAGCCCCCCCCTCCCCCGGCGTTCTGCCTTGGCCCCGTCATCCCAGGGGCGGCGCCGTTGTGCCCGTCTTCATGCCTTTCCGCGGCTGTCCCGTGCGCTGCGTCTTCTGCGCCCAGCAGCACACGACGGGCAGGCCGGAAAAGGGGCCAGGCGTGGCGGCGCTTCTCTCTGAGGCGGAAAAAACCCTTACAGCGCGCAGGGCAGCCGGCAAAGGGCCTGCGGAACTCGCCTTTTTCGGCGGCACCTTCACCGCCCTGCCGCGTGACGAGTTCGCGCAATGCCTCGCCTTCGCCAAGTCGTGCCGGCAAAACGGCCTCATAACGGCCTTCCGCTGCTCCACACGGCCCGACCGCATGGACGAGACCATCTTAGACGAACTCTCACTGGCCGGCTGCGCCACGGTTGAACTCGGCATACAGAGCTTCAGCGATGCGGCGCTCTCAGCCGGCCGCCGCGGCTACGTGGCCGAAGAGGCGCGCCGGGCCTGCGCCCTCATAGCGTCATCTTCCATAAAACTCGGCGTGCAGCTTCTGCCGGGCATGCCCGAAAGCACGCCAGCAACCTTTCGCGAGGATGTCGCAACGGCGCTTTCTCTCGGATGCGCCATGCTGCGCTTCTATCCATGCCTCGTCCTCAGGGACACAGCCCTCGCCGATCTCTGGCGCGAAGGCCTTTACAGCCCCTGGGGGATTGAGGAAACGCTCGCAGCCCTTGCCGAGGGGTGGCTTGCCGCGCGTGCGGCCGGTGTGCCGGTCATCCGCATGGGCCTTGCGCCGGAGCCGGGTTTGAAGGAGGCCGTACTCGCCGGTCCCGTCCACCCGGACCTCGGTGCCCGCGTCATGGGGCGGGCGCTCTACCTCGCCGTGACGCGGGCCATGAATGCGCAGGGGATGAAAAGACTCGCCCGCCTTGAAGCGCCGGGCCATACGCAGGGGTATTTCCACGGCCACGGCGGAGAGCTTGACGGGGCCTGGGCCGCCATTGGCCTCGGACGCGGAGCGGTTCGCTTCAACGCCGAAGACCTCGTGCGCCTGTACCCGGAATGAGCCGTATCGGCTCAAAGCCCTTCCGCCTGCCGCTCGGAGGCCTGCGCCCATACCGAGGCGGGACGTTCCCCTGCGCCATCAACGCGCCTTGCCGCGCAGGGAAGGATACAGGATCTGTCGCGCTTCGGGTCAGTAGCATGCCAGAGCGTTATTCAGCAGCAGGCCTGTCGTTTGCATTTTCAGGAATGTCAATTGCGCATACCTGGGCGTCTTCATAGAACATAAAATTATTTTTACCTGTTTTTTTAACAAGATAGAGAGCAGCATCGGCATTCTTATATAATGCTGTAAGGATTTCTCCATCTTGTGGATAAAGTGAAATGCCGATGCTGGCAGAAATCTTGTGTTTCGCCGCTTCTTTTTTGCACGTCATATTGAGAGAGGCAACCAGCCTTTTAGCTTTTTCTAATACCCATATTTTACTTGTATATTTGACAAAAATGACAAATTCATCGCCCCCAAAACGACCTATGATGTCATCCGTTCTAAATTCTTTACGAATACATTCAGAAAACTGCTGGATACAATAATCTCCAAATTCATGACCATATGTGTCATTTGCAGCTTTAAAGTTATCAATGTCAAGAATAAAGAAAGCAAAAGTGCTGTTATAGCATGACAAAAGCTGTTCGTTAATACGCTGTTCTGTAGCACCCCGTGTCAGGCATTGTGTCAGAGCATCTGTACGGGCTTGATTTTGCATCTTTACTTCATTATTAATATCTCGAGCATATATATATGCATGAATGTCATTAGTATCATCTATCTTAAAAATATAAATATCGAGACGAATCCATAAATATTCGCTCTCGATAAGTATAGGACACTCAAAATTGATATGATTAGTTCCTTGTGTAAACTCTGTTATGAGGTTTGCACAAGATAATTTACAAAGAAAAATTTCCTGAAATTCTCTTTTTACAGCTTTTTCTGCAAGAAGTTTTAAACTTTCTGAATAAGAATTTTCTTCTTCATTTTTTAGCGCTCTAAACTGACGTTTTATACTTCCTTTTGCAAAACAATCATTAGTAATATCTATCTCATATATGTTATTAAATATATATCGTGCAGAGTCCTGAAAGTACTTAAGCTGCTGCTCTGAAGCTTCTTTTATTTTGCTTTCTGCAGTTCGCAAAATCTTTGAAATAAAAAACAAAATAAGAAGAAGTATTATAAGAATAATAATCGCAGAAAGAAGCATATTCTTCCCTAGATTATTATAAAAATCAGCCATGTCATATTCCATGACAA
>JAILMX010000035.1 GCA_024692205.1 Desulfovibrio sp. | reverse complement strand
GGACGCGGGCATCCCGCCTCAGGTCGGCAGACGCGGCTCCAAAAGCGACGCCGCATTGCTCATGAGACTTTCCAGCTCCGCCTGGTTCAGGCCGCCCAGCAGGCGCAGGCGGCGCAATTCGTCTGCCGGGTCGTACAGGGGCCAGTCCGTGCCGAAGAGCAGGCGTTCGGGGGGAAATGCCCTGAGCAGCGCACGCATGAGCTGCGGCGTGGCAAAGGGGCTGGTGCTGGACGTGTCGAACCACAGATTGTCGCGCCGGCGTTGCCCGAACACGCGCAGGGCGTGCTCCCACATGCGGTAGCCGCCGAAGTGCGCCGCGATGACCCGCAGCCGGGGGAAAGCGTCCAGAATGGCCGCCAGCTTGTAGGGGCAGGAAGGATTTTTCACCGGCTCGATATTGTAACCGATGTGGATTTCAAAAATGAAGTCCTTCTGGGCGGCTTCAAAGATGGGCAGAAGGCGCGGATCGCTGAGCCAGAAGCCCTGAAAATCCGGGTGCAGCTTGATGCCGCGCAGCCCCGCCGTGCGTAGGCGGACCAGTTCCTTCTCCCAGTCGGCATAGCCGGGATGCAGCGTGCCGAAAGCGATCACCCTGTCCGGATAGTTCTTCTGCAGGCTGATTGCGTAGTCGTTGGCGGGAATGACCTGCGCCGGCGTTGTGGCGGCGCACAGAACCACGCATTGGTGCAGTCCGGCCTGCGCCTCGCGCTCCAGCAGGTGGGTAATGGTTCCGTCGCCGGCGCAGGCGAGGCGATAGTGGGTGTTCAGGTGTTCCACAGCCTTGCGCGCGATCTTGGGGTGAAAGGCGTGCGTGTGGATGTCAATGAACATGCGGTGCCGTCACTTGACGCCGTTGACCACGTTGACGGGCGCTCCGGCCTGCCAGCAGCGGATGTTTTCGGCCGTAAGGTCGATGATGTTCTGCCGCGCCCTTGCGGTGGCCCAGGCGATGTGCGGCGTGATCAGCGTGTTGGGTGCGGCAAGCAGGGGATTGTCCGCCGTGGGCGGTTCCGAACTGAGCACATCCGTGCCCAGACCGCCCAGCCGGCCGGAACGCAGGGCCTCGGCCGCGGCGGCCTCGTCCACCAGCCCCCCCCGCGCCGTGTTCAGCAGGATGGCGCCACGGCGCATGGAGGCCAGACTTCGCGCATTGATGCACTGACGGGTTTCGTCTGTCAGCGGGCAGTGCAGGGAAACGACGTCGGAGGTTTCCAGCAGGCGCGCCATGTCGACGAAGGCAAACGGTCTGTAGGAGGGAGGCTCCCTGGGTGTCCGGCAGCAGGCCTGCACGTTCATGCCAAAGGCGTGCGCCAGCTCACCCATGCGCCGGCCAATGGACCCGAAGCCCACAAGGCCCATGGTCAGCCCTTCCAGACAGATGGGGGGCACTTTCCAGTAGCACCAGCTGCCGCATGCCTGCCATTCGCCCTGGCGGACGCTTTCCGTGTGAAGGCTGGTGCGGCGGCACAGCTCCAGCAGCAGAGCCATGGCGTGCTGCGCCACATCGCCGACGCCATAGGCCACCACATTGCACACGGGAATGCCGCGCTCGGCCAGCGCGTCAATGTCGACCACGTTGTACCCGGTTGCGAGCACGCCCACCATGCGCACATGCCGCAGCGTGTCCATATCGTCGCGACGCAGGGGTGTCTTGTTGGTCAGCACGACATCGGCCCCGGCGACATGTTCAGCCAGCTCAGCCGGTGAGGTTTCGGCATGGATCACTGTTTCGCCCAGCGACGTGACGGGCGACCAGTCCACATCGCCGGGGTTCAGCACGGCGCCGTCAAGGATGACGATTTTCATTTGCTCTCTCCATATCCTCGCGCGTCTCCCGCGCGGGAAGGTCTTTGCTTATCTGACGGGAGCTATCTTGATGGAGCCGCGGGCGGGATCGTCCTCCTTTGCACCCTGGATCCAGCGGGCAAGCTGCATGGCGCGCTCCTCGGCCAGACGGCCCATCCAAATAAGGCGGCCACGCTCGATATCGGCGCTGTCCGCGCCCGCCTCCCCGGCATGCGGGAACAGCGCTTCCAGCTCCGCGTCGCGGAATTTCAGCCACGCCCTTTGCGATGCCTTCAGTTTCTTCAGGAAAACCGGATCATCGGCATACAGCTTGAATATGCGCCGGTAATTGTCGTTAAGCGTCCGATCCTGAAGCTCATACAATTCCGAGGAACCTTCCTCGATGGCCTTCGGTTCAGCAAAACCAGACTGTGCGGCGCCGACAAAAAGGCAGAGCACGAAAACGCAAAGGATTCCTTTCATCTCAGCTTCTCGGCATTACTTGTTCTTCTTCAGCCATTCCTCAAGGGGCAGAGGACGGAGGGGCATGGTATCCGTGTCCGCCGAGCCGATGTCGGTGTTCCCGGCATTGGTGTACGCCGTCTTCCAGCCCTCGCGCTTGGCGTAGCCCAGGACCCTGCCGGAACCGTCCTTATAGACGATATTGTTCCCCTCACGCTGCGCGCTGCCCGAAATTGCCCCGTTGGGGCCTTTGTACTGCCATCTGTTCCCAACCGTGGAAACCGATCCGACCTGATTATTGCGATTGTCCGTATAAATTGTTTCGCTTCCCCGCTTCTTGACCCAGCCGACGACCTTGCCGCCGGAACGGCATTCGAGGTCGCTGCCAAGCTGCCTGCATTCATAGCGCACCCCGCCGACATGTATCCTCATTGTCCATGCCGATGCCGACGCGGCTGAAAAAACAATCAGCACAAAAGCGAACAGCAGCTTTTTCATGATGAACTCCTTATGGAAGGTTGCAAAACACAAGAAACGCTCTCTCCCGGCTGCCGCGGAAACGGCGGGCAGGGCGATACACCCGGAAACGAAGATACAGGGAAGGCTGCCGGGATGCAAGACTGACGCGCCGATCACCTGACCGCCCGAAGCACGCGATGAGGCGGTCTTTCAACAGGGCTCGCTGAAAGCGGGCGGCTGCCGGGCGGATGCTTCAGCATCGGCGGCCCGCGTCTTGACCATCTGACGTGCTGAAGGCTATCATTGCTGGCTCACCGGGTTTTTGCGTTTTTCCGCTGCGCCGATCCGCCGGGCATTCGCGACAGCGCAACGCCGCGCTTTTCGCCTGCCGACAGCCGTGACAGCGCCCGAAAGAGAAATGCGCATTCCCGCTGCGATTCTTGTTTTCCGACAGTCCTTTTCACTACACGAACATGGGAGATAGCATGCCCGAGATAAGCACCAACACTCCGGACAGCAAAGGATTTTTCGGCGCGTATGGCGGCCAGTATGTGCCGGAGCCGCTCAAGGCGCGCCTGGATGAAGTCACCCGCGCTCTTGCGGCAGCCGAGGCCGACCCTTCATTCCAGAAGGATTTCGCAAGGTTGTGCAAGAATTACGCCGGACGCCCCAGCCCGGTGTTTCATTGCGAGAACCTGAGCCGCAAGCTCGGGGGGGCGCAGATCTGGCTCAAGCGTGAGGACCTCAATCATCTGGGGGCGCACAAGATCAACAATACACTGGGGCAGTGCCTGCTTGCGAAGCGCATGGGGAAAAAACGCGTCATCGCCGAAACCGGCGCCGGACAGCATGGCGTGGCCACGGCCGCCACAGCCGCGCTCATGGGACTGGAATGTACCATCTGCATGGGCGAGGTGGACATGGAGCGCCAGCATCTCAACGTCACCCGCATGGAGATGCTGGGCGCGCGCGTGGAAGCGGCCAAGGCCGGCCAGCGCACGTTGAAAGAGGCCGTGGATGACGCGCTGGGGCGCTGGGTTGCCGATGACGCCATGTTCTATGTGTTGGGGTCGGCTGTCGGACCGCACCCCTATCCCTACATGGTCCGCCTGTTCCAGAGCGTCATCGGACGTGAGGCGCGCGCCCAGATGCTGGAGGAGACCGGCAGGCTTCCCGATGCCTGCCTTGCCTGCGTGGGCGGCGGTTCCAACGCCATAGGGCTGTTCGCGGGATTCCTTGACGACAGCGCCGTCCGCCTGATCGGGGTTGAGCCGGGCGGCAGGGGAGACGGCTACGGACAGCATGCCGCGTCCCTCTGCCTCGGGGAGCCCGGCGTCATGCACGGTTTCAACTCCTATATGGTCAAGGACGCCAAGGGAGAGCCCGGAGAGGTCTATTCCATCTCCGCAGGGCTGGATTATCCTTCGGTGGGGCCGGAACACGCACTGCTCAAGGACAAGGGGCGCGCCGAATATGTGCGCGTGACGGACAAGGAAGCGCTTGACGCCTTCTTTGCCCTGTCGCGCAGCGAGGGCATCCTCCCCGCGCTGGAGTCTTCCCATGCGCTCGCCCAGGCGCTGAAAATGGCGCCCGGGCTTCCCGCGAGCGCCGTTCTGCTGGTCAACCTGTCAGGACGGGGCGACAAGGATGTCGCGCAGGTGCAGCGCCTCCTGAATTCGGGGGAATATCAGGCCTGAGAGAAAAGAGGGCGGAGGATACAGCGCCCACGGCAGGAAAAACGGCGGAGCCGCAGCGGCTCCGCCGTTTTATTTCCATTCCGGCAGGGCTACGCTTGCCGGCGAGGTTCGCCTATGATGGTGTTGATTCTGCGAGGCCGACTGCTCCTTACGGCGCCTTGGGCATCGGGATGTCCTTGGGCGAGATCACGACGACCCCGTGCTTCACGTCCGTCCTGCCGCCGGCGGGAACCTCGACGGTCCAGACGAGCTTATGCTCGCGCAGGTCTTCCTTGGCCTCGGGGGAGTTCGTGTACTTGATCTTGACCTCGGCATCCACAGCGCGCGGGGCGGGCCTCTCAAGCCGCACGGTCACGGCGCGGTCGCGGTTGTTGATGACGGTGTAGGTCCACGCCCACTTCCATTCGCGGCCGTTGCCGAAAAGGCCCTTCTCCTCGCGGGTGCGGGCATCTTCCGTACCGCGGACATCGACGCGCGGGTCAGGCCCGAAGAAGAGATCCACCTCGCTGCCGACCGGGGCGAAGCGGCCGGAACCGACCTTCTGCCCGTTGATGAGAAAATCGGCCTGCGCCTTCGGCCACACGGTCGAGGCGGGCACGGTGCAGCGCGCCATCAGCCACACGCGGCCGTTGCCGAGGCCGGGCCGGGCGAGCCACTGCAAGGGGGCGTCCCAAGTATCCTCGGCGATGACGAGGCTTGACCTGCCCTCCTCAAGGCCGCTCACCGCGGGCGACCAGCTGGCGTAAAGGCCCGACATGTCGGCATCCACCCTTGACTGGCGCGGGGCGGCCTGCGCACGCGAGTCCTTCATCATCATGGGCGCCTCAGCGTCTTCCAGCACCATGGCGTCGCCCTTCCCGGCGCCATTGTAAGCGGAGCGGGCGGCAGGCTTCGGCTTCTCGCCCTCGATGATCCAGGAGGGCAGGCGGCCGGGCTCACGCGGACCGGCCGCGCCAGACACGAGCGTGAGCTTCGCGCCCGTCCAGTCCATGCCCGAATTCTGCCAAAGATTCGCCACGAGGCGCACGGAGACCGTGTCCTTTTTGTCCTTCACGACCTTCGCGTCGAGAACGTAGGAGGGGGTCCAGCCGCAATCCTTGAGCGTGTAGGCGTAGCGCACGGTCACGGGCTTTTCCGGGGCGTTCTGCGCAAGCGTCACGAGCATGAGACGCCCCGGACGGCTCTCGCCCTCGGGCATTTCGCGCAGCTCGCTTTGAAGCCGGGTCTGCGCGTCCTTCAAGGCGTCTTTCCTGAGGCGCAGGGCGGGCACCTGTTCGGTCAGATACTTCTGCCGCTCAGAAAGATTCTGCGCCGGCACGGAGCCTTCGGGCAGGGATTCCGCCGCGGTGTCCAAAAGCTTGAGGGCGGCCTCGACGGCCGCAAGATCGGCCTCGACGCGGTCTAGCTCGCCCTGGCGCTCGGCACGGCGCTTGGCAAGGCCGCCGCGGTCGAGCATGTGCGGCACGGATGTCCAGCGGGCCACGCTCATGCCGTCGACGACCACCTGAAACTGCTCGGCGCCCGCTGGCAGAGAAATGCGGATGAGGCTTGCGCCGTCAACCTTCTCGACGGGCAGCTGCTGCACAACCTCAAGGCGCGCCCCGGACGGGGAAAGCGTCACCGCCTGCGGCGCAGCGGGCGCGGCAGGCTGCGGGCTTGCGCCCGCGCTGAGGGGAAGCGACACCGCGAGGGCGGCAACGCAGGCAGCAGAGAGCGCCGCGGAGGCGAGGGTTCGGATACGGAACAGGCCGGAAGAGAATTGGGCTTTCGACATGACGTCTCCTTTGTTTTTCTGCCACATAGCAGGAAAGAGGCGAGATGTACACAGTCTGACCGGGCCGCGCGCGAAGCCAGGGAACGCAAAAAGGCCGCGGGCATACGCCCACGGCCTTCAGCGGTATGGATAACGAAAAGATTTACTTCTCTTCCTCGTCGGCGACGAGCTCGATGCGGGAGAAGCCGTTCACGACAATGGTGTCGCCGCAGGCCTTGGCCGTCTCGCGAACCACGTCATTGACGGCTTTCTTGTCATCATAGATGTAGGCCTGGTCGAGCAGGCAGACGGTCTTCGCGAACTTCTTCACGGCGCCCTCGGCGATTTTCTCGATGATCTGCTCGGGCTTGCCCTCGTCACGGGCCTTCTGGCGGTACAGTTCGCGTTCGCGCTCCACCGCGGCGGCGTCGAGGCCGCTTTCGTCAAGCGCGAGAGGTTTGGCCGCGGCGACCTGCATGGCCAGCTTGTGGGCGAGGTCTTTCACCTCGCTGCGGTCGCGGTTCTCGGCCTTGCCGAGCGTCATCCACACGAGAACGCCGATCTTGCCGTTGGCGTGGATGTACTCGCCCACGACTTCCTTGTCGGAAGCGCACTCATGGCGGAAGAACTTGCCGATGCGCATGTTCTCGCCCACCTTGGCGATGAGCTGTTTCACGTCGTCGCCTTTCAGGGCTTCGAGGGCTGCCTGATCGGCCGGGGCCTTCTCAATCACGGTCGAGACGAGGGAGGCGACCATACCCTGAAAATCGTCGCCACGGGCCACGAAGTCGGTCTCACAGAAAAGCGAGGCCATTGCCACGGTCTTGCCGTCGGCGCTTGTTCCCGTGCGGACGAGGCCTTCGGCGGTGGCGCGGCCGGACTTTGTGGCGGCCTTCGCCATGCCCTTCTGGCGCAGCCAGTCGATGGCCTTCTCCATGTCGCCGTCAACGGCGACCAGGGCCTTCTTGCAATCCATCATCCCCGCGCCGGTCTTCTCGCGCAGGTCCTTAACCATAGAAGCGGTGATTGCCATATATGTCTCCGGAAAATAGCGTTGTTCGTCCCGCCTATTCGGCGGCGGGGGCCTCGGCCTCGGCGGCCTTCTCCAGCACTTCTTCTGCGTCGGCGGCCTTGTCCTTGTCCATCGAGGCGCCCTCAAGGCAGGCTTCCGCGAAGGCATTCACGAAAAGCTTGATGGCGCGGATGGCGTCGTCGTTGCCGGGAATGACGAAGTCGATGTCGTCGGGATCGCAGTTCGTATCGGTGATGGCCACGATCGGAATGCCGAGCTTGCGGCACTCGCGCACGGCGATGTCCTCGCGGTTGGGGTCGATGATGAAGGCGAGCTGGGGAAGACGGTCCATCTCCTTGATGCCGCCCAGAGTCTCCTGCAGCTTCTCCATCTCGCGCTGGCGAAGAAGAATCTCCTTCTTCTGATAGCGGTTGATGCTGCCGTCGGCGAACTTGCCCTCAAGCTCCTTCAGACGGGCGATGCTCTTCTGGATGGTGACGAAATTGGTCAGGGTGCCGCCCATCCAGCGGTTGGCGACGTAGAACTGACCGGCGCGGCTCGCCTCGGCGGCGATCGTCTCCTGAGCCTGACGCTTGGTGCCGATGAAAAGCACCTTGCCGCCCTTGGCCACGGTGTCAACGACCTTGTCGTAGGCCACGCGGAACAGTTTGACCGTCTGCTGCAGGTCGATGATGTGGATGCCGTTGCGCGCGCCGAAGATGAACGGGCGCATCTTGGGGTTCCAGCGACGGGTCTGATGCCCGAAATGCACGCCCGTTTCCAGCATCTGCTTCATGCTGACGTAAGCCATGGATTACCTCCAGTCGGGTTGTATCCTCCATCCCGGCGTCTCACGCCCCCCTGCCCTCCGGACCCGGCCACACCATGCGGCCGCGGACGGGCACCCCGGAGCGCTACCGGGATGTGCGATTTGCAAACGATTCTTTTACCCGAAAAGCTCTGTTTTTGCAAGATGCCGGAGCGCCTCTTTTCAAATTGGGACGGGGTTCGTATAATAGGCAAATCTCATCATGATCAACAAGGATGCCTATGAACACGCACGGATTCACTCTCGTCTCCTCCCGCAAGCTTTCCGAAGTCAACGGCACTGCCACTATGTGGCGGCATGACGCGACGGGCGCGCAGCTGCTCTCCGTCGTCAACGACGACGAAAACAAATGCTTCACAGCGGCCTTCCGCACGCCCCCGGCCGACTCCACAGGCGTGGCGCACATCATGGAGCATTCCGTGCTCTGCGGTTCCGACAAGTACCCGGTGAAGGAACCCTTCGTCGAACTGCTCAAAGGCTCCCTGCAGACCTTCCTCAATGCCTTCACCTTTCCCGACAAGACCTGCTACCCCGTGGCGAGCGCCAATCTGCAGGATTTCTACAACCTCGTCGACGTCTACGTCGACGCCGTCTTCCACCCGCGCATAAGCGAGGACATCTTCCGGCAGGAGGGCTGGCACGTCGAGGCGGAAACGCCCGACGGCCCGTGGGCGTACAAGGGCGTCGTCTTCAACGAGATGAAGGGCGCGTACTCCTCGCCCGATTCCGTGCTCTCCGAAAAGAGCCAGCAGGCCCTCTTCCCCGACACGCTCTACAGCCTCGACTCCGGCGGCGACCCCGAGCGCATACCCGACCTCACCTACGAGGCATTCCGCGATTTCCACAGCCGCTACTACCATCCGAGCAACGCCCGCTTCTTCTTCTGGGGCGACGACCCGGAGGAAAAGCGCCTCGCCATCCTCGAAGACGCGCTCAAGGGCTACGAGGCGCGCGCCGTCGACAGCGCCATCCCCCTGCAGAAACGCTTTTCCACGCCCCGCCTGATCGAGGTGCCCTACGCCTGCGCCGAGGGCGAGACCCGCGCCATGTTCACCGTGAACTGGCTGCTCGGCGAGCGCGGCGACGTCATGCA
>JAILMX010000015.1 GCA_024692205.1 Desulfovibrio sp. | reverse complement strand
GAGCCCACCACCGACGGCATCGACGCCTACAAGGCCGAGATTGCCGCCCGCACCGGCGGCCGTCTTCCCTGCGCCCTGCTCGCCTTCGGCGGCGGCGCCACCATGGACACCTGCAAGTGCGTCGGCAACCTGCTGGCCAATCCCGGCAAGGCCGAGGACTATCAGGGCTGGGAGCTGGTCAAGCACCCCGCTCCCTACAAGATCGGCTGCCCGACGCTTTCCGGCACCGGTTCCGAGTCGTCCAGAACCGGCGTGCTCTGCAACGTCGCCAAGAACCTCAAGCTGGGAATGAACAGCGACTACACCATGTTCGACCAGCTCATTCTGGATCCCGGCCTCTCGGAGACCGTGCCCAGGAACCAGTTCTTCTACACGGGCATCGACACCTACATGCACTGCTTCGAGAGCCTGACGGGCAACTACCGCAACGTGGTGGTCGACGCCCTCTCGGAAAAGGCCATCGATTTGTGCAAGCAGGTATTCCTCTCCGACGACATGATGAGCGACGACAACCGCGAGCGCATGATGATCGCCTCATTCCTCGGCGGCATGGCCGCGGGCTTCGTGGGCACGGTGCATCCCATCTCCGCCGGGCTCAGCATGGTCCTGCACATGCACCACGGCATCGCCAACTGCTACGCTCTTTCCGTGCAGGAGGACATCTACCCCGAGCAGTACGGGGAGTTCATGGCCATGATGGAGCGCCAGCGCATCAGCCTGCCAAAGGGCATCTGCGACGGCCTGACCGACGCCCAGTACACGGCCCTCTACGAGGGCAGCATCGTGCATGAGAAGCCGCTTTCGAACCGCCTGGGCCCCGATTTCAAGAAGATATTCACCAAAGAAAACGTCATCGACCGCTTCAAACGGATGTGATTCATGGATATCAAAGTCAATTTCAGCGGCCGCTCCATCCGCTACACCGAAGAGGAAATCGCGACCGTCGTCGACGCCATGCGCAATGCCGAGCCCCTCACGCAGGCACGCCATCTGCAGGATTTCGAGTCGAAGTTCGCCCGTTATCAGGGCGTGGCCGAGGGGAGCTGCTTCGCCGTGATGAACGGCTGCGCGGCCCTTGAGATGTCCGCCCAGCTCTGCCGCTTCAAGCCCGGCGACGAGGTGGTCATCCCCTCGCATACCTTCACGGCGTCGTGCTACCCCTACATCAAGCACGGCGGGCATGTCGTGTGGGCCGACATAGATCTCGCCACCCGCGTCGTCACGGCAGAAACCATCGAACGGGTGATGACGCCGAAGACCAAGGCCGTTGTGGTGGTGCACCTTTACGGCTACGTGGCCGACATGCCCGCCATCGTCAGCCTCTGCAAGGAGAGGGGCGTCATCCTCATCGAGGACACGGCGCAGACCATCGGCAGCGAGCTCGGCGGGGTCAAGGCGGGTGCCTTCGGCGATATGGCCATCTTCTCTTTCCATTCGCACAAGAATCTGACGACCCTCGGCGAAGGCGGCATGCTCTACGTGCGCGACCCGAAGCTTGCCGCCCTCGTGCCCGGCCTGCGCCATAACGGTCATTGCGCCTACGATTTCGAGAGGCCGGACTACTGGAAGCCCGCCATGGGCAACGTGGACGTTCCCACAATCGACGGCGAGATGCTCATGCCGAGCAACTACAGCCTGGGCGAGGTGGAATGCGCCCTGGGCGCCAAGATGCTCGAACGCATCGACACGATCAATGATGAAAAGCGCTGCCGCGCCATGCGCTTCATCGACGGCCTTTCGGACTGGCCCGAGCTGGAGTTCCACCGCGTGCCCACGCGCCGCCACAACTACCACCTGCTGGCGGCCCGCATGACAAGCGGCACGGAGAAGCGCGACGCCTTCATGCGCGCCATGTACGAGAAGAAGGGCGTCAAGTGCGTCGTGCAGTACATACCGCTTGACCGCTATGATTTCTACACGCGCCTGGGCTACGGCAGGGCCGACTGCCCGAACGCCGACACCTTCTTCGACACCATGATCTCTTTCCCCTTTCAGCACTGGATGCCCGAAGATCAGTTCCAGTACATGCTCGGCGCCGCCCGCGCGGTGATGGAGAGCCTGCGCTAGGCGCCGCACCATGGCAAAGCAGCGTTGCATCGTCATTCCGGCAATCAAGAAGAACGCGGTGATCCCCGACCAGCTCGTGAAGAAGCTGGCCGGGGTCACTCTTATTGAACGCGCCATAGACACAGCCCGCGGCGTCTGTCCGGCCGAGGACGTCATCGTCCTCACCGACAGTCAGGAGATCTCCCTCATCTGCGAACGGGCAGGAGTGCGTTTCCATCGCAACCAGTCGTTTCGATTCACGAGCCTCGACATCGTCTCGGAGATGTGCGGCCTTCTCGATACTCTTTCGCGGGAGTATGAGCACTGCATCGTCCTGCGCGCATCGTGCCCGCTCATCACCTGGGTGGACGTTGAGAACGCCTGGAAACGCTATCTGCACACGCAGGCCGACAGCCTCGTGACGGTCAAGCGCGTGCGCCAGCGCCTGTGGAACGTCAAGGACGGCAGCCTCGAAGGTCTGCTCGCCGACGAGGAAAAACAGTTCGTCGTCGAAAGTCGCTCGCTCATCATCCTGCGCCTGTCACGCCTTCTGCAAGACGCCGGGCGAGGGGGGCGCAACGTGCCCTATTTTCTGGATGAGCGCGCCATCGAGATACAAGGCTATCAGGACTGGTGGATCTGTGAGCGCCTTTTGCTCAGGCGGCACGTGGTCTTCGTGGTCGCGGGCTTCCCCGCCATCGGCATGGGCCACGTCTTCCGCGCGCTCATGCTGGCCCATGAGATAACCGACCACAAGATAACCTTCGTCTGCACACGCGAAAGCGAGCTCGCGGTCGAGAGCATCGCCAGAAAAGACTACCCCATCGTGCGGCAGGGCGATGAGG
>JAILMX010000245.1 GCA_024692205.1 Desulfovibrio sp. | reverse complement strand
GGCCAGGTCAGCACGGTGTCTTCGGGCAGGTCCCTGCGGGCGCGCATGCCGAGCACTTCGTCGAAGCAGCGCGGCGATATCCCGTGGGCCGGGCGCTTCCACGTCAGGTCTTCAGGGGTGATGCTCCGGCCTGCGGGTATGGCGCGGGCCGTCACCAATGATCTGCGGGCGTGCTGACGTGCGGGTTCCTCATCGGCGAGGGCGCTGATCGTGAAGGCGCCGATGCTCTTCAGCGTCTCTTCCATGCGGGTACGGAAATGCCTGAGGTCTTCCTTGTCCATGGCATGGTAATGGTCGTTGCCGGGCAGGGTCTTGTCGTGGGTGAAGTGCTTTTCAAGCACGCGCGCCCCGAGAAGGGTGGCTGTGAGCAGAATGTGCATGTCCTTCGGCAGGGTGTGGTCTGAATAGCCGATGACGTGGTTGGGGAAATGCTGCCTGAGGGCCGGTATCATGCCCAGTGCAGCGTTTTCGTCGGGGGTGGGGTAGTTGAGCACGCAATGCAGCAGGGCGAGGTCGTTGCCCTTTTCCTCTATCCATTCGACGGCCTCGGCGATTTCATGCAGGTAGGCGGCGCCCGTGGAAAGGATGATGGGCTTGCCGAAGTCGCAGAGGATGCGGATGAAGGGCTTGTTCGTGATGTCGGAGGAGGAGATCTTGAAGACGTCCATGAGGTCGTTGAGAAAATGCGCCGACTCCACGTCGAAGGGGGTCGACAGAAAAGCTATCCCTGCGGCGTCACAGTGCTTTTTCAGCGTCTCGAACTCGTTTTTCCAGAAGGAGTCATGCTTTTTGAAAAGCTCGTACTGGCTTTTCGTTGGCTCCTTGCTCGTGTCCCAATAGGCGGGGGAGTCCTTTGAGGCCAGGGTCGCTGCCTTGTAGGTCTGAAACTTGATGGCGTCGGCGCCGCCTTCGGCCGCCTCGTCAATGAGTCGGCGCGCTATGTCCATGCTGCCTTCGTGGTTTACGCCGGCCTCGGCGATGATGTAGGGCATGGTCATGGCCTGACCGGGCGCGGGAAGGGTGAATATGTCGCTGATCTTCATGAACGGGCACCTCTCTTTTTGTCTTGACGGACAATACCCCTTTGCCCCGCAAAAGAAAAGTGCCCCCAGTTCCCCAGCGGCCAGGTCGGGGCATGAAAAAAGGGGAGGTCGCGCTCCCCTTTCGATTCGTTCTGACAGGTTTTTGTTAGAAAGCGGGCACGATGCCCTTGGAGAGGAGTTCCTTCTGGATGAAGGCCTTCACCTCTGGCGACTGCATGGCCTTGACGAGGGCCTTGGCGGCAGGGCTGTCCTTGTCGGCCTCGCGCACGACGACGATGTTCGCGAAGGGCGAGTCGCTGCTCTCGATGCCGAGGGCGTCACGGCTGGGAATGAGGCCCGCTTCGCCGGCGAAGTTCGTGTTGATGACGGCGCAGGTCACGTCCTCAAGAACGCGGGGCAGCTGCGCCGCTTCGAGTTCGTGTATCTTCAGGCCGAGGGCGTTCTTTGTGATGTCGGCGACGGTCACGAGCTCCCCGCTCTTCACCGTGATGAGGCCCTGCTTCTCAAGCAGGCGCAGGGCGCGGGCTTCGTTGGTCGGATCGTTCGGCACGGCCAGAATGTCGCCCTTCTTGAGGTCCTTGAGCGCCTTGATTTTCTTTGAGTAGATGCCGAGCGGCTCTATGTGCACCTTTGCGACGGAGACGAGCTTGAGACCCTTTTCCTTGTTCATGTTGTCAAGATAGGGCTGGTGCTGGAAGAAGTTGGCGAAGATCTGGCCGCTGGCAAGGGCTATGTTGGGCTGCACGTAGTCGGTGAATTCCTTGATGACGAGTTCGTAGCCGTCTTTGGCAAGAAGCGTCTTGGCGATTACGGCGATGTCCTTGTGGGGGAAGGGGGTGACGCCGATGACGAGTTTCTCGGCGGCCGCGGCCGGCAGGGCGATTGCGAGCAGAAGGGCCAGTGTCATGAGAAGGCGTTTCATGGGGACTCCTTGTTGCGGAAAAGGGTTGTCGCGCGCCGTCGGGCGCGGGGTTAGCGCATTACCTTGTACAGGACTGCCGACAGGTGTTAACGAGTTGATTTTTAAGAATATGCTTCAGGTGTAGGATGTCCAAAAATACCCCTAAAAATCTGTCAAAAACCACTCGATTTGATATGATCATTATGACCCAAAACATGGCCTTGAGCAAGCCGTGACAGGCGGCGCACTAATCAGAAAGCCCATCTCAGTTAATCAAACAAACCCGAAAAATGGTATCGGTGATAAACCACTTGCTTTATCCCAAATTGGGACTATATTGACTTCATGCGAATTATCGCCCTGTCCTCATTGAAAGCCTTTTGGGAGAAACCCGAATATGCTGACGCAGCCGAGCCATTACGGGCCTGGTATCATTTTGTGTCGGCGGCTGATTGGGATTCTCCTTCAGACGTCAAAAGGGATTTGAGAAACGCCAGCATCCTCAAAGACGGAAGGATTATTTTCAACATCGCGGGCAACAAATATCGCCTTGTCGTCTGGATAAATTACCATTTTCATGTCGTGTATGTCCGTTTCATCGGAACGCATCGGCAGTATGATGAAATTGATCCTCAGAACATTTGATTTCCCGAGGGTATCTCTATGGATATTAAGCCAATCAGAACTGAGCAGGACTACCACGATGCGCTGGCGCGTATCGAGACGGTTATGGATGCCAAGGAAAACTCACCGGAGGGTGATTTGCTCGATGTCCTCACGACATTGGTTGAAGCCTATGAGCGTAAGCATTTTCCCATAGATTTGCCCGACCCTGTTGAGGCAATCAAGTTCTATATGGAACAGAACGGGCTTGCTCCCAAGGATTTGGAACCTGTGCTGGGACGGAGAAATCGGGTCTATGAGGTTCTTAATTCGACTCGCCCGTTAACGCTGAATATGATCAGAAATTTGCACGCGACTTTTGGAATACCTGCGGATACTCTTATCAAATCTCCCAAAAAACTTGCTGTACGGTAAAATTCCGTAACCCCCTGAGATGACGGCCTTATAAGGCTTGCATGGCGTCCTATCTCATTACCTTGTACAGAAAATTGCAGACGCCCTGGATGAGCAGCACCAGCACGCACAGGATGATGACCGAGTACACCATGATGTCGAGCTGAAAGCGGTTGTAGCCGTAGCGCACGGCGAGGTCGCCCAGACCGCCGCCGCCGACTGTGCCCGCCATGGCCGAATAGCCCAGAAGGGTTATGGCGATAACGGCGATGTTCAGGATGATCGAGGGCAGGGCTTCGGGCAGGAGCACGCGGAAGATGATCTGTGCATTGCTCGCCCCGAAGGAGCGCGCAGCCTCGATGACGCCCCTGTCCACTTCAAGGAAGGATGCCTCTATCAGGCGCGCCACGAAGGGCGCAGCGGCGATGGTCAGGGGCACGATGGCCGCCGTGCTGCCGATGGAGGTTCCCACGATGAGCCGCGTCAGGGGGATGATGGCGATCAGAAGGATGATGAAGGGAAAGGAGCGAAGGAGGTTCACGACGAAGTCGACCACGCTGTAGAAGGAGCGGCAGGGCTTCAGACCGATGGGGTTCGTCAGTATCATCACGATGGCCAGCGCGAAGCCTATGAGCATCGAGAAGAGCGTGGAGAGGAACACCATGTCGAGCGTTTCCCACGTGGCGGTCAGTATCTCGGGGAGCTTGTCGAGGAAACGCTCCCACAGGGGGGCGAGCATCGCGTTCAGGTCATTCATGGCCGGCTGCCTCCCCGGGGGCCGTCTGCGGGGCTGAATCGCCAGAAAGCCCCTGTTCCGTCTCGTCCAGGATCTCCCAGTACAGATTGCGGTCGCGCAGGTAGGTCAGCACCGTCTCCCGGTCCTTCTCCTTCACGTTGATGATGAGAAAGCCGAAGACGTCGTCCAGATAGCGCTCGAGCTTGCCGCCGACTATGGAGAAGTCGATGCCGAGCTCCCGGGCCATGCGGGTGATGATGCTCTGCTGCGATATGTCGCGCGGGAACATGAGCCGGATGTTGACGCCGCCGGGTATGAGGGTGAACTCATTGCCGACGATGGCGCGCATCGCCCTGGTGGGCGAGAGGAAGAGATCCTCGGTCTTGCCGATGGCGACGGTCCTGCCGCCGTCGAGCATGAGCATATCGTGGCACAGCCGCTTCACCACTTCCATCTGGTGGGTCACCATGACGATGGTCAGGTCGAGGCGGCGGTTGATGTCGTCGAGCAGGTCGAGGATGGATGCCGTCGTCTGCGGGTCGAGGGCCGAGGTCGCCTCGTCGCAGAGCAGGACGGGCGGGTTGAGGGCGAGGGCCCGCGCAATGCCGACGCGCTGCTTCTGCCCGCCGCTCAAGCTCTGGACGCGCTGCTTCGCCCTGTCGGCGAGGCCTACGAGGTCGAGAAGCTCCATGACGCGGCCGCGGCAGTCCTTCCTGCCCCACAGGAGCAGGGGAAAGGCCACGTTGTCGTAGACGTTCTTGCGGGCCATCAGGTTGAAGTTCTGGAAGATCATGCCCATCTGCGACTGAAGCTGCCGCAGGCCCGCCGCGTCGAGAGAGGATACCTCGGTGCCCATGACCCTGACGCTGCCCTCCTGATACGGTTCCAGCCCGTTCAGGCAGCGCAGGAGGGTGGACTTGCCCGCGCCGGAATGGCCGACGACCCCGAAGATCTCACCCTTGTGGATATGCATGTCGATGTCCGTGAGGACGCGATGCGTGCCGTAGTATTTGCCGAGTTTCCGTACCTGTATCATCCTGAACCCGAAATCCGTTGCGATGACTGGCTGGGGCGTGCCGCTGGGGGCCGCCCCGGCGCGCGATATCAGGGGAACAGTATAAAGGCGGAGCGCTTTTTGTCAAACGTCCGCGCCCGGAAAGGGGCACAGGCCCGTCCCGGCGAGCGCTTCGGGCACGAAGGGGAGAATTTCGGCTATCTGCGTGGCGGGAGTGGGCGCTGCCAGGCTGCCCGCAAGGCGCGCGGCCCGCGCCGCGCCGAAGCATGACTCCCGCAGGAGAAGGCCTGCTGGGAGAAGCCCGGTCAGAATGCCGGTCACGAGGTCGCCCGTGCCGCCGACGGCCTCAAGGGCGGGCGTCGAGGGGGAATCGACCTCGCCCAGTATCTCCCCGTCGCGGGCGATGCGGTCGCTGGCCCCCTTGGCGAGGAGGAAGCGTGCGGCGTTCCCGGCCGCGTATGCCCTGCGGATGAGCCCCGGCACGTCGTTTTCTTCGGCAAGCAGGAAGCCGCGCGTGTAGAAGGGGTGGGGCGCGTTCTCGTCTGCCAGAAAGGCCAGCTCGCCCGCGTCTGGCGTGAAGACGTCGTATTCCGCGGCGTAGCCGCTCATCTTCGCAACGTACATGTAGCCCGCGTCGGCGACGAGAAGGGGGCGGCGGGAAAGGCCCTGCACCGCCATGAGGACGCGGTTGTGCCCGTCCGCATCCGGGTAGAGATAGTGGAAGGTCAGCCCGTCCGGAAGGGGATCCCCCGCTGCGGCGGACTCTTCAAGACGGCGGGAGAGATAATCGTAGAGGCGCCTGCTGCCTTCGCCCGAGCCCGTGTCGCC
>JAILMX010000235.1 GCA_024692205.1 Desulfovibrio sp. | reverse complement strand
CGCCCTTGTTGCCCGGCAGGTAGCGCAGCGCCGGCATGAGTAGCGAATCATCGGTCAGTATGATGGCGGCTGTGCCGCTTGCGTCATCCTGTGCTGTCTGCGTAAGGTCATCCTTCAGGGCCAGCAACTGGGAATGATAGTAATAACCGGAAAAGAAGAATATTTGCTGCGCGGGATCCGAAAACGCATCCGGCGCGAGCGCCAGTTCCGCATTGGCATGCCAGCGCTGCAGCCATTTGACGTGCATGGCGACTATGGGATGCCCCTTAGCGGGATCTTCAGCTAAGGCGGGGTCTGTATGCAGGCAGACTGTTGCCCCTGCAAGCCATAATATCTTGAGAAGCGTATCTTCGACGGCATCCAGAGAAGAGAAGCCCGCAATGAAGACAGGTTTTTTTTCTGGGTTTAGAAGATGGGGGATGGATGAGCGTTGCGAAAGCGCTCGCTGATAGTTCAGGCCCGGCGTCGTGCGCCCGTGGGCTTTCAAGATTGTGGTGTACGCCTGCCGTATGTTTTTGAGCGAGGCGAGCAGCGCCCCGGCTATTGGATTGACTTCATCTCCGGGATAAAGAATGGAGCGACTGGGGGTGTCTTGACGGAAAAGTTCATCCATGAGGCGAGCCAAACGAATGCCCCATGGTATGAACTGCGCCGTTTCCATTGATGAGAATTGCTCCGCGAGTTCGTCGTTTGTGTCGGAAAGCGTGCCTATGCATTCGCGCAGGAGGGCTATGCGGTCCAAAAGGGAGGCCATTGCCGGCGGTTCAGCCGATGCGCCGAGCGCCCACAGGGAAACCATTTTTTCCAAAGGGATCACCTTGGGGAGCAGACCTGCATAGCCTACCTCCCTGTAGGCCTCGACAAGATAGAGGCTCGGACGGTCGTTGGGCACGATGACGATGGGCCTTTTTTCCACGCTGCCGGCAGATTTCGCAAGCAGAATCGCGCTGAGATCCTTGAGGAAAGGGCGCTGCCAAGGAAAGATGAGAAAAGGTGAGGGCATCATGGAGCCCCTTCTAAGTCGTGCACGCACTCCGTATACGTCGAATGGAGGCGAGAGATACGCGCTTGATCGACAAGCATGAAGGCACGCTGATCAAGATAGGCTAGAAGCGCCCGCGTCTTATGGCCCGCTTTCGTCATATTGCCGAGCATGGCCATGTAGTTGCGCACCTGAGAGATGTCTTTTTTCTTCGGATCGCCGCTCTTGTAATCAATGACGAGGATCCCGTTATCCTCGTGAACGAGAAGATCCATTCGGTATGTCAAGCCGTCTTCTGCCATCAGTTCCTGTTCATGAAGACCTTCATTCAGCCAGCGTTCCGCCTCAGGCTGTGACAGAAACCATGCCAGCGTTGCTGCGATGTCTTTTTGCTCCTCCGCCGTCGGCGGAGGAGCCATCCGCGAAAGGCGTATTCCCGCCTGCAAGGCCCTGTTGACATCGCAGTCCGCATCGCCTGTGAACCTGGCGTATTCCAAACAGGCATGGAGCAGGGTGCCGCGCGTTTTTGCCGTGGAAGAGGCATCTTTTGAGAAGTTGCTGAGGATCTTCAATCTGGGCAGCCATCGCATCGGCTTCCATTTGCCGGCTTCGGCGCAGGAACAGGACATCTTGGTCGACGAATCCGTCCAAGCCTCATCTGAGTCGGCGTCATTATCGCTGGCTCCAAGAGGAGGCGTGCCGAACGCGCAGGGCAGCGAGAATCCCGCCTTTTGCGCAAGCGTCTCGAACGGATCGTCTTGTTTTTTTGGGGGGGTATAAAAGACATACAGTTCGTCGCGTGCACGCGTAAACGCTACATAAAGCAGATTGAGGGATTCGCAACCGGATTTTATTATTTCGTCATCGTATTCAGGCTGTAAGGCTTTGCGAACGGGAACAAGGGTTTTCAGCCCATCGCAGTTCCTACAGACGAATTGGTCGTCGCAGGGGGAGGCTTCAAGGCGAATCCATGGCAGGATGACGACGGGCGCTTCCAATCCCTTTGCCTTATGTATAGTCATGATGCGGACGGCATTGACGTCCGTCGGCATGGGAACCTTTTCATCCTGATCATCGCTGTCCCAAAATTCAAGAAAAGTCGAAATTGTGCCTATGTCGCTGTCTTCGGCCGTGTACAGTACCTCAAGAAAACGCCGCAGAAAGACCCTGGCGCCCGGGAAACGTTCTTCAACTTGGAAAAGATCAAACCATTCCGCAATGATATCATATGGCAACATTATGCTTGAGTGGTTGCTGAAAGGCTCTATAAATCTCTCCCATATTGCGGGCCAGTTCTTTCTAAAATGTTCGATGAGTCCTTCAAAAGCGCCAGAGGAAATTGTTTGTTGAAGAAAATCCGTGTCTAAAAAGCCGAAAGTGGCGAATTTTTCCGCGACGATATCGCCTGTGACGAAGGTCAGGAAGGAGATGGCATCGTCAGGATCATCCAAAAAACGCAGAAAGGCGATTGCCTGAACGATAAGCGGGTTCTTCGCGAGCAGAAGGCTGTTTTCCGTGATAACCGGAATGTCATTTTCAAGCAGGCACGAGACGGCCTTCTGTCCCTGATCGTTGCTGCGAACCAGTATCCAGATGTCAGACCAAGGACGGCGCTCATGAATCGCTTCAAGCTTGCGAAGCAGAAGGGCGAGTATGCGGTCCTCACTTGTGCCATCCGCCCCTAACTCTTCCGAGGCATCCGTGGCCTCGTCGATGACGGTTATCTCGGCAAATCCGCCGAGTCCCTCCAGACTATTCTTTTTCCGGTCTGGGATTTCCTGCGCAGCGTCTTTGAATGCATGGGTGACGTAGCGGCGCGCTTCGACGCGTTTTTCTTCCAAAAATTCGGCGGGAAACAGATGTTTCAAGACGTCATCTGCGGCAGTCGCATCGGCCAAAGGGGCGAAGAAACAGTTGTTGAAATCAACGAGGTCCTTGCGTGTGCGCCAGTTGCAGGGAAGCGTTTGTCGTTCAAACGTGCCCGAGGGCAGAATCGTGTCGAAGAGCTGGGGATTTCCCCCGCGCCAGCCGTAGATGGATTGCTTGACGTCGCCCACCCAGATGAGGGAACCGCCTTGGGCCAGGGCTTCCTCAACAAGGGGGCCGATCGCCTGCCATTGGTCGGTGCCCGTATCTTGAAACTCATCGATGAGAAAATGGCGCAGTTTCGTGCCGATGCGATAAAGCGCCTCGGGGGCGGGCAGCGCCCCGTCGCCATCGAGAAGGGTGGCGACTGTCCGTGCGACCTGACTGTTGAGAAGATGTGTTTCGGATTCTGGGCTGTTGCGGTAGTCCTGCAGGATGCGTTGGCTCAAACGCACGAATGGCATGGAACGGCTTGCCAGGTCGAGCACGGCACCGGTATTGAGAAAATTGGTGTTGACCTTGCGGCAATCGGCGAAGGCATCAAGAATATCCTGCGGGAGGGGATTGTTTGCGATGAACCCTTTTTTGAAAAGAGCCTCTGCTTCCGCCGCTCCGACGGATTTTTGCTGTAGGACCGCGATCCTGTCGGCAGCGGAAAGCGGCCCGGCCAGTTTTTCAAAGGCGTTGCGGGCCCGTTTGTTCCAATCAAGTTCCGCTGTGAGTTCAAGAAAATGCGCTGCGTTCTGCCTTACAGCGCCATGCATTTCCGCAAGGCGTCTGTCCAGTGCCTCCTTATCCGCCAAGCCGTCGCAATCGCCGGCAAGGATGTTTTCAAGGATTCGTTTGAGCCTGTCAAGTATTCTGTCATGGGCGAGAAAGCCTTTCGTCGTGTCGGGCAGGGCCGCGAAAGCATCTTGCAGCAGGCGGTGACTCTGGCCATGGCGCCCTTCTGCACGGGCCTGTTCAAAAAGCCGTTCCAGATAAGGACGTATCAGGCCTTCGGATTCAAAGACGGGGCTATAGCCGGGATTGAGACCGAGCGGCAGGGCAGCCGTACGCACAATGAGATGCAGCAGACTGTCGATGGTGCGCACGTTGAGCACATTGGGATTCATCAGTATGTACTCAAGCCAGCTGCGTGCCGCTTCAGGCGTGAAAACCCCGGCGGGCCCGTCCTCGTCTTCCTTGCCAAGCGCTCTCAATTTCAGGTGGTTGATGATGCGCTCGCGCATTTCGCAGGCCGCCGCATTGGTGAAGGTGATGGCGATTATTTCACCGAGCACCTCATTCTGCGGTTTTTCGCCATTCTTCGCCGAACTGGCGACCCGATCAAGGAAGCAGCGGGTTATTTCATACGTTTTGCCAGATCCCGCTGAAGCCTTGATTTGTTTTGAGTCTGACATGCCTATTCCGGCGGCAGCATGCCGGCCAGGCACCCCTGCCCGGTGGACTCAAGTACGGCGCGCCAGAGGTCGGAATAGATGTTTAGCCTACGGCGTGAACGCGTCACGAGCTGCAGGGGCAGGTGCACGTAGCGGTCCTGCAACTTCGCGATGACCATGTCCGTACGGCCTGCCATGGCGGCGTGGACGGCGTATTGGCCGAGAAAGCCGCAGTACACCTTGTCGCCCGCATTGGCGGGAACGGAGCGGATGATATAGCTCGGGTCGATGTACTTAATGGTGTGTCTTATGTTCCGTTCTGAAAGATAGTTCTTGATTTTGGCGCGCAGCAGGTCACCTATGTCGCCGAGAATGCGGTTTCCCGAGGCGTCCGTGCGGGCGTCATTCTGCATAAGGTGCTGGCCGGCTCCCTCGGCAGTCACGATGACGGCATGGCCGCGAGCCATGAGGCGTTCCTCAAGCGCGGGCAGAAGACCGTTTTCCCCTTCTAGTTCGAAGGGGGCCTCGGGGATGAGAACGAAATTCACTTCTTTGAGGGCAAGGGTAGCCAACGCCGCGATGAAGCCGGATTCTCTTCCCATCAGTTTTACAAGGCCTATGCCGTTCGCGGCGCCGCTCGCTTCAGTGTGGGCGCAGGCGATGGCTTCCGTGGCCTTGTAGACGGCTGTCTCGAAACCGAAGGACTGCGGGATGAAGTTGATGTCGTTGTCGATTGTCTTGGGGATACCAATGACGGATATCTTGAGGCGTCGCTTTTGAACCTCTTCGCTGATTTTGAGCGCGGCTTTCATAGTGCCGTCACCGCCTATGATGAAGAGCGCGTTGACGTTGCAACGTTCAAGCGTGTCGACGATCTCCTCCGGTGCCTGGGGACCGCGGGACGAGCCAAGCATCGTGCCGCCGAAAAGGTGGATGTTGGAGACGCGTTGCGGCGTCAGTTCGATGAGGTCGTGGTGGTACTTCGGTATGAAACCTTCCAGGCCGTACGGAATGCCGATGACACCCGGCACGTGGTAAGCGTGATGGGCTTCCATGACTATCGCGCGGATGACGTCGTTGATGCCGGGGCACAGGCCGCCGCAGGTTACTATGGCGCATTTGGCCCGTGTCGGATCGAAATAAAGGCGCTTTCTCGGACCGGCCGGTTCAAAATCGATTATCTGCGGTTTAATCGATTGATCAAAGTCCTTATCGACGAAGATTTTGCTGACGGCATCGTCTTCCCAGGTTCGGTAGGGCAGGGGGGATTCTAGTTTGCAGGGGCCGAGGGTCTTGATGCGTGTGTCAGGAGTTTTTTCGGGCATTATCTGATCTCCATTCGGTTCGGATGGGGCGGACTTCCGCTGTGCCGGACGAGCCGGCGATGCAAAGGACTTCTGTCAAGGTATTCCAGCGCAGACAAAAGAGCAAGTGACTAGGGAGGCGGCCTTGGTCGGATGGACAATATGAGGAAAAACGACTATAGATTACGGGTAACTGCAAGCTAAAGGGTGTAACAACATGGCCATATGGGGCATCAGATTCCATTCTCACGGTCAGACGCAATATTATTCAGGTCCCGACGTGATTGGCAGTATCGCTCGCGTCTTGATTGAGGAAGACGGGGCCTTGATGATAGCCGATGTCATCTCCGGACCACATGCGGCCCTACAAGGCGTTTCGGAAGAACAGTTGCCATGCATCGCGCGTGTCGCTGACGACGCAGATCTCGTTGCGGCGGAGGAAAACGACCGGCTCGTTCGAGATGCCACGGCATTCTGCCGCAGATGCATCGACGATCGGCATCTCGACATGAAGCTCGTCGATGTCGAGGTGTTCTTCGATCGCAGCAAACTGACATTTTATTTCACGGCGCCTGCCCGTATTGATTTTCGCGAATTGATCAAGGATCTCGTCCGTCGCTACCACATACGCATTGAACTCAGGCAGATCGGGGTACGCCACGAGACGCAGATGGTGGGCACTGTCGGCAACTGCGGAATGGTGTGCTGCTGTCGACGGTATCTGCGCAAGTTCGCGCCCGTGACGATACGTATGGCGAAGGAGCAGAACCTGTTTCTGAACCCGGCCAAAATTTCTGGAAGTTGCGGCCGACTTCTCTGCTGCTTGGCCTATGAGCAGGACAACTATGAGAATTTTTATTGCCGGTGCCCTAAGCTCGGCAAGAAATACCAGACAGTCAAGGGTGATATGAAGGTCCTGCGGGCGAACATGTTTCGCAATGCCGTTGCCGTGGTGAATGAAAACGGCGAGGAACAGGAGCTCACCCTAGAGGAATGGCAGGCCTTGTCCCCCACGAGAGCCGAACAACGCCAAGCTGCCGCTGCCACGCGCAAGAACGGGCCGCTTGTCCAGAATGAGCTCCTCGTCATTTCCGCCTCACCGGATGGCATCGAAGAAAAAGAATCTGGAACTCTCCAGGACATTCTCGCCGAGACGCCGCAACGGGAGGATGCTGGATATTCCGCAGCCGGTCATGATGAGGAACTCCCTCGAAATCAAAGGAAACATCGGCGCAGGAACGGGCCGAAGTAATCAGCAAAAGATTAGTCAACGAGGTTTCATCTGTGAGTGATTTTTATGTAACAACGCCGATTTATTATGTTAATGCCCGCCCCCACTTGGGTCATGCCTATAGCACCTTGGTAGCTGACGCCCTCGTCCGTTTTCATCGGATGCAAGGAGAGAATGCTTTTTTTGTGACGGGATCGGATGAGCATGGTGACAAGATCATGCGTTCCGCCGAAAAAAACGGCCAGACCCCCCGAGAATTCGTCGATGCGATCAGCGGAGAGTTCCGCCGCCTGTGGCCTGAGCTCGGGATCGACAATTATCGCTTCGCGCGAACCACTGATGACGATCATGTGAGGTTCGTCCAGAAGATACTGCAGAGGGTGTACGACGCCGGGGACATCTATTTTGCTGAGTTTAGCGGCCACTACTGTTATGGCTGCGAGCGTTTCTACACGGAAAAGGAGCTTGAGAACGGCCTGTGCCCCCAGCATCTGGCAAAGCCTGAATTCATCAGCGAAAAGAATTATTTTTTCCGGATGTCGAAGTACTTGCCGTGGATCAAGTCTCATATTGAGGAACATCCCGACTTCATCCGTCCCGAGCGTTACCGCTCTGAGGTCCTCGCCATGCTGGATGCTGGCGTGCTGGAAGATTTGTGCATATCGCGCCCGAAATCCCGACTGACATGGGGCATAGAACTGCCGTTCGATACTGATTACGTCTGCTATGTCTGGTTTGATGCCCTGCTGACCTATCTGAGTGCTTTGGGGCCACTCAACTGTGAGGATTTTAAGCGCTGCTGGCCGGGTGAGCATCTCGTCGCTAAGGACATCCTGAAACCTCATGCCGTTTTCTGGCCCGCCATTCTCAAGGCAGCCGGCCTGCCCGTCTACACGCATCTCAATGTCCACGGCTATTGGCTGTCGCGCAACACAAAGATGTCCAAATCTCTCGGCAATGTCGTCGATCCCCTCGAAATGGTTAAGAAATACGCTATAGATCCTTTCCGCTATTTTCTTTTCCGTGAGATGCACTTCGGCTCAGACGCGAGTTTCAGCGAGGAAGCCTTGGTGGGCAGAATCAATGCTGACCTTGCTAACGACCTCGGCAATCTTTTCAGCAGGGTGCTTTCCATGACGGCCAAGTATTTTTCTTCGCACGTGCCCCAACCCTGCAAGCGCCATGAGGCTGACGACGCCATAGTCGAGCTCTGCGCCTCCTCTATGCGCAATTTTACTCAGCTTTTCGGCAAGATACAGTTCGCACAGGCTCTTGAATGCCTTTGGGTACTTGTACGCGCTTTGAACAAGTATGTGGATAGCCAAGCGCCGTGGGCACTGTACAAGCAAGGTAACATGGAGCGGCTTGCGACCGTCATGTACATACTCTTGGCGGCGATGCGAAAGGTTGCGCTCTGCCTCTGGCCTGTCATGCCTGTGACTTCCTGCCGCATGCTTGATCAGCTCGGACAGACGGCCGATGTCAAAACCCCACCTGTTCCGCAGATAAACGATGAGATTGCCAGCTTCGAAGGGCTTTATGCCGGCACCGAAGTTGCCGCGCAATCCAATCTCTTCCCCCGCGTAGAGACAGAAGGGGCTTCAGAGGTGAAAAAAGCGAAGCCAAAGGAACAAAAAGCCGTTAAGCCCGATAGGAAACAGGTTGCCCCACGTGCTGAAAAGAATGATGAGGGCACCCCCGCCGACGTGTTGCCCGAAATTGATTTTGAGGCTTTTAAGACAGTGGATATGCGCGTCGGCACGATTATTGAGGCCTCGAAGCACCCTGATGCCGACAGGATCCTCGTCTTCCGCATTGATTTCGGTGAGGGTGCCCCTAGGCAGATACTTTCAGGTCTTGCCGAGTATTACACCCCGGCCGAGCTCGTTGGCCGGCAAGTCTGCGCCGTGCTCAACTTGAAGCCAAGAAAAATCCGCGGCCTCGTATCGAACGGAATGGTGCTGACGGCTTTGCAAGACGACAAGCTTACCCTCATCGGCCCCTGTACGGAAATGCCGAACGGCAGTTCCATAGCATAAAAAAACGGCGACCCAGAATGCTTTCAGAGCCGCCACTTTTTGCGAAAAAGGCCCGGACGCTATTTTTTATCGGGCTCTTCCCGAAAGATGCGTTCTAACGCGGCGGCATCAAGAGGAGTGAGATTGAAGCGCATCCCCGCATCATCCAAGAGTTTCGAGAGGTCCTTTTTGGGATCTTGGGCGCGCTCTTCGGTAATATAGGCGGCTGCCTTGCGTACGAGTTCGCTCTGCGAAATGATAGTGGCCATTCAGGGAGTCCTCCTTTTTTTTTATTGTAACCGCATCATCTTTATTTAGCAACACATTTACTGATTGGCATCGTCTTATCAACTTTTGGAAAGCGCTATGGACAACAGCCCCTGGGTATCGCTCATCTTGAGTATCGTTGAAGGATTGACGGAATTTCTGCCGGTTTCTTCTTCCGGCCATCTCATTCTCGTCGGCGAGCTTTTGAATTTTTCAGGAGAGAAAGCGGCAACATTTGAGGTCGTTATTCAGCTCGGTGCCATTCTGGCCGTCGTCGTTCTGTACTGGGGCCGCTTTTGGGGGCTACTTCGTCCGCAGCCGAAGGTCCCCTTTTCGGGCCTGCGCGGAATATGGCTTTTGATTTTGACGTCGTTGCCGGCGAGCGTGCTTGGCCTTCTGTGCCACTCTTTCATCAAGGAGAAACTCTTCCATCCTCTCCCCGTTCTGCTGTCACTCAGTGTCGGTGCCCTGTGCATGATCTTCGTCGAGCGCTGCAGAATGCGGGAGCGCCGGCTGAGCATTGACGAAATCACCCCCGGCCTTGCTCTAGGCATCGGCTGCTTTCAGTGTCTCGCTCTCTGGCCCGGCTTTTCTCGGTCCGCGGCCACCATCATGGGCGGCATGATCCTCGGCGCATCGCGCAAGGTTTCGGCTGAATATTCCTTCATAGCGGCTGTCCCTATCATGTTCGCGGCGACGGGCTATGATCTGCTGAAAAGCTGGAGCCTGTTCTCCGTGGCCGATCTTCCCTTTTTCACGGTGGGCATGGTCGGAGCCTTTGTTTCAGCGTTGCTTGCCGTCAAGGCCTTCGTGGCTCTCGTTGGCAGGATGACGCTCATTCCTTTTGCCGTTTATAGGCTCTTGCTTGCCCCTATCGTCTATTATTTCATGGTGATGTGATTTCTTCTGCCAGGGTCGGCGTCACTTGCGACGGGGTCTTGTCCGCCCCTGCCAGAGGGGGATTGCTGGTGGGCTGTAGGTATCGAGAGAACGAAGGCGCGGCAGGTGCGTCGGCCTGCCGTTCCGACCTCTAATCACCGGGCCGGCCCCATAAATGCGCCCCCCACAGCTTTGCGGAGCCAGTGTTTCGGGTATTTGTCTTTCTTCCGGTTGCAGAAGATCCTCCGCCCGCTCTAGATAGGGCAGAGGGTCGATGGGATCATGCTTGCTGGAGAAAAGGGCAAAATGCAGATGCGCGCCTGTCGTCCTGCCGGTGCAGCCGACAAGGCCTATTTTTTCACCTGCGCTGACCTTCTGGCCGGCGGTGACCAAGGCGGCGTTGAGGTGGGCATATCGGGCCATCATGCCGTCTTCCTGTTCAATATCCACCATTATGCCGGCTGCGCCGTGCGGACCGGCAAAGCGGACGACGCCGTTTTTCAAGCTGATGACTGGCCAATTCTGATGGGCGCGTATGTCTATGCCATGATGGGGTCTAGATGAGCCGAGCGGGTAGAAGGACATCCGCCTTTCGCCAAAACGGGATGTGATCATCTCTTTCAAAGGCGGCAGGCTTCGCTTCATCTTTGTCTTCGTTTGGGACGCCTCGTTCTCTTTCTCTGGTTGTTTCTGGCCGCGGGAGGCTTGGTGCTCCTGTTGCGGTACGGGCGTTCGGTCTTCAGAAATATCTTTCGGCTGTTCCGGGGTTTCAACCGGAGGAAGGGGCGCATGAGTCGGGGGCACTTCATCGGCGCGCGAATTATCGCAGAAGAAAAGAGAGATGGCTGTCGCAATCAGAAGAGCCATGGGCCTGCGGGCAGTGGGTAACACCATTGAACTCACGCATTGTTTTGCTGCGGCCGCATTCAGGCCGTCGAGAAGGAAGGAGACGGGGCTTTTCACACAATGTGCCTAATCCGTGGTGGGCGCCGTGGAATTATCATGGTGCGAAAGGGGGGAGTCGAACCCCCAAACCTATCGGTGCTGGATCCTAAATCCAGTGCGTTTACCAATTTCGCCACTCTCGCAACTTTTTTTAAATACCATTTTCAGGAGTTTGCCGCAAGCCTTGAAAAAATTTTGGAAAAAGCTTGCCAAGAGAGGGCAAATCGCCTATGTTTTTTGACGGCAAGGTAGCTCAGTTGGTTAGAGCATACGGTTCATACCCGTAGTGTCGTGAGTTCAAGTCTCTCCCTTGCTACCA
>JAILMX010000228.1 GCA_024692205.1 Desulfovibrio sp. | reverse complement strand
GATGTCCTGCGTGTGGGTGTGCAGGGCGTTCATCTCGCTCTGCAGCTCGTGCGAGACCTTCTGCACCACGTCGATGCTCTGCAGGGCGCCGCTCAGGATCTTCTCGCCTTCCTCGGCGTTGGTGCGGGTCTGCTGCGACATTGAGGATGCGGCGGAGGCGTTCTGGGCCACTTCCTGCACGGTCGCGTTCATCTCGTTCATGGCGGTGGCCGCGCTCGTCAGGCGGCTGGCGGATTCGGCCGCGCTTCTGTCGGACTGCTCGATCTGGGCGGAGAGCTCGGTCGCCGCGGCGGAGATGGCGCTGACCATGCCCGCGAGCTGGTCGGCGGCGGCGTGCATGCCTTCCGACTTGGCCTTCCGGGCCTCCTCGGCGGCGGCTTCGGCGTGCCTGGTGGCCTCTTCGGCCTGGCGGCTCTTCTCCTCGGCCTGTGCGGATGCTTGCTCCGCCTCACCGATCTTCTTCTTCAGGGCGTCGACCATGGTGCGCAGCGAGGTCGCGAGGTCGCCGATCTCATCCGTGCGCGGGGCGATGGCGAGCTGCTCGTCCATGGAGCCCTTGGAGGTCGCCACGGCGAAGTCGACGGTCTTCTTGAGCGGCACCACAATGGTGCGGAAGAAGAACGCGGCGATGGTGAGCAGCACGATGACGATGGCGGCGGTCACGAGGAGGCTGACATTGGTGATGTGCGTCATCGTCTTCTCCAAGTGGGAGAAATCCTGCCCGAGGAAGAGCATGCCGATGACCTTGCCGCTTGACAGGCTCTCCTTCAGGGGCCAGTAGATCGTCTTGTAGTGGGTGCCGAAGAGCACGGCATCCCGCAGCACGGTCTGGCCGCCCAGAACGGCTGAGGAAACGGGGGGGTTGTTCAGCTGCGTGTTCACGGCGCGCTGGCCGTTGGTCTTGATGGAGGTCGAGACGCGGGTCTCGCCGGAAAAGATGGTGCATTCGCGCCCGGTCAGCTGCTTGATTTCGTCAACGAACTCGTGCTTGGCCAGATCCTCGCCCATGGAGAGCACGCCGACGAGCATGCCTTCGTGCATGATGGGCGCGGCGGCGCGGATGGCGAACTTCATCTCATTGCCAGGCTCAAGGTAGACAGTGTTCTCGCCGGCCATGGCATGGCTGACGACCTGCTGCTTGGCGACGGAGTCGTTCTTCTTGTCCGAATACGAACGGCAGATGACCGTGCCGGTCGCGTCGGTGAGCGTGATGTAGCCTGCGTCGAGATCCTGCTCCATCTTCTTCACGAGACCAGAAAGGAGGTTCACATTACCGCTCTTGATGCCCTCGATGAGCTGGGTGTTGGCGGCCTCGGCCTTGACGTTCCTCTGGTATTCCATCAGACGTTGGGTGAACAGTTTGTCCACGACCTTCTGCGCGAAGGCAAGGCTCTCATCGTTGGTCTCATTGAGGGATTCCGCCGTGTAGTAGCGGCAGGAGAGGAAGACGGCCATCGCCCCTATAATGATGCTCACCGCCATGATGCTTATGCATTTCGTCTGAACTGACAGTCTCACTTCTGACTCCTTATGCTGAGTATTCCACGCAGGCTACCAGTCGCGAATCCGGTTGCCGTGCCGCACAATCGCCGGATTCTCATCCCGCGAACGATGGTTCACTGGAGAATGCCTTTCGCAATCTCTCTCGCAACCCTCTTTATCGGAAGGGAAAATGGAAACATTAGGGAAAAAACGAACAACTCCCTCTATCAGCAATACAGTCCTGTTATTTCAAAATGTTATACAACAAAACTTCAAAAAACGCCTTTCTCGTTCCATCCCGGAGAATTCAGCTCTAAACCCCAGAGGAATGCCGCCGATAACACTATAGCCATTCTGGAAAGCGTGAAACATGCGTCAGAGCCGGGCGTCGCGATGATTGTCCAGGCCGGGCTGCGGTCAAAAGGCATGTTTTCTCCCAGCGGCACTGTCCAGGACGCCATCCCACCATGAACGGTCACGCCCGGAAGCGTCCGCGGCATAGGGCAGACCCGCCTGCGATACGGAACGAGCTTGGTCGCTGCGCATCAGTCCGCCGCCAGCGGGCAGGCCCGTATCGGAAGAGCCCCCTCCGGTATTGTCACTCTCGGCAAAAGATTACGGGGAAACGTATGAGCATCAAGTTCCGCATTATTCTGGGTTTCCTGTTGGCCATCGTCCTGATTGCCGCCTCCACGATCCTGCTCTCCGCCTGGCAGATGCGAGACGACGCCAACGGATACTTCGCCGCCTCGGCGGAACGGCAGCTGCGGCTTCTGGACGGCATGCTGGAGCAGTTCCTTGAATCCGCGCAGAAAAACGCCGGTCAGATCGCCGCGTCCAAGGAG
The DNA here is from genome assembly GCA_024692205.1 of Desulfovibrio sp. GTDB lineage: Bacteria > Desulfobacterota > Desulfovibrionia > Desulfovibrionales > Desulfovibrionaceae > Desulfovibrio. The sequence continues at coordinate 6,154 of JAILMX010000228.1, read as the reverse complement.
CTGGCGGCAAAAGCGGCTTCCCATGCCTTCCCAAATTATTCCGCCGCAGCGGGTGAAAGTGTCTTCCGAGCCAAAGATCTTGCGCCGGAAGTCGCTGACGCCATGGAACCCCTGCGTGCCATGGGGCGGCTCCACAAGGAGTATGACGTTTACGCAGGTTTTGCGGATGGCAGCTACGCGAGCGGCATGGACGAGGAAACTCTGCCCGCGAACTTCGATCCGAGCCAGCGCGATTGGTACCGCGACACGCTCAAGGCCCAGGGAGAAAGCTTCGTCACCGAGGCGTATCAATCGGCCACCGGGGGCATGGTGCTCAGCGTGACCCACAAGATACGGAACGGAAACGGTGACGTGCAGGGCGTCGTGGGCATCGACGTCTCTCTCCAGAGCCTTTCCGACATGATCGCCGCGCTCAGCTTTGACAAGACCGGTTTCTTCATGCTCATTGAAAACAGCGGGCGCGTGCTCTGCGATCCCAAGAATGCGGGGAATGTGGGCAAGCTCATCGGCAAGGAACTTGCGGACCCGGGGCTTGCGGCCATCATGCGCACCGGCTCCGGCGAACTGGCGCTGACCATGAGCGGCGCCGCCATGCGCGCCGTCGTGCATACGACCAAGCTCGGCTGGAAGGTCGCGGCCCTGCAATCCGTCGAAGAGATCAACGCCCGCAGCAACCGGGCCATCCTGCGCATGCTGGCCATTTCCGGCAGCGTGGCCCTGCTGCTCATCGGCGTGGGCCTGCTCATCGCCCGCAGCATCAATCGGCCTCTTGCCGAACTTGTGGGCGCCATGGACGCGGTTGCCAACGGCAACTACAAGGCCGTGCCCGACAAGGCCGGCTTCTACAGGGAGCTGCTCACCCTGCGCAACGCCCTCTCAAAGATGGTCAAGGCGAATGTCCAGTCCCTGGCGCTCGCCCGGAAGAAATCCAAGGAAGCCGAACGCGCCGTGAAGACTGCGGAGGACGCGACGGCAAAGGCCGAAGAGGCCGCCCGCCGTGCCGAGGCGGCCAAGTCGGAAGGCATGCACGCCGCCGCCGAACAGCTAGAGGGCATGGTGGCCGCCATCTCCGACGCGGCGACCGAGCTCTCCGCACAGATCGAGCAGTCAGACAGGACCGCGGCGGAATCCTCCCAGCGGCTCGGGGAGGCCGCCACGGCCATGAACGCGATGAACGTCGCCGTGCAGGAAGTCGCCCGCAACGCCTCCGAAGCGGCCAGCGTTTCCGGCGAGACGCGCAGCAGCGCCGAACAGGGCCAGAAGATCCTGAACAACGCCATGGACAGCATCAGCGAGGTGCAGCAGGTCTCCCTGGCGCTCAAGGAGGACATGGGGACCCTGTACGAACACACGCAGGACATCAGCCGGATCATGAACGTCATTTCGGATATTGCCGACCAGACCAACCTGCTGGCGCTGAACGCCGCCATCGAGGCAGCCCGCGCAGGAGAGGCCGGGCGCGGTTTCGCCGTTGTGGCCGACGAAGTGCGCAAGCTGGCCGAGAAGACCATGTCCTCCACCAATGATGTCGCCCACGCCATCACCGCCATCCAGGGCAGCGCCCAGCAGAGCGTCGACCGCATGGAAGAGGCCCTGGGCGATGTGGACCAGGCCACGGCCCTGGCGAAGCAGTCGGGCGCGGCCCTGCGGCAGATAGTGCATAATGTTGAAGAGACGGCGGACCAGGTGCGGACCATCGCTACCGCCTCGGAGAAGCAGTCCGCCGCCAGCGAGGAGATCAACCAGTCCATCAGCACGGTCAACGAAATGTCCGGCCAGACAACGCAGGCGATGAGCGCAGCCAGCAAGGCGATTTCCGATCTGGCGCAGCAGACCGAACGCCTGCGCGTGCTCATAGACGAGATGAAGCGGGCATAGCCTTTTCGTCAGGAACAGGCTGCGCCGGCGGACATTCCGGTGCGGATCCGATGCCCGGCGGCATATGCCGCCGGGCATTCGTTTACCGTCGCGAAGTTCCGCCGGCCGGGAGGATCGCGCGCAAGGGGAAGGGATAATGCCCCCCGCGGGACAGAAGATCCTTGCAAGAGCCACCGTGTCGGGATACAAAAATTCACGGAGACGACATGGGAAAAACAGCCTTGACGAGCAAAGACGCGCTGCTGGCGTGCTGCAGGGAATTGGGCTTCGACCTCCCCCAGCAGGCGCTTGACGGGCTCTTTGTCTATCTGGACATGCTGTGCCAGTGGAACGCGGTGATGAACCTGACGGGCGGCCGGACGTGGCGCGACGTGCTCACCGGCCTCGTGGCCGACAGCTTCCACCTGGCGCGCTTTTTCGACACCCTGCCCCTGCCTGTCGCGCCTGACGGCAGCCTTGACGCCGCCGACCTCGGTGCCGGCGCGGGTCTGCCCGGCATTCCCCTGCGCCTTGTCTGGCAGAAAGGCCGCTACACCATGGTCGAGGCCCGCGAGAAACGAGCGCTCTTCATATCCTCCGTGCTGGCGCGCCTTTGCCTGCCACGGACAGCCGTCTACCGCGGCAGGGTCGAGGATTTCTTCGCCGCACGCGGCGAGGCCCTGGGCCTTATCGTAAGCCGCGCCTTCATGCCGTGGCGCGAGCTCCTTTCCCTCGCGGCCCCGCATCTCTGCACTGAAGGGGTGATCGTCATGCTTGCCTCGCAGGCTCCGCCAAAGGCGGCGCCCGAAGGATGGCTGCTGAACGGGGCGCGGGAATACACGACCTGCGGCAGGCAGCGCTGGTTCTGGGCGTTTACGCCGGCCCGCGACGCCGCAGCGCAAGGCAAAAAAGGGGAACACGCATGAGCGCCGCCCCGGGTACTCGCTCCGCGCTGGACACATGCGGGGATGTCTCGCGCGTCATGCCCTTCTTCTGGCGGCGCGGCATACTCTGCGCCCTGCTCACGCTCACCCTCGCCTTCGGCCTGCGCATGTTCGAGTGGCCGAGCTGGCAGGACCCCGAGTTCCGCCTGGGGCAGGAATGGCTGCTCGCCACCCATGACGCCTACCACTGGGTGGCGGGGGCGGAGGGCGTGGGCCTTGCCGTGGGGCACCCCATGGCCATCATGCTGGGCGGCATGGCCGATTTCCTGCGCGCTTCGCCGGCCTCGGTCGCCTTCTGGTTCCCCGCCGTCCTCTCAAGCCTTGTCGCGGTCATCGTCTTCGCGTGGGCGTGGGCTCTCGGCAGCATGGAGGCGGGCATAGCCGCCGGCCTGCTCACGGCGCTTTCCCCGGGTTTTCTGGCGCGCACCCTCCTGGGCTTTTACGATACCGACCTCGTGACGCTCTTCTTCCCCCTGCTCATGACGCTTGCGCCCGCCTGCTGGGCCATGCGGTACATGCTTCTGCCGGGCGTCGTCCTCCGGCGCCTGGCCTTCCGCAGGGGCGGGGGGGGCGGCGACGAGCCCCTGGGCGACCCCCTGCGCTGGCAGTGGGTGCTCCTGCTCGCCCTGTCGGGCCTCATCTCGTGGTGGACGCAGGCCTGGCATTCGGTCTTTCCCTATCTCATCCGCTACAACGTCCTTCTGCTCGCCTTCATGGCGCTCGTCATGGCGCCCGGGCGGCGCCGCGCCCTGCTCATGCTGGGCGCGCTCGCCTACGCCCTGCCCACCCTGACGGGGCCGGCGGGCTTCGTCTTCAGCCTCGTCCTGCCCGTGTCGGCGGGCACCTCGAGGCGCAGGCTGCTGCATCTGCTCTGCCACCCGGCGACGCTCGCCGCCCTCTGGCTGCTCGCGGGCTGGTTCATCATGGGCGACGGCCTGTTCGACACCATCGCGAACCACGTGAACGCCTATCTCAAGCACGCGGGCGACGCCCGCGGCGGCGGGGCGGGGCCGGTGCTCGTCTATCCCTCGGTCGCGCAGTCCATCATCGAGGTGCAGGATCTGAGCCTGCCCGTGCTCCTGTCCTATTTCCATCCGTGGCCCGAGGCGGCGGCTCTGGGCCTCCTGGGCTTTGTCATCGTCCTCATCCGCAGGCCGGGCGCGCTCTTTCTCCTGCCGCTCGCGGCCCTCGCCCTGCTCAGCACGCGTCTCGGCGGCCGCATGGTCATGTTCGGGGCGCCCATCATCGGCATCGGCCTGAGCTTTCTGCTTTTCTGGGGGCTCCAGTTCGTGCCGGGCCTGAGGCCGGCCGACCGCTCCGGGAGCACCGTGCGCGCCGGGGCCGCCGTTTCCGTCCTCATCGCCAGTCTTCTGATAGCGCCCTTCGCCGGGCTCATCCCCGCCATGTCGCAGGGGCCCATGATAAACCGGCGCCACGCCGAGGCCCTGACGCGCGTGCGCACCATGACGCCCGAGGACGCCCGCCTTTGGCTGTGGTGGGACTGGGGCTACGCCGCCCACCATTTCGCCCGGCGGGCCACCATAGCCGACGGGGCTCAGCATGCCGGCCCCTCGCTCTACCTGCCGGCCGCCGTCTTCGCCACGGACAATCCCCGTTTCGCCAGGCAGCTGATGCGCTACGCGGCGCTCAGGGGCAACGAACCGGGCAACGTCTTCGCCGGCCTTGACGCCGCGGGCGCCCAGGGCCTGATGGAGCGGCTCGCCTCGCCGCAGACGCCCCTCGTCGAGGGCGGCGGGCGCATCTTCATGGTCCTGAGCTACGAGATGCTGCGCCTCGGTTTCTGGATAAGCAACTTCGGTAGCTGGAACTTCGTCACGCGCAGCGCGAAGGGCGGGGCGCTCTCAATCGTGCCGCAGTCCCTCGACTACCGCCTTGAGACGGGCGAAGTGCGCCTTGAGGGGGAGGAATCCGTCGTCAACGCCGCCTCGATAGGCGTTTTCGACGAGACGGGCGTGACGCGGCGCGATTACGTGCAGGAATGGTTCGAGGCGCACCCGAAGGCGACGCCGGAAGAGCAGCAGGCCTTTTTGCAGGGCCGGCGCAACGTGCATTTCCTCTTCAACAGGGTGACGGGGGAGAAACTCGCCGTGGACGCGCGCATCTACGATTCGCTCATGGTGCAGATGCTCATGGCCGACCCGCAGGACCCGCGCTTCTCGCCCTATTTCCGCCTCGTGTACGACAACGTCTTCGCCCGCATCTACGAAGTTCTGTAGCGCGGCCGGAGAGCCGCCTTATTCCTTGACGCGGAAGCTGTCGCCCGGGCGGACCACCCCGCCCTTCAGGATGCGGCAGAACACGCCTTCGCGCGGCATGACGCAGGTGCCCACCTGCTTCGCGATGGCGCAGCCCGAGTGGCATTCCTTGCCGATCTGGGTCAGTTCCAGCTCTATGCCGTCGCCGATGAGAAAACGCGTGCCCAGGGGCAGCGTGTGCAGGCAGACGCCCTCGGTCGTGATGTTCTCCGCGAAGTCGCCGGGGTGAACTTCCGCGCCCAGGCGGCGCATTGCCTCGATGGATTCGACGGCCAGCAGGCTGAGCTGGCGGTGCGTGCCGTCGGCGTGCACGTCGCCCTCCATGCCGAAGTTCTCCTTCAGCACGGCGCTGGGCCGGTTCTCTTTCTTCTCGCCTTTCTTTCTGCTCAACGACACGGCGACGACGCGCATGGCTTCCTCCTTCTGTCTGTCCTGCTGACTGATGCGGCCGCGCGCCTTTCCGGGCCGGGCGGCGTTCCCAAGCCACAGAGTATAGGCGCCCGCGAAGGAATGCGTCAAGCCGGGGCCCCTTGACGGAGGAACGGGGCGGGGGGTAATAGCCTACATTCACAAGGCAGGTATATGATGAATTTCCGCGCGCTTCTCCCCTACTTCGCCTCCGTTCTGCTTACGGTGCCGGGCGTCGCCCTGCGCTTCTTCCCCTGCGAAATGTCGCCGCTCCTGCTGGCTCTTCTGTCGGGGCTGGCCATCCTCGGCGCCTCCTTCCTGCTGACGTGGGCGTGCGAGGTCGCCCAGCTCGACATGCCGCAGGCCCTGGCGCTCGCGGTCGTCGCCTTCATCGCCGTGCTGCCCGAGTACGCCGTCGACATGTACTTCACATGGATGGCGGGCCTGCACCCCGAAAGCGAGTATTCGCACTATGCCATCGCCAACATGACGGGCGCGAACCGGCTTCTGATCGGCGTGGGGTGGTCGTCGCTCGTGCTCGTCTTTGTGGCGCGCTACCACAGGCAGGTGCATCTGACCTCCGACAAGCGGACGGACATCGTCTTTCTCGGCATGGCCACCCTCTACGCGCTCATCATCGCGTTCAAGGGCTCGCTCACCGTGTGGGAC
>JAILMX010000225.1 GCA_024692205.1 Desulfovibrio sp. | reverse complement strand
ATGTCTTTCACACCGATAGGTCTCAGCTCCAATTTCATCGAGATTATGCAAGGCAAGGCCATTTTTATGAATGCTGCTTTGCTGTCACCTCAACAAGAGACAACGGCATACGAAAAATCTTTTTGATGCCGAGTATAACACTACGCTGATACGCGAGTTGCTCCATGAGAAGGAGGCTCACCAGCCCATAGGTGCTATTTGTTTTTTCAATGAGCATCAGCTACGCGTTCCAGACTCCAATTGTCTAGGGGGTGTCATCGATGCCCATTGATAGCTATGAAGTCTCTTCCCAGATGGCCGCGATTACGACCGCACCAAGCCCATTTTCAGGGGCGCGTCTTGGGAACCGTGGCTCCAAATTGCATAAGCTGAATGTCAACTTCCAAGGAGATGAGTATTGAAAAATATGAGGCAGAAATTTGAGCGTCTAAATCAGCCAACACAGTGTTGAATATGGAGTACACTTCCACACTACAGGAATCTTCAATAGCAGATCGTACATCAATGAGAATATCTAGCAGTATTATCTGTGTTTTTGCCATCACGCAATGTTTCAGTTTATTTATGGTAACTTCGTTAAATTGGTTACGATATAAGCCTTCGGTATACAGATATTCTGGATTCCCTTGCAAGTCACAAGATCAAATATTCATGTTATGAACAAAAATCTTGAACTATCTGTATGACGCTACTATCAAAACCTCAGATAATTTCGACATTAGCATCTTCCTTTATGAGTAGCCCTCGCTGGATGTACAAGTTTCACCGTAAACTAACAATAGAGTTTCTCAGGAGGAAAAGTGAGAGCTCCAACCACAGTCTATGCTAAACACATATCCCTGCCATTAGAGAAGTGTATTGCCAAAACATGGAAACAAAATGGCAAGACTCTTGCTGGTCGTACTGTAGAAGATCACTGTCGCATAGCCTGGTTCGTTGCAGAAGAACTGGTCGCACGTTATAACAGCCAATACACTGGCCTTATACCTTCCTATGCACCATTGGGAGCTCTATTGCACGACGTGGGTAAGGTCTGCCCCACCTTTGAAGCAAAAATATATGACGCAATTGACCCTCAGTCACGTAAAGAGATGCAAGAACTTCGCAAGATTGACCCTACAATTGAAAAAAATTGGGGAGGTCATGCCGCCGTGAGTCTGGCTGCTGTAATGGAATACGGATTGCCATCTTTTCTAGCTCGCGTGACAGGCGCACATCACGGCAAAAATCCCAAATACCTGCCTGCTGATCGAGAAGGTTACGGTGATACATCATGGCATAAACGCAGAAATGAGCTGCTCGATCGTCTTCTGAAAGGTAAGTCTTTACCGGTTGATGTGCCTGACGAGAATAGAGAACGTGTACTTTGTGGACTTACCACGGTGGCCGACTGGATTTCTTCCGGACCTCTCTTTGATGACCCCTCAAAAGATGGCCTTAGTATAGTCCGCAAGGCTGTGGACGCAGCGGGTTTTTGCCCACTTGAACTCAAGAAAAACTTGAGCTTCGAGGATGTGTTTTCTTTCTCTCCTCGTCATGCCCAGAAGCTCCTGTATGAGGCAGTGCAAGGTCCAGGGGTATACGTCCTCGAAGCTCCCATGGGTCTCGGGAAGACAGAAGCGGCCCTTTACGCCGCCTATCGCATGCTCTGTAAAAAATGTGCGTTAGGTATCTATTTTGCTCTGCCTACACGTCTAACCTCCAATCGCATCCATGATCGTGTAAATTCCTTTCTGAAGCAAATACTAATTCCAGATCAACAAACTAAAAGTCTGCTTCTGCACAGCACATCCTGGTTGGAACGTTTCTCTCGGCAGGAACTTGGCGAAGAGGGTGCTCCCAATGGTTCGTGGTTCTCTCAGGGTAAACGAGGCATACTGGCTCCCTTTGCCGTGGGCACAGTGGATCAGGCGCTCCTCTCGGCTATGCATGTGCGCTACGGGCAGTTGAGAACCTTCGGCCTCGCAGGCAAAGTGGTGATACTGGATGAGATTCATAGCTATGATGTCTATACGGGAACTCTTTTGGATGCTCTGATACAGCAGTTGCGCTCAATTGGATGTACGGTGATTCTTTTGAGTGCCACACTAACAACTGAGCGTCGAAGTAGCCTTTTGGGTGGCCTAAGCTGTCAGGAGACAGCGTACCCTTGTGTGTTTTCCGCACCCTGTGATGCAGATATTAGGAGTTACAGTTGTAAGGGGCCGGAACCGACAACCGTTACACTCGCGCATCCAGAAAATGACAGCCTCGCCGTGGAAGAAGCACTCCTCAGGGCGGAAGAGGGCCAGCGGGTGCTGTGGATTGAGAATACTGTGGCCGAAGCGCAGGAACGCTATCTGTATCTTGCCGCACGTGCTGCTTCAATACAGGGTGCGAAAGTAGGCCTCCTACATTCCCGATTCACACCTCATGACCGTGATCATAATGAGGCAATTTGGACGTCATTTTTCTCTCCACAGGCAGAAGGACGGGGAGGGCAAGGTGGCATAGTCGTCGGTACTCAAGTAGTGGAACAGTCTTTAGACATTGATGCTGATTTTCTGATTACTCGTTTTTGTCCTACAGACATGTTGTTGCAACGCCTTGGTCGCCTATGGCGACATACAAAGACCGTACGCATTCCTTCAGCCTCAAGAGAGGCCTGGCTCTTACACCCACTGTTGTCAGATGCAATGGCTGCACCCGAGCAAGCTTTTGGCCAAAGCGGCAAAGTTTATGCTCCATACGTGCTTATCCGCAGCCTTGAAGTATGGCACAACTTGTTTGAAGTGGTTTTACCTTCAGATATCCGCCAGATGATTGAGGCAACCTATGCCGACAGAGAGGAAAAATGCGAAAAAATAAAGGTTGTGTTGCATAAACTTCTAACTAAAAGAAAAGAATTGCGTGGAAAGGCCCTCATCGGCATTGCCACTGCATTGCCCCCGGCCGATGACAATACGGCCGATGACAATATTGTGCCCACCAGATGGGAGACATATCAGACCTACCCTGTGCTGCTCTTACGCTCATGGAATTCTGCCAAACAAAAAATGATATTGGCTGATGGTAATGAATGTACACTAACCCTTACGACAGAGGCAGATGTCAGTCGTGCGCGGCATAGCCGAACGGCTGCATTGTTGGCCCGCAACGTCGTGACTGTTCCAGAGTATCTAACACCAGAGAGTAGACCACCTGATATATTAAAACATTGGATGTACTGTGGTGATCTGCGAGTGGCACTGGTGGGAGAAGATCAGGCTCTGTCTCAACTTGACGGAACTTACCCTGTACGCCCCCTGAGGTACACTTCACGAATCGGCTATGCTGAAGGTTTGCCAAGGAGCAAACAATAAGAGGTTTGTCTATGGGTGAGGATCAACGCTACAACCTCCTCGACGAGCATTGGATACCCATTGCGCATGGGGAGTCGGTTTCTCTCAAAGATGTATTTGCTAAACCCGGCCTCAGAGCTCTTGGTGGGTCAGTGTTAGAAAAGATTGCTCTGTTTAAGCTTTTGCAGGCTATAGCTCAGGCAGCCTGCACACCAAAGAATGATGAGGGCTGGAAGACTTTAGGCGAGGAGGGCATGGCGAGAGCCTGCCTTGAGTATCTTGAGACATGGCGGGATGCCTTCTGGCTGTATGGCCCGAGGCCCTTTCTACAATATCCAGCTGCGATCAAAGCAAATTGTAGTTCTTACGGGGTTCTGATGTCTGAAATTCCAAGCGACAACGCGACGATACTTTTTCAGGGACAAGTTCCTCCGCCGGCAAAGAAAGTAACCGATGCTCTCCGTGCTCGTCTGCTTCTTACCTCCCTGTCCTGTAGTTTAGGCGGGGGCGCAAAAAAAACGGAAAAGAGCAAAAGATTCCCTCCTTTTGATATTGAAGATCGAAAGACCCCCAAGCCTGGTCCGGCACTCTGCGATAACGGCATTCTGCATTCATTTCTTACTGGAATTACTTTGCGACAGACTGTGTGGTGTAATCTGCTAACACGAGAAGACATTGAGAGTCTGCAGGTCTACAGTGAAGGAGTGGGGGTTCCGCCGTGGGAAGTCATGCCGCAGGGGGAGAACGACACGGTTGCGCAGAAACTGAAAAACAGTCTCATGGGACGCCTTGTGCCCATGTCCCGCTTTTTGCTGTTGGGTAATGATGGCGTGCACTGCTTAGAGGGCCTTCGGCACTTAGATTTTAAAGCTCGTATGATCGATCCGAGCATGACGTCTTTCGGTCTGAACAGCAACAAGGTAGCAATGCTTAAGCCTGAGCCGGCCCGTCGTCCCTGGCGTTCACTTACATCACTACTTGGCTTTCTTGACAGTACAAAAGAGGCCGGCTGGACTTGTTTACAGATCGAATCGGGAATCAGACGTCTGGGAATGGTCAGGTTAGGTCCTTTCGGAATCTGGTCAGGAGGTTTAAAAATTAGCCGTAAGTCAGGGGAACCATATATGGGAGTCAGTGATGATGCCGTAGAATCCGAGGTAATGCTGAATACGGACTTTCTCAGAAGACAGTGGTTTGATCATCTGCAACTGGCAATGAAGAAGCTGGATCAGATGGCCTTTGTGTGCAAGGAGTCAGTTAGAAAGTATTTCGAGAGCTTTTGTGCAAATGATGCAAATGGGCAGACGAAGCACGTGAAAGGACAGCCTAAGAAAAAGGACAAACAAGCTTGTCAACGTAATGCGGCGAAGCTGGCGGAGGAGGCGGAATGGCAATTTTGGGAGAAGGCAGAACAGGCTTTTCAACAGCTTATAAATGCCTGTGCCCAAGATGAGCCTGATTCACGGGAGCAGGCGCTACATGGCCTGCGTGATACTGCTCAGGCCTGTTATGATGCAGCCTGTCCCCAAGTTACTGCCCGCCAGCTACAGCTGTATGCCAAGCACACCCCTCGTTTCAGCAAAAAAGCATCTGCATAGGAAGTACACCATGAAACAGAATCAGCCTTTACCCGGCAATCGCTTTGCGGCCTGGGTACTTGATCGGCGTCGTGACAATCCAGGCTTTGCCGCTAAATTACGCCGTGGAGATAATCCTGACACGGAATACTATGCGCTGGGACTGCTCTGCAGGTTCGGAGTGGATATTGAAAAGGAAAATCAACGCCTTCCCTTTGCTCTGATAGGTGCGGCACTCTGCCGTTCACATAGTGAAACCGATGGAAACTGTGGCCTCGGTGAGGCCCTCTACCACTGTGATAAAGATCGAAACTCAGCTGACGAGGACAACCCCCGCTTGCGTCGGATTTTGGCCTGTGACAGCGTCCCTGAAATCTGCCGTGTGTTGCGCCCTGTACTTGCCCTGCTTGAGACAAACGGGGCACGGATTTGTCTTGGTAAGCTTCTGGATGATCTACTTCTTTTTGACAAGGATGTATCTCGACAGCGTGTTAGGTTGCGTTGGGCGCAGGAATACTACCGGTGTTTTTCCAATGAGAGAGAAGACAACACAGTACTGGGAGACGAGCCGTGCGCTGGCTGACACAATACCGGCTTTCGCCGGCCGAAACCCATAGTCTCCGTTTAATAGATGTCTACTCACTACACCGAATTGTTTACGACCTGTTTGAGGATGTCCGTCAAGGCAGGCGGGATTCATCCAGCGGGATTCTTTTTGCCGACAAGGGTTCGAGACGAGGTGTACGCACAATTCTCATCCTTTCCGACAGACTTCCAAGAATTCCAGAATACGGAGACCTTCAGAGCCGGAAAGTGACTGAGTGTTATCTGCAGGCTGACAGCTATTCCTTTGAAGTCATCATCAACCCTGTACGCCGTGACAATGCTTCCCGCAAATTAGTGCCGATTCGAGGTCGTGATGCCGTAGCTCAGTGGTTTTCTTCCAAGGCTCCCCACTGGGGATTTGAAGCCGATGAAACATCTCTGCAGGTAAAAACCCTAGACGTGCAGAGTTTTTCCAAGAAGGTCTATGAAGTTACTATCGCTATGGCTACCATCACCGGAATTCTGAGGGTGAAGGATCGGCAGTCTTTTGTGAGATCATTTTGTCAGGGATTAGGTCGCGCTAAGGCCTTTGGTTGCGGGCTTTTGCAAATCATACCCTAAGCCGTCAAGGAGTCAGTCATGAATAATAATTCTCTTACCGGCTACGTCATCGAATTTCATATTCTCCAGTCTTTCCCAGTTTCCTGTCTCAATCGCGATGATGTCGGCGCGCCGAAGACTGCGATCGTAGGCGGTGTACCACGGGCGCGAGTAAGTTCGCAGTGCTGGAAAAGACAAGTTCGTCTTGCTTTGCATGACCTCGGGGTCCCCCTCGGCATCCGCACAAAGCGTTTGAGCTACCTGTTATGTGAAGCCTGCAAAAAAAAAGGAGCTTCGACTGAAGACGCCGAGAAGTGCGGAAAATCTATTGCAGATGTTCTAGCAGAGGATACCTTGCTCTTTATATCTGAGGATGAAATTTTAACTTTAGCTGAATATGCTGCTCAAAAAGAATTCAAACTGCCTGTCAACAAAAAACCAAAAAAGAAAGTTGACTCGGAAGAGAACAGTGAAACCACTGATACGGACGGTTCGCTGTCCAAGGAAGTGAAAAAGGACATCAAAAGTTGCCTATGCCGTGGTAAAAAGGGAGCGGTAAATGTTTTAGACATCGCTCTGTTTGGCCGCATGGTTGCACAGGCTCCAGAAGTGAATGTGCATGCGGCCTCAGCTTTTGCTCACGCCATTTCGACACATCACGCTGTTAATGAAGTGGAGTTTTTCACTGCTCTCGACGACAGGCCGGAAAAACCGGGTTCAGCACATATGGGTACCCTGGAATACAATTCTGCAACATATTACCGCTATGTGAGCCTTGACTTGGGACAACTGTTATACAACATCGGTGAAGATGATGTGCCTTATGCTGTGGAATCCTTCACCAAAGCGCTCTTCATTGCAGTGCCTTCGGCACGGCAAACCACACAATCCGCCTCATGCCCGTGGGATTATGCCCGGGTGCTTGTGCGCAAAGGACAAAGAATGCAACTTTCCTTTGAGAAACCCGTTCGTGCTGCTGGGAATGGGTTTCTTGCGCCAAGCATCGAGGCTTTGAATGAGGGCCTTAAACGCTGTGAGGATTTGGGTGGCTCACTGTACGGAAAAATTGTTGATTGCACCTTCGGCTGTGATGCGACTTTCAGTATCGATGATCTCTGTGAAAAACTCGTTAAGACTGTGCATACATTGGAGGGTAAAGCATGAGCTTCCTTCTGCTTTGGCTTGAAGGACCGCTACAGTCATGGGGGGCGGATTCCCGTTTCTATAACAGAACAAGTCTACCCTTTCCCACTCGATCGGGCGTGCTTGGGCTTCTCTGCTGCGCAAGTGGGCGTGGCGGAGAACAGTTGGATTGGTTGGCTTATATGGCAAACTACGGGCAAACCGTTCGCGCGTATGCCAGAAAGAACGTAAAGGGTTCCACTGCTCGTATACCACCACAGTTGCGCGATTTTCAGACTGTGGGCAGCAGTTATGATTCAAAGGATGCGTGGCAAGATATGCTGGTACCCAAACAAGCAAATGGAAAGAATCGAAGTGGGGCAGCCACCAAGCTGACTTGGCGTTATTACCTGCAGGACATGGCCTATGCCTGCGTTTTAGAAGTACCTGATGAAGATGCGCTGACATTTGACCTGGCCCTGAAGAACCCGATATGGGAGCTTTCGCTTGGAAGACGCAACTGTCCTCCTTCTGACTTTGTGGGTCGTGGCATATTCAATACGGAGGATACGGCGCTGGCACAGGCTGATGAGCTGGCGAAGGAAAAGGAACGCTGTGAAGTACTTACTGTACGTGAAGGTGCGTTAGAGGAAGGGGACGAAGTGTGGACGATCAACGACGTACCTCTTAGCTTTGGCTCTCACAAAGAATATCGTAGTCGTCAGGTGACACTTTTTGCCGTTGTGCCATCAATTGAAGGATGTCCGGCAGATGAGAATACAAAAGTTGAAATCTGATTTGTCTTCGTGACAGGCCCGCACAAGATCACTCGTCTGTAACGCAGACGGTTGAGATGGAACATTCTATGTCAGACAAAGCTTCTGCTTCCCGTCTTTTTGTACGTATCACACGTGACACTCTGCCTCGTGTCGTCGACAAGTATCCATTTCTGTATTTGGAACGTGGCAGACTGGAGGTTGATGACAGCAGCATCAAATGGATAGATTCACAGGGTAGTTGTATACGGCTGCCGGTGGCTACTATCTCGTGTATATTGTTAGGGCCAGGGACGACAGTTACACATGAGGCCGTCAAAACAGCTGCCGCTGCAAACTGTTGTCTATGCTGGGTAGGTGAAGACAGCCTTCTTTTTTATGCTGCAGGGATTACGCCCACTTCTCATACACGCAATCTTCAAAGACAGGCGCAACTCGCCTCCGACCCGAACATGAAACTTGCTGTGGCCAAGGCTCTTTTTAGCAGACGTTTTCCAGAAGAGGATCTGGCAGGAAAAGATCTGCAGGCACTTATGGGCATGGAAGGGAAACGAGTACGCGACCTGTACATTCGTAAAGCTGAAGAATACGGCGTGGGATGGAAAGGGCGATCTTATGTGCCAGGCAAGTTTGAACTAAGTGACCTTGTGAATCAGATTCTGACTGTAACCAATGCTGCGCTGTATGGTATTCTAGCCTCAATTATCCACAGTTTGGGCTACTCGCCACATCTTGGCTTCATCCATTCGGGTAGTCCTTTGCCACTGGTATATGACCTGGCGGATCTCTATAAGGCCGATTTGTGTGTAGACTTGGCCTTTGCATTGACCGCCAGGCTTGGAGGGGAATACAACAAAGCAGTTGTGTCAGAAGCGTTTCGTCAAAGGATCTCTGAACGCAATCTGCTCAAAACGGCAACTACCGACATAGATTATTTCCTAGGGGAAGCAAGTGCTCGTCGTTATCGCAAATGACTTGCCACCAGCAGTTCGTGGCCGCATGAAACTCTGGTTTATTGAGCCAAGGGCTAACGTTTTTGTCTCAGGTATCAAAGATAATGTGGCTGAATCTGTCGTTGAATACTTACACAGCCACTGTCCACCAGAAAGTGGACTTTTAATTTTTCAGCGTATTTCTGAAGCACCAGGTTACAGAATCTGGGGGCGCGGTGATCCGCGTCGAGAGTTCGTGCGTATTAGTGGATTCCAACTGGTGCTTGAAAATGATAGTGAGTAAGAGCTCTTATTGAAGAAAACTTCAATGATTTCACAGGGTCTTCCCCACGCCCGTGGGGGTGTTTCTAAAGCCAAGGACAAAGCCGACATCTGGATCTAGTCTTCCCCACGCCCGTGGGGGTGTTT
The DNA here is from genome assembly GCA_024692205.1 of Desulfovibrio sp. Taxonomy (GTDB): domain Bacteria; phylum Desulfobacterota; class Desulfovibrionia; order Desulfovibrionales; family Desulfovibrionaceae; genus Desulfovibrio. The sequence continues at coordinate 8,488 of JAILMX010000225.1, read as the reverse complement.
CTGGAGAAAATCAAGGTTTGTCAGGAATCAGGAAGTCTTCCCCACGCCCGTGGGGGTGTTTCTACGCCATGTCTTTGAGAAGCTGTTTGAAGAGCGTCTTCCCCACGCCCGTGGGGGTGTTTCTAAGCGGCATAAGGTTACAGTCGCCGCTATTGTGTCTTCCCCACGCCCGTGGGGGTGTTTCTGAAGCACCTATCCATTTCGACCCGCATCCCGCGTCTTCCCCACGCCCGTGGGGGTGTTTCCAGTAAAGGACAAGTCTGAGCATTCGATTGCCCGTCTTCCCCACGCCCGTGGGGGTGTTTCTGCAGTACCGTATTGGCCTGTGTACGCGTAATTGTCTTCCCCACGCCCGTGGGGGTGTTTCCAAGCAAGTCAGGTCCGGCTCGATTACATCCACGTCTTCCCCACGCCCGTGGGGGTGTTTCCCCATCGGAGGCTTGTCTTATCAAACTTCTTTTGTCTTCCCCACGCCCGTGGGGGTGTTTCCACGGAGCAGTACGACCGACTTTTGCTGGTGCAGTCTTCCCCACGCCCGTGGGGGTGTTTCTGCCTCCATGACAGCCGAAGCGAGGCTTTCTTTGTCTTCCCCACGCCCGTGGGGGTGTTTCTTCGCCTTTAATGCCGTCACGTTCTTCCTGTAGGGTCTTCCCCACGCCCGAGGGGGTGTTTCTGTCGGCACAGACGAGGACGCGATTTTTGACTTGTCTTCCCCACGCCCGTGGGTGTGTTTCTCATATCCACTGTTTTGCTTGCCATCCAAAAACGTCTTCCCCACGCCCGTGGGGGTGTTTCCAAATTGCTCGCGGATATAAAACTCAATGTCTTGTCTTCCCCACGCCCGTGGGGGTGTTTCCGTGAATACAAGCCACGCTCCAAGGCGGCTCTCGTCTTCCCCACGCCCGTGGGGGTGTTTCCGAGGAAAACGGACGTATAGAGCTAGACGCCGTGTCTTCCCCACGCCCGTGGGGGTGTTTCCCTATACACACGTCTACAAAGTAAGCGACACCAGTCTTCCCCACGCCCGTGGGGGTGTTTCCAAGAAACAAGCCAAGGAGTGGGAAGTAAAAAAGTCTTCCCCACGCCCGTGGGGGTGTTTCCGACACTGGCTTTATCAAGATCAAGGAAAAGCTGTCTTCCCCACGCCCGTGGGGGTGTTTCCTAGATGACCTCTTCCGGCAGCTCTGGCGCGACGTCTTCCCCACGCCCGTGGGGGTGTTACTCAAACCTTAGTGTGGCAAGTGTTTTCCCGTAACTTTCGTGTAAAAGCTAGATGTCCTCCTTAGTTAAGGGTGTCCCTTCCTTCTTTCAGGAGAAGATATAAAATATGTTAAGGAGAGAGAATGTCCACCAAATTCAATGGAAAATAGTACATCCAGTCCAGACTGGCCCAGTGCCAATGGTAACCCTTGGACGGTAGGCACACTAATCGAAGCTATTCCACAATACAGGCCTAACCATAGAGTAGTATTATCAGAAGTATTTGACGTTGGAAGGAACCTTATGCTAACGCTTACTTCAATACTGCTGAATATCTGGAAGCCAAACTTCATCAGCTTCAGAATAACGCTCCCTATGCTCAGTGAGTGAATCAGACTGCTGCCGATGTAGCCAACGCCTTTGATGCCTATGCGTCGGCCAAGCTTGCTGAGCTGCAGAAAACCGCCCCTAACAACTGATCCGACAAGATCGCTGCAGATACAGTCATCGCAAAGGCCGGATTATCCCCTGCCTCCCATTACGAGAAATACGCTGCAAATGAGGCCATCGCGTCTCCCCCCCCACGCTACAGACAGTGCCAGTTGTTGACCGCGTATCCAATGATGATCTACGTGCAGCAACGTGTGACAACACCCCCTCATACTACGATCCTCAATGCCTGCGCCCAAAGATGTCAGCGCAAATTCTGCTTTTGGCGTAACCCAGAAATGCGATGTAGCACTTTCTTCCGTTGAAAAACCGGCTGAACCTATGTCAACACCAGGAGATGCCAGCATAATGTTCGTGTACAAAACAGTGGAATTCAAGATACCAATGAGAATCCTAAGTATGCTTGTTACAGCAACAATGACAAGCAATACCGGAACTACTGACACAACCGCAGCCCATTATAATGTCGCTACAACGACAATACAGAATGGCGTGACAACAATGACCGTCAAGGCCTGTGCAACAGAACAGTTGCCAATAACGTGATCCGATCGATCAAAGATGATACCCACAACAGGCACTGTTACCACAGAGTATACTTGCCACAATAGTCTTAAGCCTTTCATTAATCTATATATTGGTATAAATATTGCATATATCGACTTTACAACTGCACGCACAAAAATGAGAGCCAGCGCTCGGTCGATAAGGCTTTCCTCGTAAAGATTTAAGCCCCCCTCCCCTTGATACAAAGGGGAAGAGGGCTTTTGCTTTGTATTAGCCAATGCGCCAACAAGAAGCCATCTGTCACGTCAATGGTTGGAGTCATAAGTATCGTTGCAGGCCAATCAAGCCAATTTATGCACCAGCCTCGCTCATCGCATTACCGTTCCTATATCTTAGGGACTTGCTTCTGCCGAGGCCTCTTGCAGTGCTTCTTGAACGTCGCAGACTGTAATCTTTGATCCAAGTAGGCAGGCCAATGCGCCTAGCTCCAGCTATTATACATGTAGCCAATAGTCGGAGACGAACAGCAGGATAGCATCTACTTCTCCAAAAACCTGTCGAAACCTGTCACCAAGGTTAGTGACAGGTTTTTTTGGGCCATTCTTCTCGTAAATACCTGTTATTATTATATAAAAAAATAAAAAATAAAAAAAAATCAAAACCTGTCAACTTGTCACCTAGGGAAAAAAATCCAACTCTAAAGCTATATAGCTTTAATTTTTTTTGCCCGTGTGACAGGTTGACAGGTTTTGATTTTTTTCTATGAAAGTGGCTTTATCCGTGGGTTTGAGGGGTGAAAAACCTGTCACTAAGTCAAGTGACAAGTTTCGACAGGTTTTTGTGGGTTGCTTGTTGGAATTATTTCAGCAATTTGGAAAATGGAAGTCTCAGGTCCACGAATTGGCTTCCTTTTGGTTATAAGCAATTCTCCGTCACAAATCAACTTCTCAAGAGCCTCTTTTATTGCCTTCATTGTATCGGTCTTAACAGACCGTGTAATGTCACGGAGTGTAGCACCTATTGGTTCGATCCCATTCCTTTTGCACTCAACGCTCTTGCGCTTCACGGCTTGCTTCACACGTTGGCACAGGGCATGGAATGGAGTCTCTGAGACGTTATCTTTGACTTGTTCTAACATACGATGGTCAACCTCGTCAACAAGTTCCCAACCGTACTTTATGTCGTCAAGATTGATGTACGATTTGACGATGCCAGAACCTAGCCTGCTTCCACAATGGATAAGGGCTATTTGCCAAGCCTTTGCTCCCGTCCTGTTATATACGGACAAGTGTGTCTGATCGTTTGAATTATAGTAACGCTCCTTGACGTGTTCCAGTTCAAGAAGCTTGCTCAAATGGTAATCTTTGGCTTCGCTGTCAAAGGGAATCTTGATTGGCTTCGGAACGGAATGAAGGTTAACGCCGCCGTCAGGCATTATCTCTGGCTTGTTGTCCCCTTCATTGATCTTCCAAAGGTCTAACACGCCGTTCACAATGTCCTCTGGAACGTCAATGTCCTCATGGTCTATGTTCGGGATCTTAAAAGAGGACGCTTCCTGAAAGATCATGCAACGGGCTAGGAAGCCGTTTGTCGTCTCGTTGTCACGCAAGGATTGCCACAGCTCTCCGGGGACGGTGGCTCCGAACAGGGAGAGCGAGTAGAAGTCAACGCACCTGTCGTAGCTCTCATCGGCGTAGCGTTTCTTGTACGGCTCGCTCGCACGCTTGGCGTACATATCCGTGAACATCTTGACGATGTTGGCTCTTGCGTTGCCTGTGGCCTTTTTGCATGAGCTGAGGAACATTCCGATCTCGTCAAAGACGAAAAGGGAGCGTTGGCAGCCCTCACGGGTCAGGTAGTTCGCAATGGCGGCGTCACTGGCAACGTCACTGCCCGCATAGGCGTTGGCTAACATCGGATCGCAATGGAGTATGCGGTTTATCGCCGACAATGGCCCGCCCTTGCCTGTGCCAGAATCACCAACGATGATGCTGTAAAGGCCGGTTGGCAGGCCCGTGGTGGTCACGACCCTCTGGCCCATGACGGTGCTTAGAAGGGTGAGGGAGCCTGCTAGGGCGAAGACACGCTCAGTCCGTGGGTAGGCGTCCATAGTGTAGTCGATGATGCGTTCCAGAAGTCCGCTTGGGTGCAGAAGGTGTTCGGGCCAAGGCTCGATGACCTCTTCCTTGACTTCGGCTTGCCGCAGATCGCTTGTGTCGATCTGGGCCAATGGATCTCTGGACGAGGACGGGGCCGGAGAACCGTGGTTGCGCTCATGGGTGCGGAAGACCGACTCGACAATGCCCTTGACTTCCTTGGGCGTCATCGGTGGAACGAACCGTGAACGGTTTTCCTCAAGGGCTTCGTTGAGAACGTCCACATACGATCCCCCTGCGGCGATCAATCGGCCCACGAACCTAGTCATGCCGTTGTTGCGGTCGCCGTGGTCGATCTCGCCGAACTCGGCCCTAGCCGAAGAGAGGTCTATCGAACTCAGGTCAGCGCCCTGCGAAGCGGTTGGGGCAAGCTCCATGAACTCCGGCACTTCATCGTCAAGCCAAGACGAGCCAAAGTAGTCGTGCATGGTGTAAACAGCGCCACTCTGGTGTTTACTGACCGGCCCGACCACATAACAACTAGAAATTTGAAGGTCTAGGCCCAAATTTGACTCTTTAAGGCGTGATTTCGCCATCTTTAGCGCGGAAATCGACTGATTTTTGGGCCATTTATAGTAGAGGTGGAAGCCCCTAGAGGTTGTGACGCAGAGGGGCGTGCGGATAAAATGCTCGAAGGCGTACTTCTGCGCTTCGGGGGTGTCGCAGTCCAAAACGAGCAAATCGCTGTGAGGGCCGCAAATCAGGCCAATATTGGCGTTTGGGGTCTTTCTCCACCATTCCTCGACCTGTTCTTCGGAAGGAAGAACCTCCTGATAGTCGGCCCAAGCCACCATTGGGCGCTTGCTGTTTGGCTGAAGCGGAATGACCGCCAAGCCCCATTCGGAACGCAGTATGCGAGCTGTGTCGCTGAGGGAAGTTTTTTCGAAAACTGTATGCATTCTGTGTCCTTTAACCCGCCATACCCGTTACAAGTATGGCGGGATTTATTTAACAGTGGTTTATTTGTAGAAGATTTTGTCCATGACCAAACAACAACGGGCAGAATTTTCGTCAAAAAACTCATTGATTTTACAATGCTTTTTTGGCCCTTCCTTTAGCGAGTCTCTCAGCACAAGACCGCCGTTCCTCCTCAGTCATTTCGCGAGTCTTCCTGAACGGGTTCTTCCCGAAGCGGAAAGGATGTATAGGACAATTGACTGCAGTGCATAGCCTGACTTCTTTCGTCTGAAACCCGCAGCAGTCGATGCACTTGGCTCGGATCGCCTTCAGTGGGTTCGTGATTACTTGCTTGTTCATATTCGACCTCCGTAAAAATTCTTCATCTATTATTCTAAGATTCTCGTGGCTGTATTGTCATCTTATCAATGTATGCACGAATATCAGAAAGGCGATATCGCACTGAACGACCAATTTTAATATAAGGAAGATGTATGTTAAAATATCGCCACTTCCTTAATGTTTTCAAATTTATGCCAGTAGCTTCAGAAGCTTGTTTTTCTGTAATGAGCACAAACCGTTCATCTTTGACATGACCTTGAATCATATGCCCCCTCCTTTTGATGTGTCAGTTTGGTCTGCACTGTGACTGGTTAAGCTCATAGTACACATAACAATCATTTTGGGAACCCCAAAAGTAAAGATAAAAATAAGAAGACCCCTCAAGTAAATATATTACTTGGGGGGTCCTAGCCGCTTGTGAAGCGGTGAATCTTGTTTGAAAAAAGCTTAAAAAAATTTTTTACGCTTTCTTACTTAGGGGGTCCCTGACGTTCCCATTTTTTCTTACTTAGGGGGTTACAGTCCTTTCGAAGAGCCGCCTTCTGCTTTATACTCATCGGGGAGAGCTCCAAAAAGCTTGTTTCCAAGGGCTTTGTCACCCTCGAAGGCATCAATTAGATTTTGGCGGGACCGTCGTTTCGGCTCCAAAAGCTCGACCCCTTCAGGTACACGCTCAAGGGCAAAGCTTATAGCAAGTTCAATCATCTTTTTTAGAGCACCTAATAACTTTCTATAAGCATCCCGTGTCTTAGGATGCATTTGACTTTCGTCTTGTTCTAACCTCCGAAGCTCAGCAATTTGTTCCATGATGTATGCCAGCTTAGTATCAGATTCTACATATCCATTTTCCAATTCTTTAATAGATTCTTTTAAGGAAGCAATATCGATTTCAGACTTAAATGCACTATGATTCCTTTCAAATTCTTCAATCTGAAATTTGTCAAAATATAATTGATTATCATTGTTTTCTGTGTTTAAAAGATCCTTTTTAATATTACTAACATCAATCTTTTCCATATTAACAATACTTTCTTTGTTAAATTTATCTTCATCTACGCCATATGGCTGTTGATATTTGTATGCCGCAATATCTCCACAAGACACCATATTAATCAATATGTTTATACTAACAACGCCTTTCCATCTCTCAAGCAATTCGCGGAATGATAGATAATTTTTTCTATAGCTGATGACAAAGTCGTAAGGTTTTTCCATGCCTTCCTCCAAAAAAACAAGCCTCACCAATGATTGCCCGCCAGAAGGAAGGGGAAGATGCTTCCTCTTTTCAGCGTGGTTAGCTACGCCACACCTAGGTGGGCAAATCCGGTTACGAATCAATTTTTACCATGTCATTTGCCACATTTGCCGCTCGTTTCAACGCTTCATCGGCAAGATGTGCGTATCTTTGCGTCATCTGGGGACTTCCATGGGTCAAGAGCTTCTGAAGAGTATAAAGGTCAACCTTGCCGCTAGAGGCCAAGTGGCTTGCAAAAGCGTGACGTAGGCCGTGCATAGGCCTGAAGTCAGCCGACAGTCCAGCTTTTTCTCGAACACGCTTCGGCATACGCACAAAATCTTTCCGCCTGCCCCCTGTCTGCGGGGAAGGCCAGATTAAGGGATTAGCCTTGCACTCTACGCTCTGAAAAATCTTTTTTACGGCCTCGCTCATGGGGATATACTCTGTCTTTCTGTTTTTGGCGTTGACACCCCTCAGACGGATCGTCTCTTGCTCAAAATCAATGTCTGACCATTCAAGTCCAAGCAACGCTGATTTACGGATACCTGTGAGCAAGGCAATTCGGAGAATTGCCGCCTCATTCTGATCGGCTTCCTCATCGAGAGCCTTCCAGTACGCAGCCATCTGCTCTGCGGTCATGCTTTCGGTCTTCTGATTGTCTACCGAAGGCATGAGTATTCTTAATGAGCTAGGAAGGTCGCAAAGCTCCTGGGCCGATGCAAAATTCAGCATACGTTTCAACAACCCTAGCGCATGCTTTACAGTCTGAGGTGAAAGAGATTTTTCTGGATTACGTGCGCAGGTTGTTCTCAAAAGCCTATCCCTGAGACTGTCAATATCCTGCGTTCGCAATGATGCAATATCACGTCGCAAAATGGGGGCCAAGTGCTTGATGAACGGCACGTCGCATTTTGCGTGAATTGGGAGATCCGAAGTTTGTTTTGAGTAGACTTCCCATAACTCGGCCAAAGTTTTCGGCCCCGTCGCCTTCTCTTTCAGTTTCTGTTGTTGCCTGCGTTCCTTGTTTGTCAGTTCTTTGGCGTTGATACGCATGGCACGGATACCATTCGCCTTAGCAGCAGTCATGCCTTCAGTTTCTCGACCGCAGGGTTCTTCGGTTTCTGGACTTCCCCGTCCACTGCGCCGGTAGCGGATGTAGTACACTTTCTCCATGCCCTTGCCGTCCGGACGCTCTTGCTCACGATAAGTAACGCCTGGATATTTGGTCTTGATGCGCTTCACTTTGTACCTCACAGCCCTTGTTTCATGCTGGTTTTTGGGATTTTTCTTCCCCGCACGCTTCCCCGCACACAAGGTCAAAATAGAGCAAAATTGAGAGCAAAACAAGACCCGTTCTAGACAGAAAAAGCTCTATATTAAAGGGCTTTATAGCAATAGGTGTTAATAGAGCAAAATAAATACTGTCAGCTTCCCAAGCTGGACGTCGCGGGTTCAAATCCCGTTTCCCGCTCCAATAATATCAAGGGCTTACGGAACATTCTCCGTAAGCCCTTTTTCGTTTCCCCGCACCATTCCCAACTCCGATGAAAAGTGATAATTAGAATCTATCCACAAATTGGAACTATTATATTTCATTAAACTTTTATTAGACTTTAATTTTTGACGTGTTATGCTGCATTCAGTGAAATTGGTGCAAAAAGATTATGTATTTCAGCTTCACTTACGAGCTGCAAACCTA
>JAILMX010000173.1 GCA_024692205.1 Desulfovibrio sp. | reverse complement strand
CGCGCACAGCTCGTCTCCGGCGGGGAGATCGTCTGCCTTTCCGCGTCCCTTCTTGAGGAGGATTCCTTCATAGGCGGCTTCGTGAATGCCGCAAAGATCTTCATCCGCGGCATCCTTCATTACCTCGGTGTGCGGCCGCAGCAATTCTGGGGATGGCGGCGGACCCGAGGGGAGTATCATTGGCTCTTCAAGCAGGCCGGCTTCACGTCCGTGACGGACGGTTTTTTGAACGACGGCTTCGATACGTACTGGATCGTCGGCAAATAGGATTCTCCTTTCATCCTCGCCTCTCCCGGGGATGGTTCTTTCGTTCATGGTTTGTTGCAAAAACGCCCCGTCCTTTTCAGAGCGGGGCGATGCCTTTCCGTGTGTCGCATTACAGCAGTTTCTTTGCCATCCTCGCCTTCTCCCGATGTTGTTCGGGTATGGGAAAATCCTTCCCGACGACGAAGTCGGACAGCAGGTTCTCAAGGCCGGCGATGCTGCATGCGGCCTTGCCGAATCTGATGGTCGCGCCGTCCTCGGCAATCAATATGTTCCCGACCGTTACTGTGACGCGTTCGCCGCCCAGCAACGCACCCGACAGCGTGAGTTCCTTGTCTTTGTAGGCGATGTCATTGAGAACCAGATACCGCGCGGTTGCCTTTTCAATGGCCGGGCGAGCGGCTGCGATGGCCGCATTCGCTGCGGTGTTCTTGGCAAAATCCATGAGCCCCATTTGATCCCACCTCGATTCCGTTGGTTGAGAACGCTTCGATCCATTCCCAGGGTGGATATTCTCTACCCCCCTTTCCGGAATGGCTTAGGACGAATATGCGATAATTGCAAGACGATCAAGTCGGGTCGTCAGATGGTGGCATAATCCTGTTCAGATCTCCAAAATATGGCAATGGCGCAGCATCGCCTGAAAAGCCGTTCTGCGCTCGTTTTCGTGAACAGGCACAACGACAAGCAGTACACCGTCAGGCAGCACTTCATGGAAAGGCTCTGCCAGAAGGTCAGCGGCCCCCGTTTGGATTCCATGCCATCCGGCACCTGGCCGCAGCCATCCTTGCGCACGGCGGCCTTGATCTTCCAACAGCGCAGGCGACGATTCGGCATCAGTCCCCCCCGCCACCGCCCGGAACATCCGCATCGCGCGGAATCGACCGGAAGAAAAACAAACAGGCATACGCAAAAAAAGAAGGGGCGAACGTCATTCCGTTCCCCCCTTCAAAGAAGACAGCCTAGCAATCTACACATGCTTGATTGCTAGGCCTCGATTTCTTGGCGTCACCAACGAGATTTGAACTCGTCTTAGCGGCTTGAGAGGCCGCCGTCCTAACCGGATAGACGATGGTGACGTATTTTGTAGGCGTTTATTTACGAAAAAAACATCACTCTGTCAAGCGATCGCCGCCCCGCAGGGCAAAATCTTTACGATTCGGGCGTGCCAGTCGGCGAAGGCCTTGCGGGCGCGTGACGAATAGAGCGCCTTGCGTTCCTTTTTGTGCAGGCGGTCGGCGAACTCCGGCATGAGGCCGAAATGCACGTTCGAGGGTTGGAAACGTTTGTTCGGCGTACGCAAGTGCTTCAGGAGCGCACCCAAGGCACTTTCCGCAGGGGGCGGGGGAAGCTCTTTGCCATGTGCCCGCGCACCGAGCAGCAGGCCGAGCCACAGGCCGCAGGCGGCTGATTCAACATAGCCCTCGACGCCGGTGATCTGCCCGGCCAGAAAGACGTTCGGCCTGCCGCGTAGCGAAAGGTCGGCTGCGAGGACTTCCGGGGCGTTGACATAGGTGTTGCGGTGCATGCTGCCGAATCGGGCGAAATCGGCATGCGCAAGGCCCGGCACGAGGCGGAAGACGAACTCTTGATCAGACTGGAGCATGCGTGTCTGGCAACCGACCAGATTGCAGGTTTCGGCGTTGGCGTTTTCGGCGCGCAGCTGAAGAACAGCCCACGGCCGTCTGCCGGTGCGCGGGTCTATGAAGCCCACGGGTTTCAGCGGGCCGAATGTCAGCGTGCGGGGGCCGCGTTCGGCAAGCGCCTCTATGGGCATGCAGCCCTCGAAGTGCTTGAGCTTTTCAAAGTAGCGCGTGGGCACGACCTTCGCCTCGCGCAGGGCGGCGAAGAAAACGTCGT
>JAILMX010000146.1 GCA_024692205.1 Desulfovibrio sp. | reverse complement strand
GCCGGGGCGGACAGGGCCGCCTCAGCCGCAGGCTCCGAAGGGGAGGGCTCTGGAGAGGTCGTGGCATCGGCGGGGACTGTGGCCTGCTCCGAGGCGGCGGGGGCGTCCTCAGGCGTCAGTTCCACGCGAAGGGCCTCAATGTCCGTGCCGCTCTCGTCAGTGCACTCGGCCATGGCGTGCCAGAGCACGAGCCCCGCGAGCTGGTTGGGGAAAAGCCAGACGGTGTCCGCGGTCACGGCGTGTTCGCGCCAGCTTCCCCGCCGCAGGACAAAAAGCCGCAGCGTCTTGCCGGGCAGGTGGCCTATGATGCGCCGCTCGCGCGGGTGCAGATTGGTCAGCTCGAAATCTTCATCGCCGCGGATGGCCTGCGGCAGGCGCTGGCAGGGCTGGGCAAGGTTGTAGAAGGCCCAGTCGAAATCGTCCGGCACGCCGGGCCAGCGGGAGAGCAGCCAGCTTTTGTCGTATGTGCCCATGTGCGTCATGCGGCAGGGCCAGGCCCCGCGCGGGCCGGGGCAGGCGGGCGTGCCGTAGGGGCTTTTGGCGTCCGTCACGGGGGCGCGGCGCACCTGGGTGGGCGGCAGGCCCTGCGGGTTTTCCTGCTCCGTGCCCCAGGTGTTTTCCCAGGTGAGCGGCAGGGCGGCGAAGGGCTGCTCCCGCTCCACCAGCAGTCGGCGGGAGGTTGCGCCCACGCGCATGTCCACCACGAGGCTTGTGGTCGTATCCTCGCCGGGCGCGCATGCCTTGCCAGCCAAAAGCCATTCGGCCTCTTTCTTGGGCAGGCCCGTGTCAATGCAGCCGCCGCCTTCCAGCGCCTTCATGGCCGCGCCCCAGACCGCGTCCTGCGCGAGCGTGCGGCCGGAGAGCAGGTCGAAGCCCAGCCCCAGCGTGAAGGCCTGGTGCAGTTTGCCCTGCAAGTCAAATGGCTGGACGGTGAAGCTGAGGATTTCGGGGATGAAGTCTGTGTTCATGCGCGCTTTCCCGTGGGCAGCCCTAATTGAAGGCAATGAGCTTGGCCTTTATAACGGCGTTGGACGCCTTTTGCTTTGCCCCCAGGGCATCGCTCTTGGCGTCGTTGGCCTTGATGTTGGCGTCGGAGGCCTGTTGCACCTGCTGCTCAAGCTGACTGATCCTGGCATCCTGCTGCTTGAGAGTCGAGGCAACCTGGCCGGCGGCCCTGGCGATGAAACTGGTGACGGCGTAACCCGCCCCGCCCATGATCTTGATGGCCCCGGAATTGAACGTGAGCGTCGGTGCGGAGATGGCGGAACCGTTTATTGTAATGCCGCCGATCGTCGCCTTCTGCTCGGGCTTGAGCACGATGTTTTCGGCCATGTCGAACGTGCTGCCCTTGCTGCTCTTGAAGCCGATGTTGCCGTCCGCGTCAATGCTGATGAGATTGTCCTTTACCTTCATGACAAGGGAGTCATCCTCAGAGATGGTGATTTGCGAATCATTGCCTTTTTTTATCTTGACGTATTCTTTAGTTAAAAGGATCGTGGAGTTGTTATCCTTGGCTGGACAGTAGGACATCATGAGAAGGGCGTCGTTGCCTTCCGTGGAGAGCGTGCCGACATTCTGGTACAGGGAAAACTGGGCTTTCCCGTCAGTAGTCTCAAATTGGTGCAGATTGGACAGTCTGTGCGCCAGGGTCGATTTCTCCAGAATGCGGTCAACGGCATGGTGCTCAACGTCCGTGTGCAGGGAGATGAATTTCTTGTCCTGCCCCAGCACCATGCCATGTCGTGGAAACGGCCATCCTGAAATGCCGGCTTTATCAAGGTAATTCTCGACAGCGCAGCCCCATTCGGCCGCATCGTTATACTCGGACTTTGTGTCCAGGTAGATGCCTTTCTGCGAATGGGCGGAAACCGTGCCCATGGCGTTCATGTTGACGTTCCTGTCCGGCGAGGCCAGGCCGACGCCGCCATGATCCTTGCTGCATCCGCTCAAGGCTTTGAACTGCAGCATAATGGCCGTGATTTCCGGCAGCATGTCTTTGGCGGCGGAAACCATGGCCCGCCGCACCGTGTCCGACTTGGCGTATTTGTAATAGGTGTCGCTCTTTTCGTTGTAGAGGACATTGTAGTCCTTCTGCAGTGCTGTGAGCTGGGCTTGCAGCTTCTGTGCCGTGTCGGCGTCGCCTTCGCTCATGGCGTTCGCTATGGCCTTGGCGAGCTGGTTGGTCACGTCTGTGTAGGTTGCCTTGCGCTCGGTGTCGTCTTTGGGCTTCTCCGCGCCGGCGATTTTCGACTCGTCGTCCGTTGACGTCTGGTCTTCGCTTGACGTCTGGTCTTCGCTTGACGTCTGGGCTTTGCTTGACGTCTGGGCTTCGCTCAGCGCGTCGTGCGCCTTTTTCAACTGGTCGTCCATTGCATTCTGGGCTTTGCTCTCCGCGTCGTGCACCTCCAAGCCGGAGTCTACGCTCTCGGCGCCAAACTGTATGATGCGCGAGGTCAGCCAGGTGATGATAAGGGCCAGCATCTTGCCCGTGCCGGGCCAGACCTGCAGCGTGGAAGCGGACTTGCCGTTCGACCCGACCAGGGCTGCGCCGTAGTTATTGGTCGGGGCCTGGAATGCCTTGATGGTGGAAACAATGTTGATGATGGCCATGCCCACGGTTTTAGTGATGTCACTGCCCCATTTGGCGGCTTCGGCGGCTTTCGTGCCATCGTCCTTGGCGGCCTTTTTCGCCAGGGAGTCGAACACGTCGCTCACGCCGGTCTGCACCGCCTGGGTGATGGCGGTGACCAGCGCGGCCCAGTCCATGCAGGCGGCGGACTGCACCTTGCAGCCCGTCACAAGTGTTTTCGCCATGTTGGCGATTTCCGTGCCCGCGATGGAGGTCATGCCCAGCGCCACGTCATGGTGCTGCGTGGTGGCCCCCAGGGAGCCGGCGGTCATGGTGAGGCCCAGGCCGGATGCCGTCTGCAGGGAAATACCCTGGTGGGTGTCCGTATCGTTGATGGTAATCTGATTGCCGCCGGGCGTGCGGATGCCGGAGACATTGGGGTTGCCGGAGCCGGTGATGGCGCCCGTCTCGCCGTTGGGCAGGGCGCCGGTGATCACGGGGCGGTCAGGGTTGCCATCAAGGAAGGCCACGGTCACCTCCGCGCCGGGCAAAAGCGGGAAGCTCATGCCGCTGTCATTGCCCACCTGCGGCTGGGCCATGCGTATCCAGCAGGTGGCGTTGCCGCCCTTGCGCCCCGAAATGTCGAAGGGAAAGAGCAGCTTGTAGCGGCCGTACTCGTCCATTTCAGCCCGCGCGCCTGAGCCTGCGCCGTCCACAAAGGCGCGGATGACGCCGGGAATGGTGGCGCGGGGCGCAGTGCGGGCCGGACGGTACGGAGCATCGGCTTCAATGCAGGAAAAGTGGTTGCGGTAGAAAAGATGCTCCCGGCTTTCACGCAGGGGAATGCCCAGGCCCATCGAGAGAAAGGTTTCCTGCGCGCCCTCGTGGGTGATTTCCGTGACCATGTAGTCGCGGTTGAAAGCCTGATTGTAATGGTCCTGCAGGGTGAAGACGACGCCGGGTCGCAGAACGGGCACGGAGCCCGCACCCGTGAACACGCGGCTGCGGCAGACGAGCTCTTCGGCGCGGATTTTTGCGATGCGCGCGGCTTCGTCGTTGCTCTCCACATTCTCATTGGTCAGGTACACATCCCCCATGCCGGCGGAGGAGACAGTCGCCTCGCCCACCACCGCCGTGCCGGGTTTTTTCCAGTCAAAACTGCGCACCACCACGCGGAGCGGCAGGGGTGTCTGCGTCAGGGTGAAGGCGGTGAGCACCTCTTCCCTCTTGTCGCCCTCCAGCCCCGAAGCGGGGGAATAGTGGACGGTTGCAACGGCCGCGTCATGCGACTGCGGTGCATCGGCGAAGATGACTTTGTCCCCGTCCGGAGCGAAGAAAAAATACGCTCCCTGTTCTTCCATGCGCCAGAGGATGTAGTCATAGACGCTTTCGCCGTACTGCATGGCGAATTCCGGCGAGGGGTAGTCGGACCTGGTGAAGCGGAACTCGTGCGGTATGTTGAAGAACTGCTGGCCGTTGAGCATCTCATCGGCCGTTTCCTGCACGGTCTTGCTGAGAAAAATGGCGCTTTGCACGGCCTGGGTGAGCTTCCAGAAGGCTGGGCGCAGCTCCACCCGGTAGTAGGCGTAGCCGTTGAACATGCCGCCCTGTTCCATGCGGGCGGGGTAGCCCTGAAAGACGGCGTCCTCTCCGTTGTCCCTGTGGATGATGAAGCGGGCAGGCGCGTCCAGCACCTTGGCCGGATCCACAGAAGCATTTGTGCTCACAAGGTCGATGGTGAAGCTGAAGAGGGTGTTGAGCCCCTCCGCGCCGTGGAAGTGCGTCACATGAAATGTTTCCGGCGGAAGGGCCGAGGAGGCAAAGCGGAAAAGTTCGGTAGGGCGGCTGTCAGGCATATCGTTCTCCATTCCAGAATACGCGTACAGGCGGGCAGGTATGCGGGGTGCCCAGATAAAAACCCATGGCGCTGTCCACGCCCAGAGGGCAGGGGGGCTGTTTCTGCGCGGCGGGGTGCAGGGCGAGTTCGTAGGCCAGCGGGGCGTCGAGGAAACGTCGCAGATGCTCCGTCAGGGCATTGTGGCCCGCCTGCCCCGGCAGAAAATGGCGCATGCCCCGGCATTCCACCCTGTCCAGGTGGATGCGGAACTTGCCCGTGCTGTCTCGCAGGCACTGCCCCAGCATGGCGTCCTCGCCCAGACGGGC
>JAILMX010000073.1 GCA_024692205.1 Desulfovibrio sp. | reverse complement strand
CACAAAAGGTGTCTATAGTGACAATTGCTCTAGTCAAATTTGACCGGGATGATTTTTTGAAGGCAGAATTTCGGTGTGATCAAAAGATATCCTAGATCAGACCTACCGTTTTGGACTTTTTTTAGGTTTGATTTTTGCTCTGCGTGCGGGGAATGGTGCGGGGAAAGAAAAAGGGGTTTACAGGCATCATGCCTGTAAACCCCTGTAATTTCTGGTGCGCCCGGCGGTATTCGAAACCACGACCTTTGGCTCCGGAGGCCAACGCTCTATCCAACTGAGCTACGGACGCACAGCATTCTGATATGCTTTGCCACCGCCGCTGTCAAGGGCGGCAGCCGCCAGGAACTCAGCTGAGTCGCAGGCAGAAATTGATGCCGAAGCACACGGCTATCGCCACCGTCATCGGGCTCAGTTCCCTCATTCGCCCGAACAGGATCTTCATCATGACCCAACTGATGAAGCCGAAGCCGAAGCCCGTCGCGATGTTGTAGGTGAAGGCCATGCCGATGATCGTCAGAAAGGCCGGCAGGGCCACGGTGAAGTCGTCGAACCGGATGCGCCCGACGTCCTGCATCATGACGGCGCCCACGATGATGAGGACCGGCGCCGTGGCGTAGCTCGGCACGAGCGCGATGAGCGGCGTGCAGAACAGCGTCAGGAAGAAGAGCAGGGCGATCAGCACGGCCGTCAGGCCCGTGCGCCCGCCCTGGGCGATGCCCGCCGCGCTCTCCAGGTAGCTCGTGGCCGTAGTCGCGCCGACCAGGCCGCTGCACATGGTGCCGATAGAGTCGGCGAGAAGCGCCTTTTCCAGGTTCGCGATGCGGCAGTTCTCATCCGCCAGGCCCGCCTTGAGCGACAGGCCGATGAGCACGCCCATGCTGTCGAAGAGATCGACCATGGTCAGGGTGAAGATGATGGTGACGAGCCCGCGGTCGAGCGCCCCCCTGACGTCCATCTGCCCGAAGGTCTCCATCGGAAGCGGCAGGGACGCCGTGAAAAGCCGCCCTTCGGGCATGGTCGAAACCCCAAGGAGATAGCCGAGCACGGTGACAGCGGCGATGCCGAGCAGATACGCCCCCGGCACGCGCAGGGCCTGGAGGCCGCCGCAGAGGAAAAGGCCGGCTATGGCGAGCAGTGTCTGGGGCGCGCTGAGCCTGCCCAGAGTGACGAGGGTTGACGGGCTTTCCACGACGATGCCGCAGGTGCGCAGGCCAATGAAGGCGATGAAGATGCCTATGCCCACCACGATGGCGATTTTGAGATCCTGCGGCACGGCGTCGATGATCATCTGCCTCAGGTGCGTCACCGTCAGGAGCAGAAAGACAACGCCGGAGATGAAGACCGCGCCCAGGCCCGTCTGCCACGAAAAGCCGGCGGGCCCGCACACGTAGTAGGCGAAGAATGCCGTTATGCCGAGGCCCGGCGCAACCCCGACGGGAAAACGCGCGAAAAGCCCCATGATCAGCGTGGAGACGGCCGAAACCCAGATCGTCGCTGCCGTCGCCGACACCCTGGGCATGCCCGCATCGGCAAGCATGCCCGGCACGACGACGATCAGGTAGCTCATGGCGAAGAACGTCGTAAGCCCGGCCAGAACCTCCGTCCTGACGGTCGTGCCCATCGCCTTCAGATGAAAAAGCCGCTCGAGCATGCCTGTTTCCGCCCATTGTGCGGGTGTCTGCCGGTCGCGCAGCGGCGACCGGCCCCGGCTCTTGCTATTTCTTTTCCCCCTTGGGCGCGGCGGCGTCGGGCTTTGTGCCGTCATCCGCCTTGTCCGCGGGCGGCTTTGACGCACCCTGCCCGGCGGATTCCTTCTTTTCAGGCGCAGGGGCGGGCTTCTGCCCCTTCGCATCGGCCTTGCCCGCCTTTGCGTCGTTCTCCTTGGTGTTCGTCGCCTTGGCGGCATCGGACTTGGCCGCGTCCGCCTTCGCGGTGGCCTGCGTCGTCACCACACCCCGCAGACTGTCGGCGAGGTCGCCGACGTACTGGGTGAGGCGTCCGCTCATCCACAGCCAGCCGCCGAGGGCGAGGGCCGCGATGACAAGGCCAAGCGTGATCCACAGGCCGGTGTGGGGCTGGTCCTCCTCCCGGAAGGGATCGAGGACGGAGGGGCGCTCCATGTTGTCGGGCTGTTTGGATATGCGGGTGAGCGCGCTGCCGAGCTTGAGGTTGATGGGCAGCTGCGTGTTGACCGCCCAGCCCGAGGCCTCAAGCACCGGTCCGAGCGTGCGCTTGCGGAATTTGAGCCAGGCGAGAAAGACCGACGGGCCCGATATGATGATGAAGATGCCCGCCAGAAGCAGGGGGAACTGCCACCACGAGAGCTCGAAAAGGGCGTGCGCGATGCTGCCCACGGCCGTGCCGATGGCGCCGAGGGCAAGACCGACGGCCGCGAAGATGCCCGCGCCCTTGCTGATGTCGAAGGGGGCTGCCGGCGCCTTGCCCTGTGCGGCGTCGGCGGCGCTCTTCTTGAGGCTGCCCAGGTCCTGCACGCTCTTGTCCGCCGCGAATTTCGCGACGGCCTGCCCTATCATCTGGCTGATGCGCTTGTAGGGCGCCCACATGGCCTGCCTGAAGCTGATCGGGTTGTGCACCACCTTGAGGAGGGTTGCGTCCCAGTCAGCGCCCGTGTTGTCGACGAAGACGCCGTTGCGCCCCTCGACAAGCACGTCGTCGCTGCCGGCGGTGAGCGCCGCCATGATGGTGCGGGTTCCGGTCACCGTGCCGTCTTCGGCGCGGCGCGTGCACAGGCAGTACAGCAGGCAGAGCTGGCTCATGGAGGCGAGCTTGGAATGGCCCTCCACATCGGCCACCGGCATGCAGAGTTCGCAGGAGCGGCCGTCCATGTAGAGCGTGCCCGCGCGGAAGGTGACGTCGGCGCGCAGGCTGTAGAAATCGTGGAAGGAGACGAAGTTCATCAGAAGCCGGTGGAGATGGCAGTAGTACAGCACCAGTCTCTCTAGCTCGCGGATGTCGTCCTCGGCGGCGGCATTGGCAAGGTCCTGGTCGCACAGGGCCAGGAAACGCTCGTAGACGCCGCCCGTGAGCAGGCGGTCCACGCCAGCGTCGCCAAGGGCATCGATCGCGGCGGCGGGGTCATCCGGGGCGGCAAAGGCGCCGTCCTGATAGCCCTTGACCGCGGGCCGCGCCGCTATCGCATCGCCATAGGGGGCAAAGGCCGCGCACACGTCCTGCCACGCAGCCTCGCTCATGCTTGCCGCACTCGGCAGAAGCGGACGCACGAGCTCGGCGAAACGCCGCACCTTGGCATGCCACACGGGGTTCACGCCGTTGTCGAGCGGCAGCTCGGCGCCGGATTCCACATGCGCGAGCGGCAGCGAATGCAGCATCTCGGTGTCTATGTCGGCCTTGTCCACGACGGCGGCGAGCCTGTCCTCCGCATTGAGCGGCACGTCCGAACCCGGCGCGAAAGCCGCTAGCCGGCAGCGCAGAAAGAAATCGTCCACCCGCTCGCGGATCGCGTTCAGAGCGTCCCACGCGGCCTCGGTCTCGGGAACGGGATGCGGGGCCCGGGCCACGTCCGCGCGCCACGCTTTCCATGCGGCAAGCTCGTCATGGAAGGATTGCGCAAGCGCCTTGTCCAAGCCGGCGTCGCCGCCGGCATCCTTCTTGCCGCCAACGACCTTCAGGCCCGTCTCGATGAAGGTCCGGACGTCCTCGTCAAGCACATCCATGGGGGGCAGGACGCCGTCGCCGTTGAACGACTGACCCGCTGCGGAGGCCACGGCCTCCTTCAGCATCGCAGGGGTCAGCAGGCCCTCTCCGCCGGATTCTTTGGAGGCGAGAAGCGTCTTCGCGGTCGTCGCGAGGCGCTGTCCGGCCTCGTCTTCCGTTTTGATGACCGAGACGGGCATGGCCTGCGGGGCGCCCTTGATGTCGGCCGCGTCGTTCACGCGCGCGCACAGCCATTCGACGGCCCCGAGCACTTCCGGCACCCGGATGCGGCCGTCTCCGTCGGCATCCAGAAGCTCCAGCGTGCGGGCGTCGAATTCCAGGCCCGTCGCCGGGCAGCTGAGCGCGCCCCAGAGCTTGGGGTCAAGCTCGCGCAGGTGGCGCAGCTCCGTTATCGTCTCGAGCGTCACCTGATCGGTGCCGCCCATGCGTCTGCAATGCCATACGAAACCCTTATCGTCTGCCATGGGGGTGTGCCTCCTCGAATGTCGTGTGCGGCGAACGGTCTTTCGCCGCTTTTTGTTTTCTTTTGCGAAAAATGTGGGCGTCAGTCCAGAAAATATTCCGCAAAAAAGCGCGATGGAGAAAAAACGGGCTTCCGCGGCCATGAAGACCGGGAAGCCCTTACGGTATCATGCGGCAATCAGTGGATTACTTCTTGCCCTTCTTTTTTTTGGCGGCCTTTTTCGCAGGCTGGGTCGGCGTCAGCAACGGGGCCTGCTCGGCCTTGGGCTCTGCCGCAGCCTGAGGTTTCGCCGTCTCAGCGGGCTTCTCCGGCGCGGCTTCAGCCACGACCGGCTTTTTCTCAGGCTGGGCCGCGGAATCAGGCTTTGCAACGTCCTTCACCCCTGGCACCGCCGGCTTCGTCTCCGCCTTCAGGGCGGGGGCGGGCGCGGCCTTCTCTGCGGGCTGGGCCTCAAGCTCAGCTACGGGAGCCGAAGGTGTTTTTTCAGCCGCGGGTTCAGCGGGGGTTGCTTCGCTCACTGCCGCCTTCGGTTCCGCCTTCTTCTCCAGCTTCGGCGCCTCAATCACCACGCCCTCGTCGTTCACGAGGGTGAGGGCACGGGCAAGGCAGGCTTCCATGCAGGCCGTGTAGGCCACGCCGTTCTCCCTGCGCCAGTCGACGCAGAGATCGCAGCGGACGACGTGCGGCGTGGGGGCCTTGCGGGCCACGACGCCGTCCTCGGGAGCAACGGGCTGCTCGATTTTGGCGCAGCCGTAGGGGCATACCGCGACGCACATGCCGCAGGCGGCGCAGAGCTCCGTGTGCATGGTGATCGTGCCCTTCGCATCCTGCTGCAGGGCACCCGTGGGGCACACGGCACAGCAGGGGGCCGGATCGCACTGATGGCAGCGGACGGAGGTCTTGTAGTCGTCGCCCTTGAAGGCCCAGACACGCGGCACGAAGTCTTTCCTACGCTTCATCGCCGTCTTGAAATCCATATTGTTGTGCGCGCCTATGCACGCCACTTCGCAGCGCTTGCAGGCCTTGCACTTGCTGGAATCGACTTGAATTCTTTCGTGCATATCAATCCTCGGTGTCAACTTGCAGGGAGGTGAGCACGAGGCCGTGCCCGCCTGTGAACTCCAGGTTTATGTCGCCGCAGAAGGGGCATTTGAACTTCCGTTCCGTCAGTTCGAAGCCCTTGCCGCATTTCTTGCAGACGCAGGGCAGGGGCGCCGTCGTGAGTGTCAGCCTGGCACCCTTTGCCACCGTCTCCTCGGCGAACAGTTCAAAGCAGGAAGTCAGGGTTCGCGGCTCAACGCAGGATATCAGTCCCAGCTGGCAGATGACCTCCGTTACGCGCCGTACCGGCTTTTCCGGATTTGCGGCGTTATGATCCGCAACGGTCTTTTCAACCAGATTAAGAAGGCCCTGAACCAGACTTGCCTCGTGCATCTCCTTCTCGTTTTTTTACTGTCCCAAGCCTAGCGCTCCGTGCAGGAAACGCACGGGTCGATGCTGTTGACCACCAGCGCGATGTCGGCGATCTGCGCTCCGCGCATCATGACGCTGAGCGCCTTCCAGTTCATGTAGGAAGGCACGCGCCACTTCAGGCGGGCCGGAGTCTCCGTGCCGTCCGTGCGGATGTAGTAGGCCACCTCGCCGCGGGGCGCTTCGGAATGGGCGAAGGCCTCGGCGACGGGTATGCCCGGCATGGGCGCATGCACAGGGCCGTCGGGCATCTGGGCGACTGCCTGACGCAGCATCTTTATGGATTCGAAGATCTCGTTCAGGCGGACCATGGTGCGCGAATGCGCGCAGCAGCCCGTTTCGGTGATCATGTCGAAATCCAGGTCGCCGTAGGCGGCGTAGGGCGAATTCTTCCGGCAGTCCATCGGCAGGCCAGAGCCGCGGGCCACGGGGCCCGCCACGCCGAGGGCTGTTGCGTCCTCGGGCGGCAGTATGCCCAGGCCGCGGGTACGGTTCAGTATGGTGCCGTTGGTGGCGAAGATCTCGCGGATCTCCTCGACCTGGGGCTCAAACACGTCGAGCTGTTTCAAAAGGTAGGCGAGCTTGTCCTGGCTCAGGTCGAACTTGACGCCGCCGATGCAGTTAGAGGCGAGGTTCATGCGGTTGCCGTAGACCGTCTCCTTGACGTCCTGCATGATCTCGCGGGTCTCCATGATCTGCATGAAGAAGGTCGCGAAACCGGTCAGATGCGCCTGGATGGCCATATTGAAGAGGTGTGAGGCGATGCGTTTCACCTCTTCGGCGACGACGCGCAGGTAGCGGGCGCGGTCGGGGATGACAAGGCCGAGCGCGTTCTCGACGACCATGGAGTACGTGAAGGAGTGGCTGTTCGAGCACAGCGAGCATACGCGCTCCGTCAGGGTCACGTTCTTGACGAGGTTGCGGCGCAGCGCCAGCTGCTCCATGCCGCGGTGCACGTGCCCGCTCGTCAGCTCCACGCTCTTCACGGACTCGCCTTCGCAGGTGATGTTGAAGTAGACCGGCTCCTCAAGGGCCACGTGCACCGGGCCGAGGGGCATGTGGAAGGTGTTCGTGCTCATGCCTGCTTCTCCTTCGCGCCGAGTATCGTTTCCCAAAGATCGGTGGAGTTTGCGCCGTTCATGGCCACGGAAAGCGGCACGGCGGAGCGCAGTTTGCCGGCATCCAGGGTTTCGTCAAGGAAGAGACGGTTCGGGTTCGGATGCCCCTCGACCTTGATGCTCAGAAGCTCGCGCAGCTCGCGCTCGTGCCAGTCCGCGTTGGCGAAAAGCGGCGTGATGGAAGGCACGGCAGGGTTTGTGGCGTCAAGGGCCACCGTGAAGCTGTAGATGACGCCGGGCACCTCGAAGTGGTAGCACAGTTCGGGTTCAAAACCCGTCAGGCCGCCGCTCTTGTCGTATGACGAGATCATGATGAGGCGCGCGCCGGCCTTTTTCAGGACCGTCGCCGCCGGGACGACCTTGTCGGTACCCGTCAGCCTGAACCAGTGGGAGGCGTTGCCGTACTGATCCGCCTTGTGGCAGACGGCGTCGTCTCCGCCGCAGAGGGCGGAGAGGGCGTCGATGATGCCGGCGTCGCCAGTGATTACATCTTGCATAAAACGTCCTTTCCGGGCAGCCGCAGGCTAGGCGGGCAGCTGACCGATATTGCGTTTGGAGTCTTCAAGCTGACGGCAGTCGGGGCAGACGTGGGTAAGCCTTTCGGCGTCCACATCCGTCTTGCCCGCATACAGCTTCTTCAAAAGGGCGGCCGGCACGGGGCGCATCTTCTTGCCGCACACCGAGCAGGGCTCATACGTGACCGACTTTTGTTCAATGCGCGCATATTTGTCGTCCTGATAGTGGGCGGTGTGCCAGTCGGGCAGAAGGGTGATGGCCTTCATGGGGCAGAACATCACGCATGTCGCGCAACGGCAGCACAGATTGTCCCAGCAGGTCAGGGTGTGGCCGTCTTCGCGGCGTTCAAGGTGCAGGGCGTTCGACACGCAGTTGTGCACGCATATGCCGCAGCCCATGCAGAGCTCGGGGTCGATCCTGATCTTGCCGCGTATGGAGTCGGGCTCAAAGGTCGGCCCTGCCGGGAAGGGGTCGGTGCTCGGCCCCTGTATCAGATTGCGCAGAAGTATTTTCAGATAGCTTGCCATGTTATTCCTCCACGCCCAGCTTTTTCAGCCAGAGCTGCCGGGCCAGGACAACGGCCTCCATGATGGCCTGCGGACGGGGCGGACAGCCGGGCACGTTCACATCAACGGGGATGTACTTGTCCAGCGGCCCGTCAATGGCATAGCCCTCGCGGAAGACGCCGCCCGAGATGGGGCACAGGCCAACGGCCACGGTGATCTTCGGCTGGGGGATCTCCTCCCACACGCGAAGAACCTTGTCGCGTATCCTTCGCGTGAGGGGGCCCGTTATCAGAACCACGTCCGCCTGACGGGGACTGCCCGTGTAGTGGCAGCCCAGACGCTCGACGTCGTAGCGGGGTATCAGGGCCGTCGTCGCCAGTTCGACGTCGCAGCCGTTGCAGGAGCCGGCATTGATACGGAAGAGCCAGGGTGAAAGCACTGACTTCTTTTTGAGCAGCTTATCGAAATCCACGAGGGTCCTCCTTACATCATCCAAACCATGACGAGGCTGCACAGCGCAAGCAGGGTGGGCACCGTGACGAAGAAGCGGAAAGCCTGGTCGATGCGGTAACGGCCCATGCAGGTGCGCACGACGGTCAGCGAGACCAGCATGAGCACGAGCAGC
>JAILMX010000060.1 GCA_024692205.1 Desulfovibrio sp. | reverse complement strand
GGCTTAGCCGCAGCCCGCGAGCGCCTGCTCCAGATCCGCGAGGATATCGTCGATATGCTCGATGCCGATGGAGAGGCGCACGCTGTTCGGATAAATGCCGCTTGCGGCCAGCTCCTGCCCGGTAAGCTGGGCATGGGTGGTTGAGGCGGGATGAATGGCGAGCGACTTCACGTCCGCCACGTTCGCCAGCAGGGAGAAGATGCGCAGGCGGTCGATGAATCCTCGCGCCGCCGCTGCGCCGCCCTTGACCTCAACGGTGAAGATGCTGCCCGCGCCGTTGGGGAAATAACGCTGGTACAGGGCATGCCCCGGACTGCCGGGCAGGCTGGGGTGGTTGACGCGCTCAACCTTTGCGTGGCCTTTGAGATAGTCCACCACGGCAAGGGCGTTGTGCACATGCCGCTCCACGCGCAGGGAAAGCGTTTCCAGCCCCTGCAGCAGCAGAAAGGCTGAAAAGGGCGAAAGGGTGGCGCCCATGTCCCGCAGCAGGATGGCACGCGCCCGAACGGCAAAGGCCGCCGGCCCCGCGGCGTCCGCAAAGCTCAGGCCGTGATAGCTCGGGCACGGTTCCGTCAGCTGCGGGAACTTGGCGGAAGCCTTCCAGTCAAATCCGCCGCCGTCCACGATGACGCCGCCCATGGCCGCGCCGTGGCCGCCCATGAACTTGGTGGCCGAATGGACAACAATGTCCGCGCCGTGTTCTATGGGCCGCAGCAGCCAGGGCGTGGCGAAGGTGTTGTCCACCACGAGCGGAATGCCGTGGCTGTGCGCCAGTTCGGCCAGGGCGTCGAAATCCACGGGGTTGCTGTGGGGATTGCCCAGGCTCTCCACATAGATGGCGCGTGTGGCGGGGGTGATGGCGCGCTCGTAGGCGGCGAGGTCTTCCGGTTCCACAAAGGTCGTGCTGACGCCCCATGCCGGAAGGGTGTGCGCCAGCAGATTGTAGGTGCCGCCGTACAGCGTTTTCTCGGCAACGATATGGTCGCCCGCTCGGGTCAGGTTCTGCAGCGCGTAGGTCACGGCCGCCGCGCCGCTGGCCGTGGCCAGGGCGGCTACGCCGCCTTCGAGCGCCGCCACGCGCCGCTCGAAGACGTCCTGCGTGGGATTGGTCAGCCGGCTGTAGATGTTGCCGGCATCGCGCAGGTTGAAACGGGCCTCCGCGTGGTCGCAGCTGTCGAACACATAGGATGTCGTCTGATAGATGGGAACGGCGCGGGCGCCGGTGGCCGGGTCGGGATGCTCCTGGCCCGCATGCACCTGCAGGGTTTCAAAATGTGGTGTGTCACGCATGACGTTTCTCTCCGTCGTGTTGGCGGTGTCCGGCCCCGCCGCTAGCCTTTGGCGCCTTCGCCCAGCTTCGTGTACAGGTCGGACGACATATAGCGTTCCCCGGCGTCCGGCAGGATGACGGCGATGACCTTGCCCGCGAATTCGGGCTGCGCCGCGAGCCGGCAGGCCACGGCGGCTGCGGCCCCGGAAGAGATGCCCGCCAGGATGCCTTCCTCCCGGGCAAGACGGCGGGCGAACGCCATGGCCTCGTCGTCCCCGGCTGTTTCCACGCGGTCAATGAGGGTGAGGTCCAGCGTGTCAGGGATGAAGCCGGCGCCGATGCCCTGGATTTTGTGCGGCCCCGGTCGCAGGGGCTGGCCGGCCAGATGCTGCGTTAGCACCGGACTGCCGGCGGGCTCCACGGCAACGGACATGATGGCCTTGCCGCGACGCTGCTTGAAGTAGCGGGAAATGCCCGTGATGGTGCCGCCCGTGCCCACGCCCGCCACCAGCACATCCACCTGCCCGTCGGTATCGTTCCAGAGTTCCGGACCGGTGCCTGCCTCGTGCGCGGCGGGATTGGCGGGATTTTTGAACTGCTGGGGAATAAAGTAGGCGTCCGGTTTCGACGCCGCCAGATTTTCAGCGTGCCGTATGGCCCCGGCCATTCCTTCGGCCCCGGGGGTGAGCGCAAGTTCGGCCCCCAGCATGCACAGAACCCGGCGGCGTTCAATGCTCATGGTTTCCGGCATGGTCAGGATGCACTTGTATCCGCGGGCGGCGCTGGCAAAGGCCAGCCCTATGCCCGTGTTGCCGCTGGTGGGCTCCACAATGGTCATGCCCGGTCTGAGAACGCCCCGCCGCAGCGCGTCGTCCAACAGGGCAACCCCCACCCTGTCCTTGATGGAAAAGGCGGGGTTGCGTCCCTCAATTTTCGCAAGAACCGTAGCCGTATCTCCGGCCAGCGTGCGCAGCCGTACCAAGGGCGTATTGCCGATGGCATGGGTGTTGTCGTGAAATATGTTCGCCATGGAGCACCTCCATATTATAGTAAATTGCTATGTTTTTGGTGTACGCAATCACGCGGCTCTGCGCAAGAGAATATTGCGTCATTTTTCCGCCGAAAGTGATCTGCTCATGCACAAAAAAAGAGGCCCTCATATACGGGGCCTCTTTTTCAAGCGGCTTTTTTCCTTCAGGCGGAACCGTTTCTTTCGGTTGACCGCTGAATGCGTTTCCTGTTTCGTCCGCATCGCGTCCTCTCCCTGCCTGTTTTTTCCGTTTCCCTAATCGCCCGATTCTTCCTCTGTCCTCTCACTCTCATGCGGAGACTCGTTCACACAGTGCGCCGCTTGCGTCTCGATTTCCCGCGGCACATCATACATGCCCAGCCAGAAACAGATGAAAGCTGTGGTTGTCATGATGCTTCTCCTTTCTCGTATGCATCCTGATGACGCCCAAGAGGAACTTGAAAAAAAAGAAGCAAGAGTCGTGCCAGAAACTGCTTTTTTTTCAGCTGGTGACGATTTCAAGCAGGTCGTGCTTGAGCCCCCAGAGGATGGCGAAACATGCCGTCTCGGGCGTTGCGCCCGGAGATTTCGTTTTTTCCTCTCCTCCGTCGCACAGCCGGTCGGCAAGAGCTTCCACGGTGACGGGGTGGCGCGCCAGCACGAGCATGCGGCGGATATCCACGCCTTCCAGACAGTGCTCAAGACCCATCCAGGTAACGCAGACGTCTTTTCTGCCGCGTACGGCATCACCGCGGGCGCTCGTGCGCACGGTCAGATCCCCGGCGGGAATTTCCGGGGCGGTCTCCTCCGGCATCCGCGCATCGTCAGCGGGGGCGGCGTCGCCGTATCTGAGCAGCGTGCTCGGGTGCCGGCCGAAGAGCCGTGCGAAATCAAGGTTCGCCGGATGGCGCGCCTTGCGGCAGGCGACTTCCTTTTGCGGCGGGATGGAGGCTGCCCACAGATCGTCCCAGCAGGCGAGCCATCTGTCCACGATAGAGCGCCATGTGAATTTCTGGCTCATGGCGCGGCCTGCCTCGCCCATGCTGCGGCGCAGGGCTTTGTCTTTCGCAAGGCGCGCTATCGCCGATGCGAGGGCCGGCACGTCCAGCGCCGTCTGCTGGGCGCGGCAGAGCTGGTGGATGTTGTCGGGCAGGCAGTGGGCGTAGTCATCGAGGAAGGGGGTCGCCGCAGGGGCGAGCGTGGGCACGAGCAGGCCCGTGACGCCGTCCTGCACAAGGTCCCGGTAGCCGTCCCAGTCGGAAGCGACGACGGGCAGGCCGGCCGCCGCCGCCTCAAGCATGGTCAGGCCGAAGCTTTCCTGAAGGTTGTCGGAAGGGGAGGAAAAAATGTCCGCGGCGGCGTAGAGGCCGCGCAGGGCCGTCTCGTCCGGGTCGGTCACGAGATTGAAGGGGATCTTCATGGCCTTCGCCGTTGCCTGCAGCACCTGAACGTAGCGGTCGCCCGCCCTCGGCCTGCCCGAGACGACGAGGCGCACGGGATTGCCGGGCGCGATTTCGCGCACGCGGCGCAGGGCCTGCAGGAGGGGGAGCAGATCCATCTTGTCGTCCACGGTTATGCGCCCGTGAACGAGGCAGACCGTTTCGTCCGCGCCTGCGTCGAGCCGGGCGCGGGCATCACGCCTGAGGCCGGCATAGGCGGCGTCCTTCGGGCTGGCGAAGCGTTCCGTATCCACGCCGAGGGGGATGATGCGCACTGCGGGCTCTCCCCATGTTTCGGGCAGGGCGTAGTTTTCGCGCAGCTGGGTGAAATACCCTTTGATGACGGTCGCTGCCGCCCGCGAGCTCGCCCCGATGACTTCCCGTGGCGTGGCTCCCGGCCAGATCTGCGGCAGAAAAGCGAGCCCGTAGTGGATGTAGTTGATGCTGTGGTTCACGCTCGTGATGGGGAAGAGCTTTGGCGCGACACGGTTGCGCAGGACGGCGAGGGCTGCCTGATCGCCGAGCGGATCGGCCATGTGGAAGCAGTGGTACTCCACAGTGGCGAGCTTCGCCGCAAGATTTGCCCGGGAGAATATCCTGACCGCGCCGCGGGCGACGGCGGGCAGGTCTTTGTAGGCCTGAAGCCCTGTGCGGCTCTCCGCGGTGTCGTGCTCGAAGAAATGGTATTCCGCAAAGGGGTCCGCGGCGAAAAGAGCACCTATGAAGCCGCTGTTCGCGACCTTGCGCCCGTAGATGTCGCCTGTTTCAAAATAGGAATGGATGGAGCCGAAGATGGCGTTTTTCACGGATGCCTTCCTTATGGAGGGGTTTCGTTCCGCGCGAAGGATGCGCGTCCTGACCTCTTCAGACGAGGGCCGTCAGGTCGTAGTCGGCGGCCTCGACGATGTCCGCCGCAATGAGCGCGCCCGGTTCGACGCCCGGGCCGCTGATGTAGGTCTGCCCGTCGACCTCCGGCGCCTGGAACCAGACGCGGCCGTTGTGCAGCCCGGGCCATTCGGGGTTCACGCTGTCCACCAGCACGGGCAGGCGGCGGCCTTCGCATTCGCTCAGAAGGTCGCGGCTGATCTCTTTCTGGAGGGCCATCAGCTCGTCGCGGCGGCGTTGCGCGATCTCCGCCGGAACCTGGTCGGGCATGTCGAAGGCCGGGGTGCCTTCCTCGCGCTGATAGGCGAAGACCCCGACGTTGAGAAAACGTTCCTCTTCGACGAAGCGGCAGAGCGCCGTGAAATGCGCGTCCGTCTCGCCGGGAAAGCCGGTGATGAAGGTCGTTCGCAGGGCGGCGTCGGGAAGGTGATGGCGCACACGGTCGATCACGCGGCGCGGATCGCCGGCGAAGGGGCGGCCCATGCGCGCAAGCATGCCGGGGTGGGCGTGCTGCAGGGGAATGTCGAGGTAGGGCAAAAGCGGCCCCCCCTTCGCATCGGCCATGAAGCGCAGAAAGTCATCCGTCACGCCTGAGGGATAGAGGTAGAGCAGACGCAGCCAGGCGAGACCGTCGAGGCGCATGAGCCTTTCAAGCAGATGCGTGAGCGTGTCGGCTTGGGGCAGGTCTGTTCCCCAGGCGGTGACATCCTGCGCGACGAGCACGAGCTCGCGTGTGCCGCCGTCCGCAAGGGCCTTGGCTTCGGCGAGCAGAATGTCGGAAGGCACGGATTTCAGTCCGCCCCGAATGGAGGGGATGGTGCAGAAGGCGCAGTTGTGCCGGCATCCCTCGCCCACTTTGAGCCATGCGTAGGACGGCCCCGTGGAGAGGAGCCTGCCCGGCGCAATGCCGCTCGACGCGGCCCCTCCCGCCGAAAGGGGGCTGCCGCCCGTTTCTGGGTCGGCATCATCCTCATCGTCAAGCCCCAGCGCTTGCCGCACCATGGCGGGCCAGCTGTCAAGGGCGTCCGTCGGCAGCCACAGGTCAACCTCGGGCAGTTCTTCGGCGAGGATTTGTGCACCGTAGCGACCCACCATGCAGCCCGCCACCGCGAGCAGGGGCTTTTTTTTGAGGTGTGCGATGTGCTCAATGGCTTCGGCGACGGCCCGCACGGATTCTCGCACCGCTGGCGCGATGAAGCCGCAGGTGTTGATGAAGACAAGGCGGGCGCGGCCCAGGTGCGCGACGGGGGTTACGGGCACACCGAGCGAGCCCAGCAGATGCTCGCTGTCCACCCTGTTCTTGGGGCAGCCCAGGCTGAGCGGCCAGACGGTGAGCGGCCGGGGGGATTTCTTTTTCATGGGGGCATGGTAGCCTGTACGCCGCCGCCTGTCATCCCCCACCCGCCCGATGCGATCGGCGAAACATACACTGCGGACCGGTACGAGCCGCGTGCCATGCGCACATTTTCCTTGACAGCCCGCGCCATGATAGAGACAATGCAACAGCTTATGAACACTGCAATGGCGGACACTTCAGCCAAAATCTACGTCGCCGGCCACAACGGCCTTGTGGGCGGAGCAATCTGCCGCGCCCTGCGCAGGGCGGGCTTCGACAACATCCTCACCCGCTCCCACGCGGAGCTCGATCTGTGCGATCAGGCGGCCGTGCGCGCCTTCTTCGCGGCGGAGCGGCCCGAGTACGTCTTTCTCGCGGCGGCGAAGGTCGGCGGTATCCATGCCAACGCCACCTATCCCGCCCAGTTCATCTATGAAAACGAGCTCCTGCAGTGCAATGTCATCGACGCCGCCTACCGCAACGGCTGCCGTAAATTCCTCTTTCTCGGCTCGTCGTGCATCTATCCCAGGCTTGCGCCGCAGCCCATGCCCGAGGAATGTCTCCTGACAGGCCCGCTTGAGCCCACGAACGACTGCTACGCGCTCGCCAAGATCTCGGGCATCCGCATGGCGCAGGCCTACCGTCAGCAGTACGGTTTCGACGCCATCAGCGCCATGCCGACCAATCTCTACGGCCCGGGCGACAATTTCCACCCGGAGAATTCGCACGTGCTGCCGGCGCTCCTGCGGCGTTTCCATCAGGCGAAGCTCGACCGCGCCCCTTCCGTGACCATCTGGGGCACGGGCACGCCGCTTCGGGAGTTCCTGCATGTGGATGACATGGCCGACGCCTGCGTCTTTTTGATGCAGCACTATTCGGACATGAGCCATGTGAACGTGGGCTGCCAAGAGGAACTCACCATCATGCAGCTTGCGCACATGGTGGCGAAGACCGTGGGCTACACTGGCGAAATTTTGACCGACCCCAGCAAACCCGACGGCACGCCCCGCAAGCTGATGGACAGCTCGCGCCTCTTCAGCATGGGCTGGCGGCCGCGCATCTCCCTTGAGGACGGCCTTGCGAGCACCTACGCGTGGTACTGTGAACAGCTCGCCTCCGGGAGCATCCGGGCGAAATAACATAGGAAACGAATGAAGAAAGCGCTCATCACCGGCATAACGGGGCAGGACGGCTCCTATCTCGCGGAACTACTGCTCGGGAAGGGCTACGAGGTGCACGGCATCAAACGCCGCGCTTCCTCTTTCAACACCGACCGCGTGGACCATCTCTATCAGGATCCGCACCGGACGGACCGCCGTTTCGTCCTGCACTACGGCGACATGGCCGACAGCTCGAACCCATCGGCCTGATGCAGGCCATCCAGCCGGACGAGGTCTACAACCTCGCGGCCCAGAGCCATGTGCAGGTCTCCTTCGAGTCGCCGGAATACACGGCGGACGTGGTGGGCGTCGGCGCCCTGCGCGTTCTCGAGGCCATACGCCTTCTGGGCCTGACCCGAAAGACCCGCTTCTACCAGGCCTCGACCTCCGAGCTGTTCGGCCTCGTGCAGGAAGTGCCCCAGCGGGAGACGACGCCCTTCTACCCCCGCTCCCCCTATGCCTGCGCCAAGCTCTACGCCTACTGGATAACGGTGAACTACCGCGAGGCCTACGGCATCTACGCCTGCAACGGCATCCTCTTCAACCACGAGTCGCCGCGGCGCGGGGAAACCTTCGTGACCCGCAAGATCACCCGCGCCCTCTCGCGCATCGCCCTCGGGCTCACGGACTGCCTGTACCTCGGCAATCTCGATTCCTTGCGCGACTGGGGCCATGCCCGCGACTATGTGGAGATGCAGTGGCTCATGCTGCAGCAGGAGAAGCCCGAGGATTTCGTCATCGCCACGGGCCGCCAGTTCTCCGTGCGGGCCTTTGTGGATGCCGCGGCCGCCGAGCTCGGCATTGCCCTTGAATGGAAGGGCAAGGGCGTGGAGGAGACCGGCACGGTCGCCGCGCTCGACACCGCGCAGCTCCGGAAAGCCGCCGGACGCGGCGGCGTGGATTTCTCCGTCAAGCCGGGCGACATGATCGTGCGCGTCGATCCGCGCTATTTCCGCCCGACCGAGGTCGCGACCCTTCTGGGCGACCCCGCGAAAGCCAAGGAAAAGCTCGGCTGGACGCCGAAAACGACGTTTGAGAACATGGTCACCGAAATGGTGCGCAACGACCTCTCCATCGGCATGCGCGACGCCCTGTGCAAGGTCGCGGGCTACGGCGTGAGCGAGAGGGGGGAATAGCATAGAAAGGTTAGAGTAGGGAGAGATGTTCAACAATAAAAACATAAGGTGTCTCAATCGCCCGTAACGCCCTTCTTCCTTTGGCGCGTGGCGAAATTATCGCCTTTCCCGACGATGATTGCTGGTACCCACCCGATACCCTTGAAAATGTTGTCGCCGCTTTTAGGCGCTATCCCGAAGCAGGCGGGATAATCGGCCTCTGGGCATCGGAGGCTTCCCGTTTTGCCGACAGCTCTTTGCCCGATGGCGTCATGGATGAAAAGGGATGCTTTTCCCGTGCTGGCACCTGCGTCCAGTTTTTCCGCAGTGAGGCGGTGAAAGCGGCCGGCCCCTTCGACACTGTCCTCGGTCCCGGCAACGGCCTCCCCTACGGATGCGGCGAGGATACCGATTACCTCCTGCGCGTACGCGAAGCTGGATTCCCCGTGCGCAGGGTATCGTCCGTTCATGTCTTTCATCCGGAACCTGCCGATTCGTACCCGTCGCCGGAAAAAGTGAACGCCTATGCCGCAGGGCGCATGTACTTGTTGAAAAAGCACGCTTTCCCGCTGTGGTTCCGTTTGGCGAACATCCTGTACCCACTGTTGCGGCTGCCTTTCGATGGGGCACGTCACGGCATTGAGGCTGTCAAATACCGCTGGCGGATGTTCATCGGGCGTCTAAGGAATTTTTAAAGGAGATTCCATGCAGAACATCGTTCCCGTCATCCTGTGCGGCGGCAGCGGCACGCGCCTGTGGCCGCTCTCGCGCGAGGCCTACCCGAAGCAGTTCGTCGATCTCGGCGAAGGGCGCACCCTGTTCAAGGACACGCTCACGCGGGCG
>JAILMX010000055.1 GCA_024692205.1 Desulfovibrio sp. | reverse complement strand
GCCGCAGCAGCCGCCGCACCCGCCGCCGGCGTTCTCGGGCTGGGGCAGGGGCTTCTTCGGCTTCAGGATGAAGCCCTGGGAGGTGCAGTCGATGCTGACGCCTTCGACCAGATCGACAAGCTCCTTGGAATAGCAGAAGGTGAAGTCGTTGACGGTTTCGCTTTCGTCACCGGGGCGCACTTCGTCGAGCGCCATGGTCAGCATCTGTCCGTGGCAGCTCATGGCCGTGTAGACGCGGATGGGGTCTTTCGTGCGGCCGGAGAAGAAGTGTTCCAGTTCGGAAGCGGCGATATCGGTGAGTTCGATCATTCAAAAGTCTCCTTGCATTTCTTACGCGTGTGCAATGTCAGGTAACACCGGCAGGGCGTTCTGGCAAGGGGGCAAACAGACTCTTGAAATACCAGGGTTGTCCTATATAGTCGGGATATGGCCGTACTGCTTCTTCTCACCGCGTTGACGGAGGTCCTTTTCGCGTCCAATTCCCTGCTCTGCCGCACGGCGCTTGTTTCCTGCGGTATGGGGCCCCTGACCTACACCGCCGTCCGTTCCCTTTCGGCAGCGGCCATGCTGGTCGTGCTCTGCGGCATCGGCGTTATCCGGCCGCAAGAGGGAGAAAGCGTATGGCACGGGGCGTGGCGCGAAAGCTCCTGGGCGGGCGCTGTCTGCCTTTTCGGCTACATGATCTGCTTTTCGGCGGGGTATGTGCATATGCCCTCCGCGCCAGGCACGCTCATCATCAACACCTGCGTGCAGGTGAGCATGGTCGGTTGGGCCGTATGGCAGGGCACGCGCCCCGACCGCCGGCAGACAGCCGGTCTTGCCGTTGCCTTCGCGGGCCTTGTCGCGCTCATGCTGCCGGGCCTGACGGCGCCGCCGCTTCTCGACGCCTGCTTCATGGCCGTCAGCGGCCTCGCGTGGGGGGGGTACTGCATCTGCGGGCGCGGTGTCGGCTCCGCGGCCCTCGCCGCGGCGGGCACGTTCTTTCGGGCGGCCCTTTTCGGCGCGGTGACGGGCGTCGCGGCACTTTGTCTCGAAGAGGCGCCCCTGCTTTCGGGTCTGGCGTGCGCGCTCGCGGCGGGCGCTGTCGCCTCGGCCTTCGGCTATATCCTGTGGTACGCCATCTCGCCGCGCTATTCCCTCGTGGGCTCGTCCATCGTGCAACTCAGCGTTCCCGTTGTCACGGCGGCCATGGCCGTGCCGCTTTTGGGAGAGCCCGTGACCCTGCGCTTCGTGCTCTGCTCCTGCCTCATCCTCGGCGGGATCGGCTACGCCCTGCTCGCCCCGCGCCGCACGCCTTGCGAAGAGAGTCCGCGGAAACGGCGTGCAAGGAGAACCCTGCGCCCTCACTCCTTCCATTCCGCCAGGAACTTCCCCATGTCAAAGGCTTCCCGGCACTGTTCAGGCCAGTGCCGTTCGCGCCATGCCGCTTTGGCCGGCTCGGAAAAAATGGAGGATTCGTACAGGGAATAGTCCTTGAACTGGTAGGTGTTATACGCCCAGAGGGTGCGAGGCGGCACGCGGAAAAAATGCGTGGCCGATGTCTCCAGGCTGTGCAGTTTTTCTTTCATTTGATATTGGCGAACATGCTCCTCCGTCATATTCATCGTGTAAATATATGCCGAAGGCATCTTTTTCGGAAAGACCGTCGGAATTTCATTGCTGTACAGGTAATTGGAGAAGAATAGCCTCTCAAGGCAGGCGGCCAGCCCGGAAGTTATATTCATGAAATAGACGGGAGATCCGAACAGAACGGCATCCACCTGCTTGACGCGCTCCAGCACGGGGGAAAGCTCGTCCTTCATGGCGCAGATGCCGTGTTCCTTGTCTTTGCGTTTGCAGGCGAAACAGCTGATACATCCCTTGAAGTCCAGCGCATACAGGTGCACTATTTCCGTGGCGGCACCAGCTTCAGCCGCACCGCGCAGGGCGTGATTCAGAAGTTCGGCCGTATTGCCCTTTCGCCGGGGGCTGCCATTGATCGCAAGAACTGTTTTTGACGACATGTGATCTCCAATAGCCGAGTGAAGAATGAATGGCTTTATCTATGTGATTCGGTGACGTTCTTGTCATGCTGTCCCGCATGCTCTGAAAGAGCATGCGGGATTCGCCCGATGGCAGGCGGCCCCGGAAGCGATCGGAATCCACGACAGGATTCAGCTGGCTGAAAAAGGGGCGGCCGGCGACGAATTACGCACCGCGTTCCATATGGAGGACTTCGCCGATATACATGTGATGCGGCTCAATGCCGTCATCACCGCTGTAGAAGGTCGCCACCGCGTCTGCGGGAATGCGGTTTTTTTTGAGCTGTTCGCTATAGATTTTCCTGCAGACCAGGGTGAGAGTGGCCTGCGCATAGCCCACGCCGTCTCCTGCCGCTTTGGCGGTGAGGCCCGTCAGGGCCAGCTTGTCGCCATCCCTGCCTGACTTGCTGCCGAGGATGCCGAGATCTTTGCGAAACTCCTTCGGAAACCAGCAGACTGAAAAAATGTCATGCCGTTCCATGAAGGAAAACGTGTGGCGCGCAGGCTTGACGAACACCGTGACAATGTTTCGGGCCTTGCCCGGCATGCCCCACAGCGAGCCAAGCTGTCCCCAGCTGATGGTCATGGCGTTGTGGTCGGACATGGTCCCTGCTGTCAGCAACGCCCAGTCATTGTCAAACAAGCGGAAAATATCCGCATTGAACGATTTGATGTCTTCCATGTCTTCCCCCGTCAGCGGTTCCGTCCTATCGGTTAAGCGTCTCGTACCTGCAGGTTCGGCCTACGCCGAAATGGATAATCCAGTCTGGACGTCCGGAGACAGGAATCCAGTATCCGTATGCCCTGCCGAACGGCCCCTCATAGGAAACGCCGATTGCCTGGTGTGTGTCAATCGCCTTGTTGCAGAGGCATCCCCTGTGGTCTTCCGGCTTGCCGATGGAGGAGCATCGTATGCCCGGCTTCAGGCCCAGCTGCTCCGCCGCTCTGTTCACGGCAATCATTTCCCTGCTTTTCTGCGTTATGGTCACCGGCTCGGGAAAATTGTCCCACATCGCATGAAACGC
>JAILMX010000241.1 GCA_024692205.1 Desulfovibrio sp. | reverse complement strand
GTGAGGCTGTTGTAGACGAGTTCGGTGCGGCCCTGCGCGTCGGCGCCGTCGAAGTCCTCGATCCGTTTTCTGTCCGCGGCGTTGTTCGCGCGGATGAAGAGGGCCGCGCGCATCTTGTCGGTCAGATCGGGATCGGCCGGGGCGAGGTTGTCGCCACGCGCCGTTAGGGCGAAGGGTATGCCCGAGAGGGTCGAGGCCACCCAGGCGGCCGTCGCCGTGCCGCGCGGCCATGGGGCGTAGATCAGGTCGAAACCCGCGTCCTTCAGAAGGCGGCCGAGGGAGAGGCCGCAGGCGAATGCCCAAAAGTTCTCCCCGAAAACCTCAAGGCTCGGCCAGCGGCGGAAGAGCGAGCGCGCCGCGAGCCTGCAGAAGCGCAGGGGATGGGTCAGCATCTGGCAGAGCATTTCGCCGAGGATGCCGGGCAGGGCTTTCACGCCTAAGGTGCGGACGCAATCGGCCTGCGCCAGCATCTCCGCCGAGCAGTGGCGCGTGTTCCGTCCGTAGAGGCTGTAAACGGAAAGGGGCAGGCGCTCTTTCAGTTCCTCTATCTCGCGGAAGATGAAGGGTTGCGTGAAGAGCGGGTACCACAGAAGGATGCAGGCGACATGCGGCAGACCCGCAGGCAGTTCCCGTCCCTGCATGGCGTCGGCGTCGGGCATGGCTTTTTTCCTTCCGTTCATTGCGGGGCGCCTTTCCCGGGGGCCGTCGTCCAGTCGCCGGTCTCACAGGTGAGGAGGGGGGCGCTGCCGCCCAGCGCGTTGCGCAATTCGTTCATGGGCAGGCAGCGTATGTCGAAACGGCGGTTGAGCCAGTCCACATAGGCGGTCACCTTGTCGAGCAGTTTCCGGACGGCCGTGTCATCGGGCAGGTGCGGCGTGGCGCCCGGGGCCATTTCCGAAGAATGCCAGGTGAGCGAGAGCAGCCTGCCGCCCCGTGCGGCGAAGAGCCGCGTCACGGCCTTCATGGCGGCGAGCGGGTGATAGGCTGGCAGAAGCGCGAGCGCCCCCCAGCAGTGAGTGTTCGCCTGCAGGCGGCGGGCGATGCGGCCCGTGCGGCCGGAGCCGCCCGCAAGGGCGGTCAGACCGCCGCATACGCCCGTGAGCAGGGGCGTCACCGTGAGCGGCGCCTCGAAGATGTGCCCGCCCCCGACGGGTATCCAATAGGGATCGGAAGGCGCGTCGAAGTGGTCGGGCAGGGTCGAGCCGGGGCCCTTGCCGTGCAGGGGGCGCACCGAAGCGTCCGTAAGCACGCCGGCCTTTGCCAGAAGCGGCCAGTGCTTTTTGTGCAGATCCCAACGGCCCATGCGGAAGGAGGTGACGGCCTGCCCCTGAAAGTCCCGGGCCGCATCGAAAAGCGTTTTGAGTTTTGCCGCGAAGAGCGCTTCGGGCAGGACGCACGAGGGAACGCTGTCCGTGCTGTCGGGCAGAGCGCTTCCGTCGCCCGAAAGTTCAAGGGGCGGGGTGTTCCAGTGGTGGAGATGCGCGCCGATCTCTGCGCCGTGGCGGTCGCGTAGGACCTCGAGGATGCGGCGCGAGCCGGCATCGGCGAGGACGGAGTGCGCGCAGAAAAGCGTGGGGCGCACGCCCCGCTCAAGAAGAGGGGCAAGGCGCGTCAGAAAGCGGGTGTTCGACACCCCGGCTCCGCGCCGCGCATAGACGCCGCAAAAAAGGCCCTCCTCCTCCACGTCCAGACTGACGGCCAGGTATATCGTCCTAGGCATGCTGCCCCCCCTCCCCGCCGGCGGCGGAGAGATACATTTCCCGCAATGCCGCGTTGTTCTTTTCCTCGTCGAACATGCCGAGCACGAGCTCGCGGCCCGCGCGGGCCATGGCAAGGGCTTTCTCCCTGTCCGCCGACATGCGCCGCACGGCGCGGGCCAGCGCGGCGGGGTCGTGCTGCGGAACGAGCAGGCCGGTCTCGCCGTCGCGGACGACCTCCGCAATGCCGCAGACGTCGGTCGCCACCACGGGCATGCACTGCGATAGGGCCTCCATGATGACGTTCGGTATGCCGTCCCGGTTGCCGTCGCCGTTCTGGATGATGCAGGGCATGACGAGCAGGTCGTTGGATCTGAAGTAGCCGGGAATTTTGTCGTGCGGCAGAAAGCCGGGCATTTCAATGACGTCCGCAAGCCCCAGGCGCTCGCGCAGGCGCAGGAGCGGCAGGCGCAGATAGCCGTCGCCGACAAGTG
>JAILMX010000220.1 GCA_024692205.1 Desulfovibrio sp. | reverse complement strand
AAGCTTGACGACGACAGGTACCTTGCGGCCGGAGGCAGCGATGAGGGCCTTGGCTTCGCGTACGTCGTCGGCGGTCTGCACATAGGATATAGCTACGGCGTCGACGCCCAATTTCAAGCCAGCCGCGAGATCGTGTTTGTCCTTTTCGGTGAGGGCCCTGACCTTGGTGGCCTTGCCGGGCAGGGCGAGACCCTTGCGCGAGGTGATGAGACCGGAGTTCTCGGCCTCAATCTGGACGAGGACGGAGGAGCGGCATTTTTTCACCCGAAACTGCAGACCACCATCGGCGAGAACCATCAAATCGCCCGGTTCAAGGCTGCTCAAGATCTCCTCATGGTCGAAAGGCAGATAGGGCGACTCGTCAGTACGGTTCGCCTCAGGCCCAAGCAAGAGCTGCATGCCCTTCGTCACCTGTATGCCCTTGTCAGGGATAACTCCGAGGCGGATCTTGGGGCCGGAAAGGTCCTGCATGATGGTTATAGATTTCTCAAGTTCTTTCTCGACCTCGCGAATGTAGCCGATGATCTGGATGAAATCCTCTGCGGAGCCGTGGGAAAAGTTAAGACGGAAAACGCTGACGCCGGCAAAAGCGAGAGCCATGAGCTTCTCTTTGGTGTTGGAAGCCGGGCCTATGGTCGTGACGATTTTTGTCCTCATTGACTTTTCCCCTTTAATTGCGGTCGATGTCTTCAACTATTCGTGATTCAATACAGAATTATAAAAAATTTTGCCTTTTTTTCCCTACGAGGTCAAGTGATGACAAGAATCAATCGCGGGGACTCCTCTTGACAGGTGGCGCTTGGAGGGGCATAAGTGGGAAGAAGTGGTAAGTATTGCCTAGTAGGTGGGATTCAGTGCGAAGATTGTTCGTCAGCCCTCATGCGCGAAGCCTGGACGTCAAAGGGCGCCTGATGCTTCCCCCCGAGTACCGCGAAAGCTTGGAAAAGGCACGCGGCGACGAGGGGGGCTGCGCTTTTTGGCTGACGGCCTTCTACGGACGCCTCGTGGCCTATCTGCCCGCCCAGTGGGAACAGATATCCGAGCAGCTTGCCCGTGTTCCCGTGTTCTCGGTGAAGCTTTCCCACTTCAAATCCAAGGTGTTGGGTCTTGCTCAGTACCTTTCGCCCGACGCTCAAGGCAGAATACGCATACCCCAGCCCCTCATGCGGGAGGTCGGTATAGAAAAGGACGTCATGCTCGTCGGCATGGGCGATAAGTTCGAGATATGGGACCAGAGGCGTTTTGACGAGCTTCAGGTCGACGACATATCCGGTGAACTGGAAAAGACCGGCCTGCAGATATCGTTGTAGGCAAAGTGGATCATGGTCGATACGGAATGCTTTGCGCATACTCCCGTGCTTCTTAAGGAGACTTTGGATGCGCTTTCGCCGAGAGACGGCGGCCGCTACCTCGACGGCACCGTGGGGCTCGGCGGGCATTCGTCGGCCATATTGAACGCGGCTGATTGCGAGCTGTGCGGCATAGACCGAGACAAGCGCGCGCTTGAGATCGCGGCAGAACGGTTAAGCCCGTATGGGGAGCGGGCACACCTTTTCCATGCTCGTTACAGCGAGTTCGCCGATTGTCTCGGGGGACTCGGCTGGGAAAATGTGGACGGTGTGTTGCTCGACATTGGGGTCTCCTCCATGCAGCTCGATGATGACGCCCGCGGCTTCAGCTTTAACGGCGACGCTAGGCTTGACATGCGCATGGATCGTTATTCTTCGGGCCCGAGCGCTTGGGATCTCGTCAATACGTGGGACGTATCTCGCCTGCGCGAGTGCATAGCGACCTTGGGCGAGGAACCTCAGGCCGCGCGCATAGCCCGGGCCATCGTGGACGCTCGTGCCCGGGCCTCCATTGACACCACAACGGAACTCGCCGCTCTCGTGGAAAAGGCCTATCCAGCTTCGTGGCGGGCCAAAGCAAGGCGACACCCCGCCACGCGAACCTTCCAAGCCTTACGCATGACCGTTAATGATGAGCTCGGCGAACTTGAGAGATTTTTGAGCGGCATCCTCTCGTGGCTGCCGTGCGGCGGGCGCTTCGTCGTCATCACCTTCCATTCTCTTGAGGACAGGATGGTAAAGCGGGTCATGCGTCATTGGGCGGAGGGCTGCCGCTGTCCGGCGCACCTGCCCGTATGTGTCTGCCAGCATCAGCCAGAAGTTAGGCTTTTGAATAAAAAACCCATACGGGCGGAACAATGCGAGCTCGCTGCGAACCCCCGCGCCTCAAGTGCGAAGTTGCGTGCCATCGAGAAGATCGCTGAGGCAGCTCAATGATATCGCGTCGTCGCACCAAGAAGGGTGGGCAGGGGGGTAGAGGCTGGCTTTTGGGCATTGTGCTCGGTATCCTCTCGCTTATGGTTATGGGGCTTGTGCAAGTGTGGACAAACATCGAGAGGATGGACACGACCTTTTTCATCAACAGGGCCCAGACCGAGATTCGGGAACGCCGGGCGCATCTGGCGAAGCTTGAGGTCGAAAAGGAGCGTCTGCTTTCCCCTTATGAACTGCGGCGCAAGGCGGCTGAATACGGTATGCATGAGCCGAAAACGGGCCAGATACGTCAGATGAATCTGCATTAGGATGAGCCATGTCGTTTTTTTTCACGCGTAAGCGAAAGAAGACCGAATACAAGACGTCTGCCGTCCCAGCGAAGATCCATGTGCAGGAAAAGAGCGAAGGGAACACCTCAAAAACCACAGGTTTCTTTGCACGCCTTGACTGGGAAAGGATGCGCATACAGTTCGTCGTTTTTTTGTTTTGCCTCATCTGGTGTGGGCTTTGGGCTAGGGCTTGGTACCTTCAGATAGTGGAGGGGCCACACCTTTCCATGCGCGCGCAGCGCCAGCATATGGCTACGGAGCTCGTCACAGGACGCCGTGGGATGATACTCGACCGAAACGGGCAGGTACTGGCGAGCAGCATTGAAGCGCGTTCGGTATACGCGAGACCCCATGACATTCGTGATCCCCTGCAGGTGGCGAACACGCTCGGCCCGATTCTCGGAATGGAGCCGCAGAAGCTCTATAATCAGCTCTCGACAACGAAACGGCGTTTTATTTGGCTCAAGCGAAAGATAGACGATTTTTCAGCCTCACGCATACAGGAAAGCGGCCTCGCCGGCATCGGTCTTACGAAGGAATACGACCGGGTGTATCCTTTCAAGCACATGGCGGGGCAGGTGCTCGGTTTCGTTGGTTTGGACGACAAGGGCCTGGAGGGCATCGAAAGTTCCATGGACGAGCGCTTGGGGTGCCCCCCGACGCGTCAGGTCGTTCAGCGCGACGCCACAGGACGCCGTTTCTATATGCATAGAGAAGGGCAGAGCGAACCGCAGGGAGAGGATTTGACGCTGACGCTTGACGTGCAGCTGCAGTTTATTGCCGAAGAGGCCATAGCCCGCACAGTGCGCCAGTATGACGCGAGATGGGGAGGGGCCATAGTGGTTGATGTGGAAAGCGGGGACATACTCGCCTGGGCGCAGTACCCCTTCTTCAACCCCAATTCCTACAAGGATTACACCTCCCTGATCTACAGGAACCGCTTGGCGGCGGATGCCTTGGAGCCCGGCTCCACCTTCAAACCCTTCGTCATGGCGGCGGCTCTTCAGGAGAAGAAGGTCGGCGCGAACACCCTGATCGATTGTGAAAGAGGGCGATGGAGCAACAAAAACTTCACCATACGCGACACGTCGCGGCAGGGTGTTCTGCCCGCGAGCAAGGTTTTGCGGTATTCCTCCAACATCGGCATGGCCAAGATCGGTTTGAGTCTCGGCGTGCCGCGTTTCCACAAGTATCTGCAGGATCTCGGCTTCGGTTCCCGCACGGTCGTGCCGGTGAGCGAAAGCCGCGGCATCCTACGGGCGCCGAAAGATTGGAGCACCATCGACATCATGGCTACCTCGTTCGGACAGAGCATATCGGTGACGGGCCTACAAATGACTCAGGCCTATCTGACGCTTTTGAACGGCGGGATTTACAAGCCCCTGCGTCTCGTGCGTGAGGCACCACCGGTCGACGAGCCGCACACACGAGTCTTTAGCGAGAAGACGACGCGCATCGTCATGGACATGATGCGCGACGTCGTGGAGGAGAAGGACGGCACCGGACGGCGAGCCCGCGTCGACGGTGTGGAGGTGGCGGGCAAGACCGGAACGGCCCAGAAGGCCGACCGCAAATCTCGTACTTACGGCAGCAAGCGCCTCGCATCCTTCGTCGGGTTTTTGCCGGCCAGAAACCCCCGATTCCTCATTCTCGTTATGGTCGATGAGCCTACGAACAATCAGTTTGGTGGCGTTGTCGCGGCTCCGGTCTTCAGCGAGATAGCGGGCAAGACCATGGCCTATGCCGGCGCGACTCGGCTTGGCAGTGAGCCCGCCCCGATGCAGAAGATCCCCGCCCAGGCGGAGGCGGCGAACAAGCACCATGGCCGCGGCCTTAAGCTAGCGGGTCTTTCCGCAGACTATCTTGACGAGATTGTACTCTCTCTTGGCAAGAAAGCCACTGTCAAGATGGATCTGGCCGGTCAGTTGAGCAAGGCGGGCAGCCGCGTGCCTGACGTGATGGGCAAGTCGGTGCGCAACGCCGTCGAGATGTTCGCCCGTGCCGGCATCGTGCCGGAAGTGAAAGGCAACGGCAGCCGCGTCGTGCGGCAAAGCCCGCCGGCTGGGAGCACATGGCCCGATGAAGGCGCGGGGAAAACCGATTATATCCTTTGGCTTTCGGAGAGATAGATCATGCAGCGTGATTTTGAAAGCCTTCTTATGACATGCAGAGAGCGTAAGCGCAATGTGTGTAGCGATTCCCGCAAGGTACGCGCCGGCGACATTTTCGTGGCCGTTCCCGGTGTGACGGAAGACGGTGCGAAATACATCCGACAGGCCCTTGAAGGGGGCGCCATGCACGTCGTGTGCAAGAGCGTTCCAGAGGAATGCATACAGCTGCCCGGCGAGATCTTTGTGCTGCATCCCGACCCTCGAGAAGCTCTCTGGCGTTTGGCTGAGGCCAGATGGGATACGGGGAATCTGCCTCTGAAGGTCTTGGGCATCACGGGCACGAACGGCAAGACAACCTGCACCTATCTGCTTGAGCGGCTTCTTACGGGGCTGGGGCACAAGGTCGGCGTTATCGGCACGGTCACCTACAGATGGCCCGGCCATTCTGAGCCTTCACCCCTGACGACGCCGGATCCCTTAAGTCTGCACAGGATGCTTGGGGAGATGGCGGCCGCGGGATGCGATATCGCGGTCATGGAGGTGTCGTCCCACTCTCTCGCGCAGCAGAGGGTAGGCGGCATCCCCTTCGCAGGTGCTGCTTTCACAAATCTGACGCAGGACCACCTCGATTTTCATGAGAACATGGAGAACTATTTCACGGTGAAGGCCAAGCTGTTCCTTGAGCAGCCCAAGATAGACAAGGTTAAGGTAATCAATGCGGATGATCCGTGGGGCAGGCGCCTTCTGGAACTCTGCCCGGA
Organism: Desulfovibrio sp.; assembly: GCA_024692205.1. Taxonomy (GTDB): domain Bacteria; phylum Desulfobacterota; class Desulfovibrionia; order Desulfovibrionales; family Desulfovibrionaceae; genus Desulfovibrio. Next base: position 12,598 of record JAILMX010000220.1, on the reverse strand, counting down.
TGCCTTGGCCTTTGGTCGGAATCAGGAATTCGGGCAGAGGCGTCATTTGTACGGCGAACTTCTTTCGGCGGATACCGACGGCTGCCGTCTGCGCATGCACTATGGCGAGAAGGAATGGAGACTCCATTCGCCCCTGGTCGGCGCTTTCAACGCGTCGAACCTGCTTCTGGTGCAGGCGCTCGCCTTGGAAATCGGTGTGGAACCGGCGTCCCTAGAAATTCTCAGCGGTTTCACCGGCGTCTGCGGGCGGTTGGAGAAGATTGCTAACCCGCAGGGTCGGCATGTCTTCGTCGATTACGCCCATACTCCCGATGCCCTCGTTAACGTTCTAAAATCCTTGAGGACTGCCGGATTCAAACGTATCATCACCGTTTTCGGCTGCGGCGGCAACAGGGACAGGAGCAAACGCCCGCTCATGGGCGAGGCCGTGGCGGCGTATTCGGATGTAGCTGTGCTAACCTCGGACAATCCTCGATTTGAAGATCCCATAGCAATAATAGACGATGTCCTGCCCGGTCTGGGGGCAGCGCGAGAGCTCATCGTGGAGCCTGATAGGCACTCGGCCACGGAAAAGGCCCTTTCGATAATGAAGGACGGCGATGCGTTACTCATAGCCGGAAAGGGGCACGAGGATTATCAGATTGTGCAGGGCGTAAAACACCACTACAGCGATCAGGAAGTGTTGCGGGAGTTGTTGCATTGCGATTGACCTTTGAGGAGATGGCTGCCTGCCTCGGGGTGGAGCTGCCGGAGAATACGGCTGGTGAAGTTCGGCGAACCGTTGCCCGCCGCGCTGTGACGGACAGTCGGGAAGTCACCCCAGAATCGCTTTTTGTCTGCATAGCGGGTGAGCATGTGGACGGCCATGACTTTGCCGCCGCCGCAGTGGAAAAGGGTGCATCAATCGTTCTGGCCACGCGGGAGCTTCCGGATATCCCGGTTCCGCTGCTCGTCGTCAGGGACACAGTACTTGCCTTGGGCAAGCTTGCCGCCTGCTGGCGAGAGCGCACTCGGGCAAAGGTTGTCTGCGTCACGGGCTCTTGCGGCAAGACGACGGTCAAGGAGACGCTCTACAGCATTCTTTCCTTGCACGGCAAGACGGTCTGCAACCCCCTGAACCACAACAATCAGATAGGCATGCCCTGTGCCGTGCTGGATGCCGACGGAGATGAGGATTTCTGGGTCTTTGAGGTAGGCATCAGCCACCCCGGCGACATGGACGAGCTTGCGGGGATACTGCGCCCTGACATAGGCCTGATCGTGAACGTAGGCGACGCGCATACCGAGGGGCTGGGAGACATGGGTGTGGCCTGGCACAAGACACGTCTTCTGAATCATCTGGCTCCCGAAGGCTTCGGACTAGTCAGTGCTGATTACCCTGAACTTGTGTGGAAGGCTGTGGGTACGCACGTACCCTTGCATTTCTTTAGCGCCCATGAGGGCGTGGCGGGCAATTCCGCCTATTTCGCGCGCTATCTCGGCCGGGATGCGGAAAGCGGCAACGGTCGTTACGAACTGTGCCTTGCCGGAAAGACCTGCCGAGCCGAGGCCCCGTTCCTCGGAACCTCCGGGGCTGAAGACTGCATAGCGGCCGCCGCGTGCGCAGATCTTCTCGATCTTGACACGGAGGAGATACTCGCGGGCCTTCGCAAGGTCGCGGCTCTCCCCCAGCGTTGCCGCATGGAGCGTCGCGGTGGCTGGATCGTCATGGACGACACCTACAACGCCAATCCCCTTTCCATGCGGCGCATGCTTGAAACGGCACGGGACAGGGCAGGGGAGATGCCCCTCGTGCTCGTACTTGGCGAGATGGGCGAACTGGGGAAACAATCCGCTCAACTGCACAGTCAGCTCGGCAGAGATGCCGCAAAGGTTTCGCCGGCCGCAATCTTCTGGAAGGGGGGGCGTGCCGAGGCAGTGCGCGCCGGTCTCGATGCCGCAGGCTACGCAGGCCCCTGGTTCACCATAGAGGGCAAAAAGGATTTTCGCGAGGGGTGGAGAAGCTTTTGCGCGTCTGCGATGAATCGGGGGGAGGGCCTCATTCTTTTCAAGGGATCGCGTTCAAACAGATTGGAGAGTGTGCTCGAAGTCTTTTCGGGCATCGAGGGAGACGGCGGCAATGTTCTATAATCTTCTTGCGCCGCTCGCGTCCCAGTGGTCAGCCTTTAATGTCTTTCGCTATATCACCTTCCGTTCTATGGCAGCGCTCATAACAGCGCTTCTCATAAGCATTCTCATCGGTCCGAGATTCATCAGCTGGCTGCACAGGCTCAAATGCGGCCAGTACATCCTGGATGATGTGGCATCCCATGCGTCAAAGGCCGGAACGCCTACCATGGGAGGACTGCTCATGCTCCTTTCTCTTGGGGTGAGCATCCTTCTGTGGGCTGATCTGACGAACATGTACATCTGGCAGGCCATGCTCGTCTTCGTCGGTTTCGGCATGGTGGGGTTGTGGGATGACCTGACGAAGCTCAGGCATCACCAGAACAAGGGCATATCGCCGAGAGCCAAACTAGCCGGGCAGATAGCCATCGCCTGCGTGGCCATGTGGCTGCTCATTCACAACCCAACCTTCACGAGCAATCTGTACGTTCCCTTCTTTAAAGGGGCGGTTTTTGACCTCGGCATGCTCTACCTGCCCTTCGGTGTCTTCGTTATGATAGCTGCGTCGAACGCCGTCAATCTGACGGACGGTTTGGACGGTCTTGCCATTGGGCCGACCATCGTGGCGGCGATAGTTTATTCCATCTTCATCTATGTTACAGGCCATGCCCGCTTTGCGGACTACCTTCTTGTTCCCTTTATGCCAGGCGTCGGTGAAGTAACCGTGCTCTGCGCGGCGCTTATCGGCTCGGGCCTCGGTTTTCTCTGGTTCAACGCTTATCCCGCTCAGGTTTTCATGGGGGATGTGGGATCGCTTTCAATAGGTGGCCTGCTCGGCTATCTGGCGCTTTTATGCAAGCAGGAGCTGATTCTTGCCGTCGTAGGCGGTCTGTTCGTTGTTGAGACGCTTTCCGTCATCCTGCAGGTCAGCTATTTCCGTTGGACGGGCGGCAAGCGTATTTTCAGGATGGCACCGCTGCACCACCATTTTGAACTGAAGGGTATACCGGAATCGAAGATTATCATCCGCTTTTGGATAACATCTGTGTTGCTGGGACTTTTCGCCTTGTCTGTCTTGAAATTGCGGTAAAGCAGGGAATGTTGGGATGACATTGGATATATCTCGGGGGAGACGCGTCAAAGAGGGGGATCTTGTCATCGTTGTGGGGGCAGGGCGTTCTGGGCGTGCCGCCACTGAGCTTCTTCTGCGACAGAAAGCCCGTGTGCGGCTGCTTGAAAAGAACCCTGGAGCTCTTGCGCCTGAAGAAATCTCCGCACTACAATCCAAAGGTGTCGAAGTGCGTCTGGGCGAACATTCGGCCAAGGATTTCACGGGCGCGGCATTCGTCGTTCCCAGTCCCGGCATGCCCGTCATTAGCCTCGCCGCGTATATGCCGTCGGGGAATTTCACACCGGAAATCATCGCCGAAATGGAGCTCGCTTGGCGCTATCTGGACGCCGAGCCCGTCATCGCTGTGACGGGAACCAGTGGCAAGACGACCACAGCCTCACTTGCTGCCTCCATGCTGCAGGCGCAGGGCTACAGCGTCTTTTTGGGCGGCAATATCGGCACCCCTCTTTCGGAATATGTGCTTTCCGGCCGCAAGGCCGACGCACTCGTCATCGAAATCTCGAGTTTTCAGTTGCAGGCCTGCTCCACCTTCTGTCCGAGGGCGGCCATTCTTCTGAACATCAGCCCGAACCATCTCGATTACCACAAGGACATGGCCGAATATACGGAAGCTAAGTTTCGTCTCTTTCGCTGTCAGGACGAGAACGACCTTGCCGTGATCGGGCGCGATCTTGAGCCTGTCGCGGCTACCTACGGCCTGAAGGCGAGAACGGTCTGGATAGACGGAACGGAAGGTACTTTTTCTCGCTGCGGGCTTCTCGGAGGCCACAATCTCTTTAATGCTGAGGCCGCATGGCAGGCTTGCAGGTTCTTCGGGGTGAGCCGGGAGAACGCCGCCCGTGCTGTTGCCGATTTCAAGCCTTTGCCGAACCGCTTGGAGAAGGTGCGCGAACACAAGGGGGTCCTCTACGTCAACGACTCGAAATGCACGACAGTCGCTGCCCTTGAAGTGGCGCTCAAGGCTTTTGAAAGGCCCGTACGGCTTTTGTGCGGCGGCAAGTTCAAGGGAGGTAACCTTGAAGCCCTAATCCCTCTCGTTCGCGCGAAAGTACGCGAGGTGGCCCTCTTCGGCGCGAGTCGAGAACATTTTGAAGGCGCGTGGAAGGGTGTTGTGCCCATTAGCTGGTATGCAACGATGGAAGGGGCAGTGCATAAGCTCGCCGAAAGCGCGATGCCCGGCGACGTTATCCTGCTCGCACCGGCGACCTCAAGTTTCGACCTGTATAAGAATTATGTGGCACGCGGCAATGACTTCAAGGCAATAGTCGGGAGACTTGTATGAAGCGGACCGATCTGGTGAAGGGAGCCGTCCCCGTGAAGGGCGGGGCACACCAGGGCGCTTTGGAAAACCATGGTGCCATACCCTCAGAAAAGAAGCCCGGGGCGTTCGACTGGTGGCTCTTCACTATCATGCTCTCACTGCTCGCCATAGGGCTCGTCATGGTGCTTTCGGCGAGCGGCATCGTCGCTGAACAGGTCAACGGCGACAAATACTACTTTTTCAAAAGGCAGATATTTTTTGCCTGCTTGGGGGGCCTAGCCCTATGGGGGGCGGCTCTTTTGCCCCGCGAATGGCTGTACAACCTTCAGTACCCCGGACTCTTCTTCGCGCTTTTGCTTCTTCTGCTGACGCTCTCGCCCCTGTCGCACAGCATCAATGGTGCCCGCAGATGGATCAATCTGGGCTTTTTCTCGATACAGCCTATGGAATTCGTCAAGATAGCGCTCGCGCTGTATCTCGCCTATTTCATGAGTGCCAAGCAGGATCTTGTTAAGACTTTCAGCCGGGGGGTCATCCCGCCTTTCGCCGTGACGGGGCTTTTCTGCTTTCTCCTGTTGCTGCAGCCTGATTTTGGCAGTGCGGTTGTGCTGTCTGGCATACTTTTCTTCATGTGCATTGCTGGGGGGACTCGTTTTCTCTATCTTCTCATTACCCTCGCCTGCGTCGCTGCGGGGCTGGCCATGCTCGCCGTCGCCGCGCCGTACCGCATGCGGCGCCTCACCGCCTTCATTGACCCGTTTCAGGACGCGAACAACACCGGCTATCAGCTGGTGCAATCGTTGCTCGCCATCGGCTCGGGCAGCTTTTTCGGTGTGGGCATCGGCGCGAGCAAGCAGAAGATGTTCTACCTGCCCGAGGCCCACAACGATTTCATCATGGCAGTTCTAGCGGAGGAGACGGGTCTTGTCGGCATGACCGTTGTCATGGTGCTTTTCGCCCTGATGTTTTGGCGCTGCTACAGGATCATCATGGGGCAGACAAATCTGCGGGATCGTTTCTCCGCATTCGGCATAACGGCGATCATCGCCATCGGTGCGGCCATGAATCTCGCCGTCGTCATGGGGGTAGCCCCGCCCAAAGGGGTGCCCATGCCACTATTGAGTTACGGTGGCAGCAATCTGCTCGCAACCATGCTCTGCATCGGTCTGCTCATGAATTTTTCGAGGACGGCCATTTCATGGAAAAAATAGTCCTCACGACCGGCGGGACCGGGGGACATATCTTCCCCGCACTTGCCGTGGCTGAAGCCTTGAGACGAAAGCATCCTGCAATCGAGCTTTTCTTCATAGGCTCGCGCTATGGGCAGGAGAAGACGCTCGCTGCTCGTGCGGGAATCCCTTTCGTTGGCCTGCCCGTGCGGGGTTTTCTCGGCAGGGGAATGCGGGCCTTTGGCGCAGGCTTGCGCATGTGCGGCGCGATATGCAGTGCTGTTTCTCTCATACGAAAATTCAGGCCTCAGGCCGTTATCGGTTTCGGCAGTTATGCCGCCTTTGCCCCTCTTTTTGCGGCACGTATGCTCGGCATCCCCAGCTTACTGCATGAACAGAACGCCGTGGCCGGCACAAGCAACCGCATAATGGGTCGATTCGCGAGGAAGATATGTGTGTCGCTTGAGGGAACACAGGGCTTTCCCAAAGGCAAATGCGTCGTTACCGGCAATCCTGTGCGGAAAGCTGTGATTGAAAGGGGCAGAAATTCACGGAACAAGGGCACGCGCAGACTGCTCGTGCTAGGCGGTTCCCTGGGGGCCCATGCCGTGAATACCTTCGTTGTCGGTCAACTGCCCTACCTGAAAGCGGCGGGTGTCGAAATCCTTCATCAAACGGGCTTGAAGGATGAGGGGAATGTGCGCGCGGCGTATGTGTCGGCAGGTTTCAATCCCTCTTGCGTGCACGGCTTCATTGATGACATGGCTGCGGCCTATTCTTGGGCGGATTTCGCTCTGTGTCGGGCCGGGGCGAGTTCTGTTGCCGAACTTTGTGTGGCGGGACTTCCGGCGATGCTCGTCCCTTTTCCCTACGCCATACACGACCACCAGACGAAGAATGCCCTCGTCATGGAAAAAGCGGGAGCCGCGCGTCTTGTATCTGAGCGGGAACTGCATACGGCTATGTCCATCTTAGGAGAAATGCTTACGGACGGCAGCAGGCGCGAGGCCATGGCTGCCGCGGCAATTGCCGTAGCCCGTCCAGACGCAGCGGACAGGGTCGTTCTGTGTATTGAAGATATGCTCGATCACGTTGCATGAGAATCCTCTCTATGCAGAGATGCTCTGCGCGTAGCGGATTTAGAGATATTCTAAAGTGAGGCATCATGAAAAACAAGATACGACAGATCCATATGATCGGCATCGGCGGCGCGGGGATGTGCGGCATAGCTGAAGTCTTGCTGAACCTGGGCTATGAGGTTTCCGGATCGGACATGAACGAATCGGCGACGGTCAGGCATCTTCGCGATCTTGGAGCGAAGATTACGATAGGTCATGCGGCCGAGAACATTCCCGAGGTGCAGGTCGTCGTCAAATCGACTGCCATAGCCGACAGCAATCCCGAGATAGTCGAGGCGCGCAGGCGCAATCTCGCCATTATTCCCCGGGCGGAGATGCTCGCGGAGCTCATGCGTCTGAGAACCGGTGTCGCCATCGCCGGAACGCACGGCAAGACAACGACGACCTCACTCACGGCTTCAATATTCGACACAGCGGGACTTGACCCAACGGTTATCATCGGTGGGCGTCTTAATGCCTACGGCACGAACGCCCACTTGGGCCATGGCGATTATCTGATAGCCGAAGCGGATGAATCCGACGGCTCTTTCCTCTGCCTCTTCCCCGTCATTAACGTCGTGACGAATGTCGATGAGGATCATCTTGATCATTACGGTACGCGGGATGCGATTAACGATGCCTTTGTTAAGTATATGAACAAGGTGCCGTTCTACGGCGTGAACGTCGTCTGCGGCGATAACGACGGCATCAGGGCACTGTTGCCCAAGGTTAAGCGGCCTGTCATGACGTATGGTTTCGGGGCGGAAAACGATCTGCGCGCGGTGCCCATCGAAACGGGCAGGGTCAATGAATTCGAGGTGTGGCAAAAGGATAAAAAACTTGGCGTGGCTCGTTTGCCGCAGCCGGGTACGCACAATATACTAAACGCCCTTGGCGCGATCGGGGCATCCCTTGAAGCGGACATCGCCTTTGAGGATTGCGTAAAAGGTCTTGCTGGATTCGAGGGGGTCGGGCGCCGTTTCGAATACAAAGGGGAGAAAGCCGGGGTCACGATCATTGACGACTACGGCCATCATCCTACAGAAATCGCGGCGACGCTCGATACGGCGCGTCGGGTGTTTCCCGGCAGGCGCCTCGTCGTTGCCTTCCAGCCGCACAGATTCAGCCGAACTCAGGCCCATTTCGGTGATTTCTGCAAGGTTTTCGATTCGGTCGATGTCTTGCTCTTGACGGAAATATATGCCGCATCCGAAAGCCCGATCCCCGGCATAACGGGGCAGAACCTCGTGCAGGGGATAAGGCAGGTCTCAAAGACGCCTGTGCACTACTTCTCCGACATCAAGGAGATGGGGAAAGGCTTGGAGGGCATACTGAAAGAGGGTGATGTTTTGCTGACGCTCGGCGCGGGCTCGATCATGCGCCTCGGGCCCATGTGGTTGGAGAACGGCCTTGCGTGAGACAGCTTCTCCACTTCTTTCCCGCATGACAACCTTGCGGCTTGGCGGCAGGGCGATAGCCGAACTTACGCTCGAAGGAGAAGCCGACCTTGAGGCTCTGCCCGAAAGAGTGAAAAGGCTCGGAGGAAGGCCGTACATCGTCGGGGCGGGGAGCAACATCCTTGCCGCTGATGAAGAACTCCCGCTTGTGATCATACGTCCCCTATTACGGCATGGGCCCGAGATCGTAGGTTCAGATGCCGGAAAGATCCTCGTGCGCGCGGGGGCGGGCATACCCTTGCCGCGTCTTTTGCGTTTCTGTGCGGAAAAGGGCCTGAGTGGACTCGAGGGCCTGACCGGTATCCCCGGAAGCGTTGGCGGCGCAGTTGCGATGAATGCGGGGTCGTTCGGTTCGGAAACATGCCGTAATATCGAAAGGATACTCGTTTTTTCCTCTTTGGGGCTCCTTCGAATCGGGGCAGATCAATTGCGCTGCGGCTATCGAAAGCTTTCCCTCGTTGGGGTTGAGGAGAATTTTATGGTGCTTGAAGCCATTTTTGGCTTGACCGAAGCACCGAGGGATGGCATTTTGAACCGCATGAGTTTCAACTTTCTCCAAAAAAAATCTAGACAACCCGTGACCGCGAAAAGCGCCGGGTGCGTCTTCAAGAACCCTTCGCCGGAAATGCCGGCGGGCAAGTTGCTGGAGATGGCAGGTTTTCGTGGAAAAACGCTCGGCGGCATGGCTTTTTCTTCCATGCATGCTAATTTTTTGGTGAATGCGGATCATGGCACTGCCCGCGCTGCTTTCGATCTTTTGCACGAAGCCCGTGAAACCGTGCGTGATAGATTTGATATCACGCTTGAGCCGGAAGTCAGGATAATCCCGTGCCGTTGCTTTTGAAAAACAAGAAAAGTAAGGGAAATCGCTACAAAAAGACAAAAACGGTCCCGGTTGAAAAAGCAGCAAAAAAGCGTTCTTCTTTTGCGCTGAAAGTTCATTTGCCTGATTTTGTAAAGAGCTTCGGCAAGTTGCGCAAATTTCTCGCCGGGGTGGCAGTGGTGGCGGTGCTTGCCGGCTCGCTGTGGGTTGTCGGTTACAGTTTTATATGGTTGTATGACTATGCCGTTACCAGCGATTTTTTCAAGACGCGCCATATTGATGTGACGGGCAACGTCCGCCTGACGCGCGAAATGGTTTTGGAATACGCAGGGATAAAAGAAGGTGGCAACTGTCTGGCCGTGAGCATCTCTGGCGTGGAGCAGAACCTCAAGAGAACACCGTGGGTTGAAGAGGTCTCGGTAAAGCGCCTTCTCCCAGACAGGTTCGTCATACGACTGAAAGAACGTATGCCTTCGTTCTGGGTGCATAAGGACGGTGTTCTGTATTATGCCAACGAGGTGGGCGAACTGATTGCCCCGGTGGAAAGCAAGAATTTTCTTTCTTTGCCGACGCTCGCCATAGAACCCGGCGCTGAGGCCGTGAGGCCGTGGCTGACTCAGATCCTGCGCGATTTACAGGGGGGGGGCATCCCCGTCGAAGTCGGCAATATCGCCCAGGTGTCCGTCAGCACGGCCAAGGGGATCGAGATTTATCTTGAAGACAGAGAAATGCGCCTTGCCATAGCGACGGATGACTGGAAGGGGAACATCGAAAGGCTCGGAGTCGCTATTGGCGATCTCGCCAGAAGACATGAGTTGAAGGATGTCCGCGAGGTTCATGCCGTCAACGGCAGTGTTTGGGTCGTGCTTAATACGCCGATAAACGGCGGCGTGTGAGAATTTGCAGGAGTTATCGTGATGGACAAGTCCCAGCTCATAGTCGGTCTTGATATCGGCACGACCAAGATCTGTGCCGTCGTCGGCGAAGTTGGCGAAGGCGGGCTTGTCAATGTCGTCGGTATCGGCACGAGCGTTTCGACTGGCCTGCGCAAGGGCGTCGTCGTCAACATCGAGCAGACCGTCCAGTCCATCCGTTCCGCAATCGGGGATGCGGAGCTCATGGCCGGTTGCGATATCCGTTCTGTCTATGTCGGCATAGCTGGCGCCCATGTCATGGGGATCAACAGCCACGGGGTGATAGCCGTCAAAGGTGGGGAGGTCGACCAGCACGATATCGATCGCGCCCTTGATGCCGCCCGTGCCGTCGCCATACCCGCCGACCGGGAAGTCATTCATATTCTGCCGCAGGAATACATAGTAGACAACCAGCGAGGAATCATCGATCCTCTCGGGATGGCCGGTGTCCGCCTTGAGGTCAAGGTTCACATCGTGACCGGGGCTGTATCGTCGGCGCAGAACATCATTCGGTCCTGCAACCGCAGTCAGCTGGATGTCGAGGAGTTGGCCTTGGAGTCTTTGGCGTCGGCGAAGGCCGTGCTCACCGATGAGGAGAAGGAACTCGGAGTGGCCCTTGTCGATCTGGGGGGCGGTACTACCGACATCGCCATCTTCTCGAACGGCTCCATAAAACACACAGCCGTCCTGGCCCTGGGCGGGCAGAATCTATCAAACGACATTGCTTTCGGCCTTCGCACTCCGGTCGCTGCGGCTGAAAAGATCAAGATAAAGTATGGTTGTGCGCGGGCTGATCTCGTACGCGGCGATGATTTCATTGAAGTGCCGAGCGTCGGTGGTCGTGAGCCCCGGCGTCTTTCGCGTCAGGTGCTGGCCGAGATCTGTGAGCCTAGGATGGAAGAGATCCTGTCTCTCGTCGACCAAAAGCTCGTCCAGTCCGGCTATAAGGATCTTATCGGGGCGGGCGTTGTCCTGACCGGAGGCACGTCCCTCATCGACGGATGCCGCGAGCTCGGTGAAGAGATTTTCAACCTGCCGACACGTCTCGGCTCGCCGCGGGACGTCGGCGGTCTGAAGGATGTTGTCAATAATCCTAAATTTTCAACGGCAGTCGGTCTTCTGCGTCTTGGTGCCGAGAAGGAAAGGGCTGCCGAAATAAAAACGTTTTCCAGTCGGAATGAAGCCGGTGCCACGGAGGCCTTGTGGGCGAGGGTGAAGCGCTGGTTTTCCGAGATTTCATAATCTTGCGGGCAAGTTGTTACAAACAGAGGAGAGGCATGATGGCACAGTCTATTATGGATGACGTCGAGACCGTACTCGACAAAGAGAATACTGAAGATTCCTACCCCATGAATGACAACGGGGCGAGGATAAAAGTCTTCGGCGTGGGCGGCGGCGGAGGGAACGCCGTGCAGCATATGATTGATTCCGATCTGCAAGGGGTGGATTTTATTTGCGCGAACACGGATATGCAGGCCCTTCGCAAAAACTCCTCTCCGACGAAGCTGCAGCTGGGTGAAAAGCTGACCCGCGGCCGCGGCGCAGGGGCAAACCCAAAGATTGGTCATGAGGCCGCCGTTGAGAGCGTGAACGCCATCCGTGATGCCATAGGCGATGCCGAAATGGTCTTCGTCACCGCCGGCATGGGCGGCGGTACCGGCACGGGCGCGGCATCCGTCATAGCGCAGGCCGCACAGGAGCAGGGCGCACTGACCGTAGGCGTCGTGACGAAGCCTTTCTCCTTTGAAGGCAAGCCGCGCAAGAATGCGGCAGATGCCGGGCTTTCCGAACTCAAGGAGCACGTGGACTGCCTGATAACGATTCCCAACGATCGTCTGCTGACCTTTGCCCCCAAAAAGGCCTCCTTCAAGGATATGTTGCAGAAATCCAACGACGTGCTCTATTGCGCCGTCAAGGGCATAGCCGACGTTATCGTCCAGGAAGGCCTGATAAACCTCGATTTTGCCGATGTGCGCACTGTCATGGCCGAATCTGGCTTGGCACTCATGGGAACGGGGGTCGCAACCGGCGAGAACCGCGCGCGCGAGGCTGCTCAGCGTGCCATCTCAAGCCCTCTGCTTGAGGACGTCTCCTTGGAGACCGCCCGCGCCATCATGTACAACATCACCGCCTCTGATGACATCACAGGCGCCGAGGTCGCCGAAATCGGCGAGATCATCTCAAATGCCGCACCGCAGGACGCTAATATCATTTTCGGCGTCGTCTACGACAACACAATCGGTGACGAGCTGCATCTCACTGTGATTGCCACCGGCATCGACCCGACGCAGGTAGTACAGCCCGAGCAGGAAGAGCCGCAGCCGAAAATTCATTCCATGCCGCGTGAGCGATCTCGTGAACCAGGCGCCTCGATTGTGCGTCGTTCTCCCGAACCTCGTGTTCAGGGTAGACTTTTCCCGATGCAGACAAGCGGTGGTGCGAGTGACGTTGACGCATACCCTGTTGCAGACGGTTATGGAAATGAGGATGTGCCGGCCTATCAGCGCCATTCGAGAAAGGCATATCCCCTGAGCGGGGCTGGCCGCCAGCATCCGCACACCCCTGGTGCCAATGATTTCACCTTCGACAATGATGAGATGGAGATTCCTACCTTCATT
>JAILMX010000214.1 GCA_024692205.1 Desulfovibrio sp. | reverse complement strand
TGGAGCGGGAGACGGGATTTGAACCCGCGACTTCAACCTTGGCAAGGTTGCACTCTACCACTGAGTTACTCCCGCACGGTATCCTGTATGTCTGGAAAAGGAAACGGCGTTATGGAGGCGACATCCAGATTTGAACTGGAGAATCGAGGTTTTGCAGACCTCTGCCTTACCACTTGGCTATGTCGCCGATTTTTTTGGAGCGGGAGACGGGATTTGAACCCGCGACTTCAACCTTGGCAAGGTTGCACTCTACCACTGAGTTACTCCCGCTCAATGCAAATAAAATTTATATAGATAGACCTCTCCTCTGTCAAGCAAATAATGCGAAAAACATGACGTTCCGGCGACAGTGAAGGGGTTAAGCGAGGTTGCGCTTGTCTATGACGCGTTGCGCCTTGCCGCTGAAACGTTCCAGCGAGTTCGGTTCCATGAGGCGGATGCGCGTCGTGACGCCCAGATATTCCTTGATGGTCTTCTGCAGGTTCTTCTCAAGGTCCTGGATGCGGCGAACTTCGTCTGCGAAGAGGTCGCTGTTCACCTCGACGCGTACCTCAAGAGTGTCGAGGTCTTTTTCGCGTTCGATGATGAGCTGGTAATTCGGGCTCAGCCCCTTGCTGCTCATCAGTATTTCCTCAATCTGCTGTGGGAAGACGTTCACGCCGCGGATGATGAGCATGTCGTCCGTACGGCCTGCGATGCGGGTGATGCGTACGTGGGTTCGGCCGCAGGAGCAGGGCGTGTCGTCGATGCTCGTCAGATCGCGCGTGCGGTAACGGATGAGCGGCACTCCTTCCTTGGTGATGGTTGTGATGACGAGTTCTCCCTGTTCACCAGCAGGCAAATTCTCACCGGTTACAGGGTCGATGATTTCAGGAATGAAATGGTCTTCCCACAGATGCAGACCCTGTTTTGCATGGATGCACTCCATGGCGACGCCGGGGCCCATGATTTCGGAGAGGCCGTAGACGTTCATGGCGTCGATGCCGAGCTTCTCCTCCATTTCGCGGCGCATGGCCTCGCTCCACGGTTCGGCGCCGAAGATGCCGAGCCGAAGGGGCAGTTCTTTGAAATCAATGCCTTCTTCCATGCCGACCTCATAGAGGTGCATGGCGAAACTTGGCGTGCAGCAGAGCACGGTAGAGCCGAAATCCTGCAGGAGGTGTACCTGACGGCGCGTGGCGCCGCCGCTTGCCGGTACGACCATAGCGCCGATGTAATCAGCGCCGCCGTGCATGCCGAGGCCGCCTGTGAAAAGGCCGTAGCCGTAGGCCACATGCACCGTGTCCTGCCGGGTGATGCCGCAAGAGGCCATGCCGCGGGCCGCGCATTCCTTCCAGTTATCCAGGTCCCTTTGCGTGTAGGAAAGCGCAACCGCCTTGCCGGTAGTGCCGCTTGAAGCCTGTACGCGGGTGATGTGCTCACGGGGCACAGCGCAGAGGCCGAAGGGGAAGTTGTCGCGAAGATCCTGCTTTTCCGTGAAGGGCAGGCGTTTCAGATCGTCAAGGGAGTGGATGTCGTCGGGTTTGATGCCGACCTCGTCGAAGCGTTTCCGGTAGAAGGGCACGTTTGCGTAGACACGGGCGCAGACGTTTTGCAGGCGGCGCAGTTGAAGGCTTTCAAGCTCGTCGCGTGGCAATGTCTCCATCTTGGGATTGATAAGCACGGGGGCTCTCCTGTCGTAGATGTGGATGATCGTTTGGATTGGCTGGCAGCGGGAATGGTAAAAACGACGATTTTGTCATTATACAGGGAGATGCCCGCAAGGGCAAGCCTTTCCCGCCGGTCGTTCGACGTGGAACCCCTCATGGGAAAAAGAAATTCGCTGCCTTTAGAGCGGAAGAAGGACGGCGTGCGCTTGGATGTGATGGCCTAGAGTTCCCTGAGAACGTCCGCAATGGTTTTTGAGGCAAAGGCGAGCTGTGCTTTTGTGTGGCTCGACATGAGAGCCGCGCGCAGCCTCGCTTCCCCCCGCCTTACGGTGGGATAGCGTATGGCCGAAAGCACGATTCCCCGTCGCCAGAGTTCGTCCGCCACGCGGAGAGATCGTTTCTCGTCTCCGACGGCTATGGGGACGATGGCCGTTTCAGAATGCGTTGGCAGGCCGGCATCCGTCAGGCGCTCGCAGAAAAAGCGCACGTTGTCGCGCAGAGTTCGCACCCGTTCAGGTTCGGTTTGGAGCAGTTCCAGCGCCTTAAGGCTTGAGGCCGCGGTGGCTGGGGGCATGGATGTTGAGAAGATGAACGGGCGTGACTTGTTGCGCAGATAGTTGATGAGCAGTTCCCGACCGCAGATGAAGCCCCCTTCTGCTCCCAGGGATTTGCTGAGTGTGCCCATGAGGATGTCCGGGCGCGCCTGGCCGTTGAAATGCTCGACGATGCCATGCCCATGCTTTCCGATGACGCCTGTGGAATGGGCTTCGTCCACCATGGAGAGCAGACCGTACTTTTCGGCGAGCCGGACGAAAGACGGCAGGTCGAGAATGTCGCCGCCCATGCTGAAGACGGCATCGCTGACGAGGAGCCCTCTTTTGAATGGCGTGCGACGCAAGGCGTGGGCCAAGTCCTCCATGTCGTTATGGCGGTAGACGACGATTCTGGCTCCGCTCAGGCGGCAGCCGTCGATGATGCTCGCATGGTTCAGCGCATCGCTGAAGATGACGCAGCTCCTGTCCATAAGGGCCGAGATGGCGCCGAGGTTGGCTTCGTAGCCCGTGTTGAAGAGAAGGGCCGATTCGCTGGCTTTGAAGTCGGCGAGGGCCTTTTCGAGGCGTTCGTGCCACACGCCGTTGCCCGTCGTCAGGCGTGAGCCGCCGGAACCCGCGCCGAAGGTTTCCGTCGCCTGGACGGCGGCCCTTCGGACGCGTTCGTCCGAAGAGAAGTCAAGGTAATGGTTCGAGGCCAGCATGATGCGTTTGCGGCCGTCGCAGAGAACCTCCGAGGATTGCGCGGAATCCATGCGTCGAAGGGTGCGGTACAGGCCTTGCGAGCGCATGGCGTCGAGCGTTTCGCGGAGATATTTCCATTTGTCGGGAAGCGGGGCGTCAGCATTCAGTGGCGTCACCCCCCGCACGATGACGGCTTGCCTCTCCAGATAGTCGATGGTCTCTGGAACGCCCTCATGATCCCCCCGGTAGAGAAAAATCCGCCCGCCGTTCTCGCTGCCCTTCTCCTTGACGCAGGTGATGCGCCGATACCCTGCTGTCGATGCCGCATAGCCTGTAACGTAATCCGGATCGTCCGAGATGCACAGTTCGCCTATGATGTGCGGTGCATGAGCGACCTTTGTCGCGAGGACAAGGGCCTCGACGAAATGGTTTTTGGACTTGCAGGGGGGCTCGTCGCATTCCCGTTCCCTGTCCATGCATGTCGCGCGCACGCCACGGGCGTGGTCTGGCTCGAGATGCTCCAGCGTATCCGCATCAAGCAGCACCGCCCCCCGCATGCCGCTTGCGGCATCAAGCTCGCGCAGAACCTTGTCCGGCGAGGCGATGCCAAGATTCCGCAGGAAAGTACGCATGGCATCTCTGCCTTCGCGACTGGTTTTCGTTTGTATCGTACTGACGGGCAGGGCATCCAGATAGCGGATTTCCTCGTCTTGAAGACGTTCAACCTTGATGCTTAGAAAATCCACCGGCCCCCGGGGGTGGGTCATTCCTCGTTCGACCAGGTCGGCTATGGAACGTGGAGCATCGGAGGCCTCGACGATCTTTTCCGATCCGGAAACGTGTTTTGATGCGGCGCTTGAGCGCATTTTCAGGGAGTAGCGGATCATTGTTCGCCAATCATTTTCAAGACAGGGACGGGGGAATGTCTGCGATTTGCGGCGCGCCGCCGTGACGCGCCGCTGAACGCACTGCCGCGCAGAGCGCCTGCGTGAGACGATCCAAATCGGCCGGAGAGGCGATGAGCGGAGGCATGACATAGACCGTATGCCCAAACGGGCGTATCCAGACGCCGCAGGCCACGAAAAAATCCTGCCAGCGCTCGACATCGACGCTTTGTTCGGTCTCGACGACGCCGATGGCGCCGAGCACTCGCACGTCGGCAACGCCAGGAAGGTCGCGGCACGGGGCAAGCCCTTGGGAGAGGGAATGCTCGATGACGGAAACCCTGTCACGCCAGGACGAGGCGAGCAGCGTGTCAATGCTCGCGCAGGCGACGGCGCAGGCCAGGGGGTTCGCCATGAAGGTCGGACCGTGCATGAACAGCCCGCCGCCCCTCTCTGGCGGCGCGGAGGATATGCCGCGCGCCGTTGTCGTCGTCGCGGCGACGGCGGAGAACGTCATCATGCCGCCGGTCATGGCCTTGCCCATGCAGAGTATGTCGGGCGTGATCCCCGCCCATTCGCAGGCGAACATCCTGCCCGTCCTGCCGAAACCCGTGGCGATTTCATCGGCGATGAGAAGCATGCCCAGCTCGTCGCAGAGACAGCGCAGAGAATGCAGATACTGCGGGTGATAGAACCACATGCCGCCGGCGCCCTGGACGATCGGTTCGACGACGACGGCCGCGATCTCGGCGGCATGCTCCCTCAGGGTCCGTTCCATAGGGGTGAAGCTTTGGGGATCATAGGCATCGTGAAAACGGCAGGTCGGCCGTTCCACGAAGATCTGCCGGGGGAGGAGGCCCGTGAAAAGCGTGTGCATGCCGGTCACGGGGTCGCAGAGCGACATCGCCCCGATCGTGTCGCCGTGATAGGCACCGCGCAGGGCGACGAAGCGGCATTTTTCCGCATTGCCGCGCGAACGCCAGAACTGCATGGCCATTTTCATGGCAACTTCAACGGCGACGGAGCCGGAATCCGCATAGAAGATGTGCGCGAGGCCCTTCGGCAGAAGGGGAAGGAGGCGTCTGCCAAGTTCGACGGCAGGCGCATGCGTGAGGCCGCCGAACATGACGTGGGAAAAGCGCGCCGCCTGTCGTTGCGCAGCCTTGACGAGCGTCTTGTTTCCGTAGCCGTGCAGGGCGCACCACCATGACGACATGCCGTCAATAAGCTCCCGCCCGCCGCGTAGGAAGATGCGTGTGCCTAAAGTGCCTGTCACCTCGCGTACGGGCAGAGGGGCAAGGGCCGACGTGTACGGGTGCCACAGATGGGTGCGGTCGAAGTCGAGAGTTTCCCGTGCCGAGAGAGCACGCGGGGGCATGGGGGCAATGATTCCGGATTCAGGGATATTTCCGGCGGCATCGCATGCGGCCAGGTGCAGGAGACGTTCCGCGGCCGGCATGAGCATCGCCCCGAGGCGGTTCCATGCTGACGGATCTTCCGGCGAAAAGTTCGGGATGAAGGGAATGTCCGCCAGAAAGGGAACCCGCCGTTTTTCGGCGAGGTCCTTCAGAAAAAGGGAATTCTCTTCTAGGATGGCGGCTTCAGCCTCGGGGGTGGTGCCCGGGTCGGGAGCGTCGGGTGGCAGCGTTCGGCACAAGACCATGCCCGCCGCGTCAAGGCCGGCGTTTTCGAGCGCGTTGAGCGAAAGGATGGCATGATTGATGCAGCCGAGCCGGTTGGCGATGATGAGAACCGCCGGCAACCTGAGTTCGCGCAACAGGTCGAGCATCATGTCTTGCTCATTGAGGGGCACGTAAAGGCCGCCTGCGCCTTCAAAAAGCACGAGATCCCCCACGGCGGTCTCGGCGCGGCAGGCTTCCGCGAGTTCCGCGAGATCAAGGCGCGCATTCTCAAGGCGCGCGGCCAGGTGAGGGGAGCAGGGCGCGACAAATGATTTCAATACGTTGCCCTCTCCCCCGGCCTTGCGATACAGCTGGACATCCGGCGCTTCACAGTGGCCGTTCAGGGGCGTGCAGCCCGTCTGCACGGGCTTGACGGCGCGGGCGCGGACACCTTTTGCGGCGAGGGCGCGCAAAAGGCCCGCGGTGACAACGCTTTTTCCCGCGTCGGTATCCGTGCCCGTTATGAAGAAAGCGCAGGGCATCAGGCAAGCCCCAAGGTTCGGAGCATGGTTTCGTCGTTTTCCAGTTCAGAGCCGGAGGCGGTGAGATAATCGCCCACCATGAGGCCGTTCGCTCCGGCGGCGTAAAGCCAGCTTTGCCATGCCCCGAGCACATGCTCGCGGCCCCCTGCTATCAGGATGTCGCGGTCCGGGTTCACGATTCTGAAGAGGGCTATGGCGCGCAGGGCTTCATCCGGCCTGAGTTTCGGCTGCCCCTCAAGGCGTGTGCCGGGAACGGCTATCAGCAGGTTCAGCGGAATCGACGTCACATTGAGCTCTGCTATGGTGAAGGCCATTTCGACACGCTGCAGGGGGCTTTCACCAAGGCCGAATATGCCCCCGCAGCAGGTTTCCATGCCGGCATCTTGGGCCGCAAGTATGCTTTCCTTGTCCTGCGTGTAGGAGTGGGAGGTGCAGATGCGCGGAAAATGGCTTTCCGCCGTCTCCAGATTGTGATGGTAGCGTGTCATGCCGGCATCACGCAAGCGCCGGGCGCGTTCAGGGGTGAGCATGCCCAGAGAACCGCAAATGCCTATGCCGACCTCTTTCCGTATCCTTTCGATTGCCGCGCAAAGGGCGTCGACATCCTTTTCAGGTAGGGCCGTGCCGCTTGTGACGATGCCGAAGCGTTGGGCCCCGTGATCATGGGCGAGGCGCGCGTGGTTCAGCAGTGCGGTATCGTCGAGCAGAGGGTAGACGGCAACACCCGTCTTGTGACGGGCAGATTGGGCGCAGAAGGCGCAGTCCTCCGGGCAGAGGCCGGATTTCGCGTTCACGATGCCGCATCGGAAGAAGGCGGGGGCACGGGCCGCGCGCACTGTGCCGGCGATTGCGAAGAGATCGAGATTGGATGAAGCCGGGAGCGTTGCCATCGCTTCCGCTTCATCCCGGCTGACAAGCGGGCTGGGACCCGTTGCGTCGGCGGTTGCGCCGGCGAGGCGTGAAAGTATGCGCGCAAGAATTCTGTCCATGTCACAATTCCTCGATGCGTCGGAACAGTATCCCACTCGTCTGCGGAAGGCAATGCTGAAAAGCCCCGGGCGCAAGACCCGGGGCTTTTCAGTCGTTTTTCTTCCTTCTCTATTCGCCCATCAGCCAGTGCATTGGAGTGAGGGAAAGGTCGGGGAAGAACAGAAGGATGAAGAGCATGGTGATCTCCACCAGAAGGAACGGGGCCATTTTCTTCACGAGCTTGGCGAAGTTTATCTCGCCGATGCCGCTGATGACGTAAAGCACCGTACCCACGGGCGGGGTGATGACGCCAATCCCGAGGTTCAGGATGAAGAGTAGGCCGAAGTAGTACGGGTCGATGTGGGCCTGCTCAATCAGGGGATAAAACACAGGGGCGAAAATCAGCACGTTGGGCGTCAGATCCATGATCATGCCCATCGCCAAGAGGAAGAGCATGATGGCGCAGAGCAGAAGCTTGGGCGAATCAATGAGCGGGCTGAAGAGCGAGACGACATGCTGCGGTATCTGCGCGATGGTGATGAACCAGCCGACTGCCGAGGCGGCTACGACGATGAACATGACGACCGCCGTCGTGCGCGCGGCGACCGCGCTCACGCGGATGAGTTCACGCAAGGGAAGCTCACGGTAATAGAGCATGCAGACCAGGATGGCGTAGATCGCCGCGAAAGCGCCGCCCTCGGTGGGAGTGAACACGCCGAAACGGATGCCGCCGAGCAGGAGCACGGGCATCAGGAATGCCGGTGTGGAGTCTTTCACGATGTGGAAGACTTCCTTGGCGGTGAAGGTGTGCGTGTCCTTGTAGTTGTCAATGCGGACGATGAAGAACCAGATCAGCATTAACGCAAGGCCGATGAAGATGCCGGGCATGAGACCAATCATGAAGAGCTTCGTTATGGAAAGACCGCTGATCGTTGCGCCCAGGATGATGAAGTTTGTGCTCGGCGGGATGATGGGGCCCAGGATGGCGCCTGAGGCGATAACGGCGCCGGCGCGTCCGTCGTTATAGCCCACCTGCTTCATCATGGGTAGGAGAAGGCCGCCCAGGGCGGCAGCTTCGCCGACGGAACTGCCCATGAGACCGGCGAAGATGATGCTGGACACGATGGCCGCATAGCCCAGACCGCCGCGTATTCTGCCGACGAGAAGCTGGGCCAGGGCCACGACGCGCTTGGAAAGACCGCCTGCCGCCATGATTTCGCCCGCGAAGACGAAGAAGGGGATTGCCATGAGCGGATAGTTGTCGGCCGCGTCGATCATTGTGTTCGGGATGATCATCGAATCCCACATGCCGGAATGCGCCATGAGGACGATGGCGCACAGCACGAGCACTATGGCAAGCGGTATGCCGAAGGCCATGAAGAAGAACAGGGTTCCGAGAAAGATGGCGAGTTCCATGATCGTCCCCCTAGATGTCCTTCAGAACCTTGTTGATCTTTTCTTCCAGCGACATCTTCGGATTGACCTTTTCCGAAGGCGTGCGGAGCAGCTTCACGAGGTCGCGCAGGAAGAAGATGATGGCGGCCGCGGCGCAGATGGGCAGCACCGAATTGATGAAGGTCATGTTGATGTCGGTCGTGACGGAATAGGTGTCGGCCGTCTGCAGAACGTGCTGGATGCCGCCGGCGAGAAGAAGGCCCATCGCCGCCATGCTGACGAGGATGGCGAAGATATCGACGATTTTGCGGGGTACGCCGTGCAGCCTGTCCGTGACGAGGTCGACGGAAATGTGCTTGTGATGGTAGAAGGCTTCAATGGCGCCGAAGAAAGTGACGTAGATGAAGAGGAATCTCGCCCATTCTTCGCTGGGGGGAAAACTGTCGCCGAAGGCGTAGCGCAGAAAGGCATTGTAGGAGACAAGGCCGATCATCCCCAGAAAGATGGCGGCGCAGAACAGCTGAAAAAGAAATGCGCCGACGGATTCGCCCTGTTTTTTTATCGGGGTGTCGGAGCTGTTTTGGGCGGGATCGTTGCTCATGCAAACCTCGTACGTTCTCTTTATCGCGGGCCCTAAAAAATGAGGTCCTTTCCCTTTTCGGGAAAGGACCTCGGCTCTTTCAGATGTTAGCGGTAGCTCGCCGCGCTGTCCAGAATTTCCTGGGCGTTCTCAACGTAGTTGTTGGACTTGGGATCCAGGAAGAGGCTCCAGCTGCGCTTGCCGGCTTCGTACATGAAGTCGTGCAGGGCCTTGGAGGGCTCGCTGATGACGGCCTTGTGGGCCTTCAGCTCCTTGATGGCGTCCTGGTCGACCTGTTCGGCCTTGGCCCAGACTTCCTCGGCGCTGTCCTTGGCGGCCTTGTCAAACCAGGCACGATCTTCAGCGGGCAGGCTCTGGTAGAACTTCTCGTTGATGTACAGAGCATGGATCACGAGGATGTGACGGGTTGTGGTGATCTGGGGGCATTTCTCGTACATCTTCTTGGTCACGATGTCAGAGAAGGGGCTGTCGCCGCCGTCGATGATGCCCTGGTCAAGAGCGCTGACCACTTCCGCGAAGGGCATGGCCTGGCCGGAAATGCCGCATTCCTTGGCGAAGTTGGTGTACAGGGGAATATTGGGCACGCGCATGCGCAGGCCCTTGATGTCGTCGATGCTCTTGACGGGCTTTTTTGTGTAGAAGTGGCGGAAGCCCAAGGGGAAGGCATTGATCATGCGCAGGCCGGACTTTTCGGGGAAGCCCTTGTTGATGAGCTCGAAGGTCTTGCCGTTCATGGCACGGTGAGCGTGCTCATAGCTGTCGTACAGCATCGGGGTCTCAAGCATACCCATGGACTTCTGCAGAGCGGAGGTCTGGGTGCCGGTGGCGCACATCTGGATGACACCCTTGCGGGTGGCGGCGATGTAGGCGTTTTCCTTGCCGAGCTGGCTGTTGGGATACACCTCGACTTTGTATTTGCCCTTGGACAGCTGCTCCAGGATTTCGCCGAAACGGTGCATGGCGATGGTCTCAGGCTCGCCTTCGGGTTTCATGCCGGCGATTTTGATGACGGTCGGGGCCGCCTGAATGGCAGGCGCATGGATCAGCGCCGCGCTCAACGTGAAAGCACAGGCCAGAAGCAGAACGGAGATGCGTTTCATCTTTCCTCCTCAAGGGATTTGGCAGACGGCGGATTCTTGTGAGCCACACCGACAGCCACGTTACTGATTGCGTCCAGCATAACCCTATAGCGCGCGAACCGCAAGGCGCGTCGCGAAATTATTCCGAATTTTGGTAGACACGCTTCCCTTGTCAATCGTTCTGGCCTGTGATAAAAAAATATTCGATAAATCAAGTAAATAACTATGAATATCTTGAGGATGTTCCATGAAAACAGAATCGCTTTGCCAGCATGCCGGCTACAGTCCCAGGAACGGAGAGCCCCGCGTCCTTCCCATCGTCCAGAGCACGACCTTCAAATATGACTCGACCGATGAGGTCGCGAAGCTGTTCGATCTCGCCGAGGAAGGCTTCTTCTACACGCGTCTCGGCAATCCCACGGTGGACGCCGTCGAGCGCAAGATAGCCGCCCTCGAGGGCGGGGTGGGGGCATTGTGCACCTCTTCTGGTCAGGCCGCGAGCATGATCGCCGTGCTCAACATATGCAGGGCGGGCGATCACTTCGTGTGCGCCTCAAGCATCTACGGTGGCACGTTCAACCTCTTCGCCGTCACGCTGAAGCGCTTCGGCATCGACGTCACCTTCATCAATCAACGTGACGGAAATGAGGAGATTGAGAAGGCATTCAGGCCGAACACTCGCCTCGTGTTCGGAGAGACGCTGACCAATCCTTCCATGGATGTGTTCGACATTGAGCGCTTCTCCATGCTCGCCCATGCGCACAATGTTCCCCTGATCGTTGACAACACCTTCGCGACGCCGATTCTGTGCCGACCCTTTGAATTCGGAGCGGATGTGGTGGTGCATTCGACCACCAAGTACATGGATGGCCATGCCATACAGATGGGGGGCGTCATCGTCGACAGCGGCAGTTTCGACTGGAAGGCTAACGGGCTTTTTCCGGAACTGACCGAGCCGGACACGTCCTATCACGGACTCGTCTATACGGAAGCTTTCGGCAAGGCGGCCTATATCGCCAAGGCCCGCGCGCAGCTCATGCGGGACATGGGGTGCTGCCAGACGCCTCAGGGCGCCTTTTACCTGAACCTGGGTCTGGAGACGTTGCCCCTGCGCATGGAGCGCCACTGCCGGAATGCCGAAGTCTGCGCGGAGTTCCTCTCCGCGCATCCGAAGGTGGCGAGCGTGAAGTATCCCGGCCTGGTTTCGAGCCCGGACAGGGCCCTCGCCGCGAAGTACGTCCCCAAGGGGGCGAGCGGCGTCATCTCTTTCTCGCTCAAGGGGGGAAGGGATGCGGGAGCGCGATTTATCGACAGCCTCGGCATGATCTCGCTGCAGGTGCATGTGGCCGACCTCCGGACCTGCGTGCTGCATCCGGCCAGTTCGACACATCGGCAGTTGAACGACGCGCAGCTTGCGGATGCCGGGATCGACCCGGGAATGGTCAGACTGTCGGTGGGTTTGGAAAATGCCGATGACATCATCGCAGACCTGACGCAGGCACTGGAAAAGGCATAGCAAAAAAGCCGGCGCGCACGTTTTCCCTCATGGCATGATGCGTATGCGCTGAAGGCGGCATGTGCGGCCATTGAACCGGGGGTATGAAAACCAAACGCCGCTTGTTATTTTTTTGCATTTCGTGCAAGATAAACACTGACAGGTTTACGGCGATTCTACTGGGACCCAAACTGTAAGGAGGGCGTATGGATTTTTCGAGAAGAGCAATGCTCGGCGCAATGGGTGGCTTGGTTGCCGGTGGGGCTTTGGCCTCCCTCTCAGGCAATTCCATGGCTGCGCCGGCCATGTCGGAAGGCAAGAACGGCCATTTCGCCCAGATGGGTGGGGAATTCAGCTGGGAGCCGAAAAAGCTCGTCGCGGCGGAATGCGCGCCCGTTGCCTATGACGGATACTGGTACAAGGGGTTCGGTTGCGGCTACGGCGTGTTCTACAGCATAGTCGGCACGATGGCCGAAAAGTACGGCGCCCCGTACAATACATTTCCTTTCTCCATGATGGAGATGTTCAAGGGCGGCGTCGCCGATTGGGGCACGGTCTGCGGAGCCCTCGCAGGCGCGGCGGCAGCCTTCTTCTGCTTTTTCCCCCGCAAGCAAGCCAACCCCATGGTCAGCGAGCTTTTCCGTTGGTATGAGAAAACGGCATTCCCGGTCTACAACCCCGGCGATGCCGCGCAGGGCGTCAAGGGCGAGCTGCCCACCAGCGTTTCCCGCTCCGTCCTCTGCCATGTCTCCGTATCGACGTGGTGCCACAAGACGGGCAAGGCGGCCAACAGCAAGGAACGCAGCGAACGCTGCGGGCGCATCACGGCCGACGTCTCCATAAAGGCCATTGAGATACTCAATGCGAAAATCGATGCCGGCAAGGAATGGAAGGGCGCGCTTGCCAAGCAGGAATCCGTCGCCGGATGCACGTCGTGTCATGGAAAGGGGCAGGCCTCCGACATGCAGAAGGGCAACATGGACTGCACCCCCTGCCACAGCGGCTCCTCGGCGGTGGCGGACAAGTTCCACAATCATCCGTAGAAGTGTGTGCCGCCTAGGCGGCGTGGCAATACTTCGGGGGGAACGGCGCCAGCCGTTCCCCCTTTGTCATTGCGTGGTCGTGTCCTGCCGGGGCGCTCTCATATGCGCCGCTCAAGCAGGGGAAAGAGAACGCCGCCAGCCAGATTGCCTGCCGTTATGACCGAGAGGCAGAGCATGGACTTCCCAGGGCTTGCAACAAGGACGCCAGACACCCACCAGTAGTACATGTCCGCCACGCAGTGCTCCGAGCCGCAGAGGATGAAGCATGTCACCCCCATGAAAAGGGCCACATACTTGCCGACCTCGTGCGGATTCTTGGCGTAGCCGTTGACAGCTATGAAAATGAAGATGTTGCAGATGATGCCGAGGATGAAGAGAGAAACAAGCGAATCAGCCATCTTTGCCGTGACCATTGCCTGAGCGGCGGCGTCGATGCCTTTGCCCCCGCAGATCCCGGTCATGCGTTCCGCCAGGGCGAAGATGCCGGTCCCTATGAGGTTGCCCAGCCAGATTAAGAGGGTGTTCCAAAAATAGTGCAGATTGTTGTCGAAAATGTAGCAGACTTTTCCCGTGAAGAGGCCGTAGCCCCGCGTGCAGATGGTAAGCAGGCCCACGGTGAAAAGAATCGCCCCTATGACGTTGCCCCCCGTGAAGGCATCCTTGAGGCGAAGGAAAACCGTTCCGCCGAGAGCGATGCATATGCCCGCTAGGATCGAGCTCACCAGGATCTTCTTCATCGTGTGTTTTCCTCCTGAAAGGGGGCTTCGGGGAACCCCCTTGGGCGGTTCACCGATCAGGCTGTTCCCGTCGTTGTCGTCGCCACGGCTACGATGGAATCCCATACCACTACCTTTACGCCTATATGCGGAACACGGCAATATTCCCTCGGCGGACAATTGCTTGGCGAAGTATTGTGTTTTGACTTCAATTCTTTGATAATAAAGGGAAAATATCAAAAGCACACTCTCCGTGTGGTTTGACAAAAGCTAACGGTTGTGTCAGAGGATATCGATAGCGCCGAGCGGTTCTGGCATTCTGCTTATGCTGGGCAGAAGGTTTTGGTAAAGAGCTGTCGGCATGTATTGATAGTTTTAAGGAGGAATTGCATGTCACAGGACACATCGGAAGTCGTCATTGATCGTGGCAAATCGTCATGGTCGGACCTGTGGAGAAAGGAAGACTACTGGGCGATTTGGATCGGCGTGATCCTGCTCGCGTGGGTGAGCGTTCTCATCTATAACGGCAGGGCTGACATCGACAAAAAATACAATGAATATGCGGCGGTAATGAAGGCGGAATCTTCAAAACCCTTCAAAACTGTTGAATATCTCGAAGCCCAGGCACATCAGAAAGGCTTGCAGGCCGCCAAGGTTCTCCCCTCGGTGAAGGATTTCGTGGCCAAACTGAAGACCCCCGCCAAGTGGAAGTCCAATCCGATCAAGTCTCTCGTGAGGAGCGAGGCCGACGTGGCCCCTGCCAACGAGAAGCTGAAGCCCGCCATCGACAAGGCGAAGAAGGACGAGGCTGACGCCCTTGCCGCCGCCAAGACGGCGCAGGAAGCCGCCGCTGCCGCAGCCTTCAACGACAAAACCTTGAACGCTGCCGCTGAAAAGGCAATAGGCGCATGGCAGAATGCCAAGAAAGCCACTGCGAAGGCATCCAAGGGTATCGTCAAGCCTTTCAACCTTATCCCCAATCTGGCCATCCTCGGCCTCATCCTCGGCGTGCTGACCACCATCGGCGCCATCTTCATGGGATTCAACCCGGCCAAGTTCTTCCTGGGCTTTGTCGGCGTCTACATCCTCTGTCTCGTGGCCAACATCCTCGGCAAGCAGGCGGACATGTCCCTCTACGGCCTCAATGCTGAAATCTGGTCCATCGTCATCGGCATGCTGATTGCCAACACCATCGGCACGCCCAAGTGGCTCAAAGAAGGTGTGCAGGTCGAGTACTACATCAAGACAGGCCTCGTCCTGCTCGGCGCAGAAGTGCTGTTCCACAAGCTGATGGCCATCGGCA
Source organism: Desulfovibrio sp. (assembly GCA_024692205.1). Classification (GTDB taxonomy): domain Bacteria; phylum Desulfobacterota; class Desulfovibrionia; order Desulfovibrionales; family Desulfovibrionaceae; genus Desulfovibrio. The sequence goes on along the minus strand of JAILMX010000214.1, from coordinate 51,310 downwards.
TCCCCGGCATATTCGTCGCCTGGGTCGTCACCCCCATCGTGCTCATCTCGACCTACATCTTCGGCCAGAAGGTGCTGAAGATGCCCTCCAGAACCCTGAACATCGTCATCTCCGCCGACATGTCGGTGTGCGGTACCTCAGCGGCCATCGCTACGGCTGCCGCCTGCCGCGCGAAGAAGGAAGAGCTTACCGTTTCCGTGGGCCTTTCTCTCTGCTTCACGGCCATTATGATGGTCGTCATGCCCGCTGTCATCAAGGCTGTCGGCATGCCTGAGATCCTCGGCGGCGCATGGATCGGCGGCACCATCGACGCAACGGGCGCCGTGGCCGCTGCCGGTGCCTTCATCGGCCCCAAGGCCATGCAGGTCGCCGCTACCGTCAAGATGATTCAGAACGTGCTCATCGGTGTGACCGCCTTCTGCGTGGCCATGTACTGGAGCACCAAGATTGACGTGCAGAACGGCGAGAGAGTGGGGGCTATGGAAATCTGGCACCGCTTCCCCAAGTTTGTCATCGGTTTCCTTGCCGTTTCCATCATCTTCTCGCTGGTCGCTTCGAGCCTCGGTCCCGACTACGGCAAGATCTGCATCGACAAGGGTGTTCTTTCCGCTTCCAAGGCCCTCCGCGGCTGGTTCTTCGCCTTGGCCTTCGTTTCCATCGGCTTGGGCACGAACTTCCGCGAACTTGCCAAGTACTTCAAGGGAGGTAAGCCGATCATCCTGTATGTCTGCGGCCAGTCCCTCAACTTGGCATTGACCCTGCTTATGGCTTGGATCATGTTCTATAAGGTCTTCCCGGAAATCACCGCCAAGATCTAGTATTTTCATACCATCTTCGGGCCGTCGCAGATGTATGCGACGGCCCGAGTTGCGGAGTGACGATATGCCTGTCATGGCAAAAAACCTTTTGAAGCTGGCGGCCATTTCCTGTGGGCTGTGGTTCTTTTTCAGTGTGCTGACCCCGCGAATGGTTTCCGTCTGCCCGAACTGGCAGCGCTATGGCGCGGTGCAGGAGGAAAACGGCCTCGACAGCGGCGCCCTGTACTATTCGGATGTGCCGATCACCCTGGCTTCAGAGGAACATGTTCGTCAGGCCGTTCGTGAAGGCATGGCAGAACGCCGGAGGCTGGCCGTCCGGCCCTGATTTTCTGCATGACGTGTTCACCCTTGAAACGGCGTGACGTCGCCCCCCCGGGAATCATTTCCTCCGAGGGGGTTTTTTGTTATCGTGCCGAATGACGCACAGAATTCTGTTTTGGCAGGGGCGATACAGACGTCTTGTCGTGCATGATTTTGATCCCATAGGTCATTGTGAAATGTTGTATGACGCTATCGGGCACATAAGCGAGCAGTAGATATGAAACTTATTCGCAGCAAGGGTGGTGACCGCCTGCTATCGATGCAGGAGCCCAAGAAACCTCAGCTCTATCGCGACCTTTTTCCCTACAGCAGCATCTGCCGTACGGATTTCGACGATGTGCTGCTGCCGCCGCGCCCTGCGGAGCAAATGCGCATTACCGACACCACCTTTCGCGACGGCCAGCAGGCAAGACCCCCGTATACCGTGAACCAGGTGGCCAGGATTTTTGATTTTCTGCACAGACTTGGCGGGAAGACCGGCTTGATAACGGCCTCTGAGTTCTTTCTCTATTCCGTTCGAGACCGCAAGTGCGTCGATGTCTGCCGCGCCCGTGGCTATCGTTTCCCCAGGGTGACCTCGTGGATACGCGCAACGAAGGAAGATCTGCAGCTCGCCCGTGACATGGAGTTCGACGAAACCGGCATGCTGACGAGCGTGTCCGACTACCATATCTTTCTCAAGCTGGGCAAAACGCGCCAGCAGGCCATGGACATGTATGTCGATCTGGCGCGGCAGGCCTTGGAGTGGGGCATCATCCCCCGCTGCCATTTTGAGGACGTAACCCGCGCCGATATCTACGGTTTCTGCCTGCCACTTGCGCAACGCCTGATGGAGCTTTCGCAGCAGAGCGGCATGCCGGTCAAGATACGTTTGTGCGACACCATGGGCTACGGGGTGCCCTACCCAGGGGCTGCTCTGCCGCGTTCGGTGCAGCGCATCGTCCGCGCTTTCACGGATGAGGCGGGTGTGCCCGGCGAGTGGCTTGAATGGCACGGGCACAATGATTTCCACAAGGTGCTCGTGAACGGCGTGACCGCATGGCTTTACGGTTGCGGCGCGGTCAATTCGACCCTGTTCGGCTTCGGCGAACGTACGGGAAACACCCCTTTGGAGGCGCTCGTCATCGAATACATATCCCTGACAGGGGATGATGCCGCCGCGGACACGACCGTGTTGAGTGAAATGGCAGAATATTTTGAAAAAGAACTGAATTACAGGATCCCGTTCAACTATCCTTTCGTGGGGCGTGATTTCAACGCAACGAGCGCGGGCGTTCATGCGGACGGCTTGACGAAGAATGAAGAGATTTACAACATATTCGATACGGAACGCATCCTCGGCAGGCCCGTGCCCATCATTGTCACCGACAAGACGGGCCGCTCGGGCGTCGCTTATTGGATCAACACGAACCTGCATCTGTCGGACGACCGGAAGATCACGAAGAAGCATCCGGCTGTGGGCCAGATATACGACGCCATACTCGCCGTGTACGAAGAAACAGGCCGCACCACGCATTTCTCCTATGACGAGATGAACGCTCTGGTGCAGCGGTATATGCCGGAACTGTACTCCTCCGATTTTGACCGCATGAAGCAACTTGCAGGAGAACTCGCCGCCAATCTCATTCTGCGGCTTGCCAAGAACACCGAGATGCTCGGCTTCGATAAGAAGGCCTGTGCGCGGCTGGACAATTTCTCGCGGGAATACCCCTTCATACAGTATCTGTACCTGACTGATGACAAAGGCAGCCTGAAGTGCGCCACCATAACGGACCCTGCCTATCGTGAAAGATACGAGGCCTTGCCGATTGGTTTTGATTTCTCGCAGCGCGAATGGTTCACGGTACCCATGCGGACCGGGGATCTTCATATCATGGATGTGTACCAGTCGCAGTTCACTGAAAAGCTCATCATTACCGTATCCTGCGCCGTGACGGATGCCGATGACCGCATAGTCGGCGTACTCGGAGCGGACATACAGCTTGAACAGCTCTTGAAGCGCGCCGAGGCACTGAAGCAAGAGGCCGCTTCACGAGAAGACAACGATGATGCCGATGGGGCCCACGACGTGGCATAGGACAGCCGCTGCAGATGTTTTCGAAGAATAAAAAAGGGATGCACAATGATACAGCTTTTTGACGAACCGTATGTGATAGATGGCGAATCCCTCCTCACGCAGAAAGATGCCCTTGCGAAAGGCATAGACCTGAAAAGCGCACGCGACAATACGCTCGCCGCGCGAATCATGCAGGCGCACAATAGTGCGAAGACTTCCGAAGAAGGACTCCGTCTGCGTTTCGACGCCTTGGCCTCCCACGACATCACCTATGTGGGCATCATCCAGACGGCGCGCGCGAGCGGCCTGAAGGAGTTCCCTCTTCCCTATGTGCTCACGAACTGCCACAACAGCCTATGCGCCGTGGGCGGCACAATAAACGAGGATGACCACTGTTTCGGACTTTCCGCCGCGCACAGGTACGGCGGTATCTACGTGCCCCCGCACATGGCCGTCATCCATCAATACATGCGCGAGACCATGGCCGGATGCGGCAAGATGATACTGGGCTCGGACAGTCATACCCGCTACGGCGCCCTAGGCACCATGGGCATAGGGGAGGGCGGGCCAGAGCTCGTCAAGCAGCTTCTGCGCAAGACCTACGACATCCCCCGGCCGGAAGTTCTAGCCGTGTGGCTGACGGGAGAACCAAAGCCCGGCGTCGGTCCTCAGGACGTCGCGATCGCCCTGATAGGGGCGGTCTTCAAATCGGGATTCGCCAAGAACAAGATCCTCGAGTTCCACGGGCCCGCTGTCGAGGGGCTTTCCGTCGAATTTCGCTGCGGCATAGACGTCATGACGACGGAGACGACCTGCCTGTCCTCCATCTGGCGTACTGATGAGCGGGTGCGGCAGTACATGGCCCTGCACGGGCGTGAGGCCGATTACAGAAAACTTGAGATAACCGCACCAGCCGCCTATGACGGTGCGATCTGGATAGATTTGAGCTCCATCGTGCCGATGATCGCCTTGCCGTATCATCCGAGCAACGCATTCCCCATCGCCGACGTGATTGCGCATCCCGCTGAAATTCTGGGGGCCGTCGATGCGGATGCGGAAAAACGTTTCGGCGCGATCGGCAGAAACCTCGGCCTGTGCGGCAAGTTCCATGACGGTGGCGTCTGGGCCGATCAGGGCATCATCGCCGGTTGCGCGGGCGGCATGTTCGAGAATATCACTCTCGCCTCGGCTGTGCTGGAGGGACAGAGCACCGGCAACGGGCCGTTCGCCCTGTCGCTATACCCTTCAAGCGAACCCTTGGCGCTCGCCCTCGTGCGTAACGGTTCCTACGCAAAGGCCATGGCGGCCGGCGCCGTGCTCAAGACGGCCTTCTGCGGCCCCTGCTTCGGCGCGGGAGACGTGCCCGCGAACGGAGAGCTCTCCCTGCGGCATTCGACGCGCAACTTCCCCAATCGCGAAGGCGCCAAGCCGACGAAAGGGCAGATTGCGGCTGTCGCCCTCATGGATGCGCGTTCCATCGCGGCCACGGCCATCCACGGCGGCAAGCTGACCCCCGCCACGGATCTGGACTGGGAAGCCATCAAGGCTGACCTTGCCTACTCCTTTGATGCCGGCGTTTATGAACGTCGCGTGTATCAGGGCTTCGGCAGGGCCGAGGTCGGGAGAAAGCTCGTCCTCGGGCCGAATATCACGGATTGGCCTGCCATGAGCAGCCTACCGAAGAATCTTCTGCTTCGCATCGCAAGTCACATCACCGACCCCGTGACGACGACAGACGATCTTATCCCCTCGGGAGAGACTTCCTCTCTGCGATCCAATCCGCTCAAACTCGCCGAATACACTCTCGGCATCAAGGATCCCGCCTACGTGGGCCGCGCCAAGGATTTTCAGAAGCTTGAGAAGGCCCGCCTCGCCAATGCCGGCGATGCCGAGACTCTGGCCCTTGTGGAAACGCTGTGCGGGCGTTTGGGCGAGCAGGGCAAGGCCGTGCGCGATGGCATGCGGGATCTGCGCGACGTGGGCTTTGGCACGGCGGTCTTCGCCCTGAGGCCCGGTGACGGCTCGGCGCGCGAGCAGGCCGCATCCAGCCAGAAGGTGCTGGGCGGCTGGGCCAACATCGCCGTCGAGTACGCGACTAAGCGGTACCGTTCGAATCTCATCAACTGGGGCATGCTGCCCTTCACCGTCAGTGCTGAGATGAGTGACAGTTTCAACGTGGGTGACTACCTGCTTCTGCCCGGTATCCGCAAGGCCGTCGAAGAGGGGAATACTGAGATTGAAGGTCTGCTCTGTGAAAGCGACGGGCAGGGGGAGATCACTGGGACCAAGGCCGTATCCCTGGCATTGCCTGCTCTGACCGAAGACGAGCGCCGCATCATCCTTGCGGGCAGCCTGATCAATTTTTATAACGAAGACGTAGCGTAGCAGGGCCGTCGGTAAACTCCGCACGGGCTCGTCCCAGCGGAACGGATGCTCGATTCCGCCCCGGCACCCTAAGGCTGCCGGGGCGTTATTGATTCGGCGCGAATGCTCGCTTTCAGGAACACAATTCCATGAAACGCTTTTTTTTCTTCGATCTCGACGGCACGGTCACGGATTCCGAGGAGGGCATATTGCGTTCTGTCCAGTACTCCCTACGTCATTTCGGCATCAACCGGGAAAATGAGGAACTTTTGTTCTTCATCGGGCCGCCGTTGAAGGAATCCTTCGCGTTTTTTTTCCCCGGTGATCCGCAGACTGTCGATGCCGCGGTTGCCAAGTACCGTGAATATTACACGGAAAAAGGCATCTTCGAGAACCGTCTTTATTCCGGAATCGACGTGCTGTTGCGCGAGTTGAGGGACAGGGGGCATGTCTGCTGCCTCGCCACATCGAAACCGGAGCCTTTCGTCGAGCGCATTATCCGGCATTTCGAAATAGCCGATTGCTTCGACGCCGTGGCCGGAGCTCAGTTGCTAGGCCCCCGCAACAGCAAGGAGGCCGTTCTCCGCCATGCGTGCCGACTGTGCGATGCCGACGACATGAGCCGTTGCCTCATGGTCGGTGATCGAAAGTATGATGTCTGCGGAGCACACGCCGTTGGCATGGCGTGCGTCGGCGTTCTGTACGGATACGGCAAGAGGGATGAACTGCGTGCGGCGGGGGCGGATTGCCTGTGCCATTCGGTGGAACATTTGGCCGCCGTGCTCAAGGCGTTTTAAGGGCGGGAGCGCTCAGGTATGAAGGAAATGCCGCGAAGAAATAGCGTCATCGCGCGGGTGCCCATAGCGTTTCCGTTTCGCTCATTCATTCCCTCCGCTCACCATTTCCGCTAATCCGCGCTTTTTTTCTTTATGCTCGGCGCCCCAGGCATAGAGCTTGCGCAGGATGGGGATCAACTTCCTGGCGGAAGCTGTCAGCGAATATTCCACATGCGGCGGGATAATCGCAAACTGGGTGCGGGTGACAAGGCCGTCTGTCTCCAATTCCCTAAGGCATTTGGCGAGCATCATGTTGGTGACCCCGGAAACACGTCGCCGCAATTCGTTGAAGCGCACATTTTCCTCCTGCGACAAAAACCAAATGATGGGAAGCTTCCACTTTCCGCCAATGATGTCCAACGCGCAGAGCAGCGGACATCTGTCCTCGTACACTGAGGCGACGTCTTCATACTTGTTTTTTATTTTTTTCATTTATTAAAATGTGTTAAATCTAGTTTTCGGTTAGAAAATACTGCGTACTTGTCAAAAGATAATTATACACTATTTTTCATTCAGTCAAATTTTTCGATCACTGTCATCGCAAGGATTTTAGGTATGAAGACGCTATTCACCGCCACGGCGCTCAGGGGGATCCCCCTGAAAAACCGTTTCTTCCGCTCGGCCACATGGTTGGGGATGGCCGGTCCTGACGGAAGAGTCACAAAAGATATCGTTGACGTTTATCGCGATTACGCGGCCGGTCAGGCAGGTGGCATCATTACCGGCTTTACCTCTGTTTCCCCCTATGACGGCGAGCTGCCGGGCGCCGTGCGTCTCACGCATGACAGTTATGTGGAGGGGCATCGACGCATCACAGAGGCCGTTCACAGCGAGGGGAGCCGTATCTTCCTGCAGGCGGCCATGCTTGACACCTATGTGCCGGACGAACTCGGACGCGGCGTGTTGAAGCCCGTGACTGAGCTTAGTCGAGAGGATCTGCGGAGCATCGCTGATGTGTACCGCGATGCCGCCATTCGCGCTGAACAAGCCGGATATGACGGCCTGCAAATTCACGCGGCGCACCATTTCGCGCTCAGCAAGTGCATCAGTCCGCTCTATAATCATCGGCATGATGAGTATGGCGGCTGCGCGGAAAAACGCGCGCGCCTGTTGGTGGATATTCACGAAGCCATACGCCAGACCGTGGGCAGGCAGTTCGCCATGCTCATCAAAATCAACTGTTCGGATTTTATCGATGGAGGCCTTACGATAGATGACTTCCTGACCGCCTGCAAAGTGCTGGCCCGCGCTGGCATCGACGCCATCGAAGTCAGCGGAAATTACACGTCGCGTCCGAATATTCGCGCAGGCGTCAACGAGGCGTATTTCAGGGAGGCCGCCCTAAAGCTCAAGGCTCTGGTGTCTGTGCCCGTTATCCTAGTGGGCGGTCTGCGCAGTCTGGAAACCGTCAACGCCCTTGTGGAGAGGGACGGCATCGACTATGTGTCGCTCTCTCGACCTCTCTTGAGCGAACCTGATTTGATCGCACGCTGGCTGTCCGGGGATTCGCGACCTTCTCGCTGTGTTTCCTGCAATTCCTGTTATCACACTCCATGCCACAAATGCGTACTTCGCCTGAGGGGCGCATAGGAGGGCACAGCCATGCAAGAACTGCATGTGCCCACGCAACGGGGGGTGCTGCTTGACGGAGTCCTTTTCTCGGACACAAGGGAGAAAGCTGATGCCGTTGTCATAGCCATAACGGGCATCCATGGGAATTTCCATTCCAATCCCTTCTACTATGCTATCGGGCAGACTCTGAACAGCGGCGGCGTGGACTTTATCTACGCGCAGACCAATGATGCCTTTGGGCGCATCCCCACGCGCGACGTCAAGACGGGCAAGGTGAAAATCATCGGTTCATGGAACGAGAATTTCGACGACACAGATGACGACGTAAGCGCGTATGTCAACTACGCCGCCCGAGAAGGGTACAGGCGCATCATGCTGGCCGGCCATTCCCTGGGGGCCAACAAGGTCATCCACTATCTCTCACAGACGCACGATGCGCGAGTGGAGCACTTCATCCTGCTCAGTCCGGCCAACATCAGCTGGCTCACCAGTCAGGTGACGGAGGAGGAGAAAGCCTGCGTCCGACATATGGTTGAGCACGGCGACGGGCAAAAGATGCTGCCCTTCCCCCTTCTGGGCTGGATAGACTGCGTGGCGGACACTGCCTGGCAATGGCTGTTCACCGACACTCTCAACAATGTTCATGTGGAGACGGACAAGGATTTCTCGCAGGTGGCGAACGTGACGCACAGCGGGGCGTTCCTCATCGGAACCTATGACAATTTCACCTATGGCGATCCCGTCGGATTTCTGCGAAACATCAATGATCACATGCCCACGGCAAAACAGAACACGCTGCTGATCATTCAAAACACGGGGCATACCTACCGGCAGAAAGAGCAGGAAGTGGCCGATGCCATTCTGCAGCTGGTGCGACAATGGCGAAAGGCCTACCCTCCAGCCTTCAGCGCATCAACAGCATAACGCAATACGAAACGCCGCACGCGCATTCATGCCTTCCCATATCCTCAGGGAAGGTGAAACGGACCATCGCCGCGGGACGCTTCACATTCCTCTTGCCAGTTCCTTGACGAACGCTGCGCCCATGGCTTCGGCCTTGCGGCAGTCATCCGCAAAATGCTCCTCGCGATATTTCGCCTTCTCTTCACCGGAAAACATCGTGCAGACATACTTGGAATAGTCATTGAACTGCACAGTGTTGTTGACATAAAGCACCTGCGGTTCGCTGCCGAAAATGTGGCCCACATAACCTTCCATCATGTTCAGGCGGGCAGGATACTTCCATTCCTCCATAAGCGCAGAGGTCACGTTCATGGTGTAGATAAAACCCGTGCGCAGTTTCTTAGGGGCGATGCTGGCATGGCCTTCGGTATAGGTCAGAAAGGGAAAAAGCAGCCGTTCCTCAAAGCAGCGCAACATGCCGGATACGCCGCCGAAATAGATAGGTGAACCGAAAACAATGGCATCCGCCTGCGTCAGTCTTTCCAGAACCGGCGAGATATCATCCTGCAACGCGCATTTGCCGTAGGATTTGCCGCCTTTCCGTTTACAGGCGAAACAGCTTTTGCAGCCAGTATAGTTGTAAGCATACAGATGGAATATCTCTGACTGGACCTTATTGCCTCCGGCGGCTTTAGCCCCGTCGAGCACATGTTGCAGAATGGTTGCGGTATTGCCTTTTTTTCGAGGACTGGCATTGACGGCATACAGGTTCATGTCTTGCTCCTTGTAAAATGTCCAGATTCTTTTTGTGCTGAACTATACGCTATGATGGCGCGAGTGCAAGTGGTTGGTTTTTTCTGACCACATGAGCAAGCATTCTGTCTCATTCTCGTCTCATGAGGGCTAAGCTGGGGACAGAAGATTTGTGCTAATTTTTTTAAATTATTTCAACCTGTGATAATGCCGCGTTTGCTATTTCGCCCGCTCAAGCCGTTTCTTCGTCAGCTTGGTCGGCAGTGCTGTGAGGGGATCCTTCGGCCAGGGGTGCTTCGGGTAACGGCCGAGCATTTCCGAACGAACCTGCGCATAGCCGTTGCGCCAGAAGTGGGCGAGATCGCGTGTTATCTGCAGGGGACGGCCAGCCGGCGAGTTGAGGTGTAGCGTGAGCGGCACCCGCCCCCGTGCTATTCGGGGCGTGTCTTCGCAGCCGAAGAACTCCTGAAGCTTCGCGGCGAGCCATGGGCCGCCGTCATCCCCGTAAATGATGGGGTGCATCGCCCCTGAAGGCGCCTGCCATCGCTGCGGGGCTTCCTCGTCAAGCCGCTGCAGGAGCGGCCATGGCACCATGCCCCTGAGGGCTTCGAGAAGCGTCTTTTCGCTCAAGTACCGCAGGGCCGTGCGGCTTGTGAGATAGGGGCCGAGCCAGAGGTCAATGCCCTGCAGAAGGGCGTCATTGCTGACGTCGGGCCATTGTTCGCCTTCAAGCGTGTGCAGCAAGTCCAGCCTCGCCTTCAGCTGGCGGGATTGGACGGACCACGGCAGCCATCGTTCCAGCTTGCTCTTTCCATCCCCTTGGGTGAGAAATCGGCAAAGAGCCTGCCGGCAGCTCTCGGCGGAGGGTGTTGTCACGAACTCGCTGCGCAGAACGAGACTGTCGAGACATCTGTTTCTGCGGCAATGCACTACGGCGTCGTCCGAAACCTCAAGGATGTCTTCCTCTGTGATGTCAGCCTCGAAGAAGCTGGTGAGATCGTTCTGGTCTAGCGGGGCGGCGAGGCGTATACGACAGCTCTCTGCGGAGTGGGATGTAAGGGCGACCACCACTAGAAAAGGGATGGTCGAGAGAGGATCCGCCGTTGCCAGGTAAGCGGCTCTGCCGGAGCGGAGGATGTAGACGGTATCCTCTTTGCCCTGACTGCCTGACCGCATGGCGATGAAATCCGGCCATGCGGCGGCGAGCAGCATGCCGCAGGCGCCCATGTCGGCGTAGGCTGATGTGAACAGGTCGCCTCGTATGCCGATGGTTTTCGCAAGGCGTTGCGCAAGGTAGCGGGAACGGGCATTTCTGGCGTCTTGCGCTGCGCACAGAGCCTGTAAGGAATGGGTGATGTCGCACCCGCCGCCTGAACGGGCGAGGGAGGATGACGCATCGTCAAGAACGGCGGCGAGAACGCAGGCAAGAGCTCCGTGCCCGTTGTCCTTTCCGGCGATGAGGAGGCGGGCCGAACGGGGGGAAAGAGGGGCCTGAGCCATGCGAGTACCGATAGGGGTGACGCGACCGTTCATATCCATCGCACCCAGTTTCATGAGCAACTGCCGTGCCGTCGTCATCATAGCGGTTGGTGGCAGGTCGATCCATGTTAGCTGCCGCAAGGCGTGTTCATCGTTGACGCCCCATGCGGCAAGCTGCAGGGCGAGGCCGGATAGGTCAGAGCGGATGATTTCCGGACTTTGCCTGGCGAGCATGCCGTTCTCTTCGGCCTTGTCCCAAAGCCGGCAGCATAAGCCGGGGCCGGTACGGCCCGCCCTGCCCGCCCGCTGTGCCGCACAAGCGTGTGAAACCCTCTCCGTCACAAGCCTGTTCATGCCAGATTGCGCATCGAAACGCGTGAGGCGACTGTAGCCGCTGTCCACGACGATGCTGATGCCCTCAATGGTCAGCGATGTTTCCGCGATCGCCGTGCTCAGCACGACTTTGCGTGAACCTGCTGCTGTTGGGGCTATCGCGGCATCCTGTTCTAGTGGAGAAAGATCGCCGAAAAGGGGATGGAGGGTGACATCAGGGGGAAGGCGTCCTTCAAGGAGCTGCTCGAGCTGGCGGATTTCCCCCGTTCCCGGCAGGAAGGCCAGTATGCTGCCTTGCCTTTCGAAAAGCAGGGTTCTTATGACGCCTGCCATATGACGGAGAAGATCGAGGCTGCACCCACGGATGCCCGCAGGCGGCGGAAGCCAACGCTGTTCAATCGGAAATGCACGGCCTTCGCAGGAGAGAATACGAGATCCGTCTAAAAGGCGGGTGTATGCTTCCACATCCATCGTGGCCGACATGACGATGACGCGAAGATCCGGGCGCAGGGCTGAACGCGCATCCAGCGTGAGGGCAAATCCGAGATCTGTCTGCAGCGAGCGCTCATGGAATTCATCGAAGATGATGCAGGCGACGTCTTCAAGATCGGGCTCGGATTGGATCATGCGGGTCAGCACGCCTTCGGTGACGACCTCGATGCGGCACTCCGGTCCTGTGAGCGTGTCGCCGCGCATTCGCCAGCCTATGCGGCGTCCCGGTGTCTCGCCGAGCAGCGCGGCCATGTAGCGCGCAAGAGAGCGTGCGGCAAGACGCCTTGGTTCGAGCATGAGGATGCGTCGGTCGCGCGTCCAGTCCGCATCAAGCAGCCATAGGGGTATGCGGCTGCTCTTGCCCGAGCCCGGAGGTGCTGTCACGAGTACCGGGGCCGGTGTTTGCAGAAGACGCAACAGGTCGCTATGAAGCGCGTCTATGGGACAGGGGGGGATATGTATACCGTCTGCCGTTTGTTTCATCTGTGCCGCTCGATGCGGGGGAGTCATTTTTTTCTGGAAATTCCGGTCATGTCAGTGTATTGACACAAGAAACGAACCTCTATGAGAGGAACAGCATCATGGATTTGAACACGAGCGGAATCATCGGGCAAAGTACGACACTTGCTGAGGTTTTCAAAGTGCTCGGCAAAGTGGCTCCCACGGACAGTACAGTGCTTGTAACCGGAGAATCGGGAACAGGCAAGGAATTGCTTGTCCGGGCCTTGCATGCAAACAGTCGGCGTGCCGACAAGCCCTTTGTGCCCATAAACTGCGGTGCCATCCCCAAGGAACTGCTTGAGAGCGAACTTTTCGGCCATGAGAAAGGGGCGTTCACGCATGCCATCCGGTCAAGACCAGGCCGTTTTGAACTGGCAGACGGGGGGACGATATTTCTTGATGAAATAGGCGAGATGGAGCTGAATCTTCAGGTGAAGATACTGCGCGTTCTCCAGGAGAAAGAGATCGAGCGCGTCGGTGGCACGGGTGTTAAAAAGGTCGATGTCCGCATCGTCGCCGCTACGAATCGAGATCTTGAGGCGGAAGTTGCCGCCGGGCGTTTCCGCGAAGACCTGTACTACCGGCTTAACGTCATTCCTTTGCATTTGCCTCCCCTGCGGGAGCGCGGCGGTGACGTACTGCTCTTGGCGGAACATTTTCTCTCGGCGTTTTGCGCTAAGAAAGGGAGGGCGAATTTGGAGCTCGCCCCGCTCACCAGACGGATTCTGACGGCCTATTCATGGCCGGGCAACGTGCGTGAGCTGGAAAATTTCATGGAACGATTGAGCATCCTCGTGGATGGTTCTCAGGTGCGCCCGGAGGATCTGCCGAGGAAAATTCTGGATCAGGTGGGAGAACTCGCCGAGCTTCCCGCCCTCGAAGCTGAAAGTGCGCCGGCGAGCACGGATACGGCCTGTGGCGCGGCGACTTCGGTGGCGGTTGAGGCCGGTGACGCGCAGGAAAGGCCGCTGCCGAGCGGAGAATTCGTCTGGCCAAATCTGGATCTTTTACAGTCTCTGGGACTTACCCTGAAGGATTTTCTTGAGGCAGTGGAGAATCGTCTTGTAGACGAGGCTATGCGGAACGCCGGCGGCGTGAAGAATCAGGCCGCCGAGATTTTGGGCATCAAGCGTACGACATTGATAGAGAAATTGAAAAAACGTGCCTGATTCTTTGGCTTGATTATTGCAAACGTACAATCTGCTACGGGAGAAAGACTCTTCGGCAACTATCATTGTTGGCATCGGGTGTTGGGCGTTATGCACACAAAAAACGGGAACCCACGATTCTTTCGATTCCTTCGGGGCGTTTTGCAATGGTCCTTTGCATGCGTCATGGTGGCCATGCTCTCGCTGTGTTGCATTTCGCCCGTCGATGGCGCCGAGGTCAACGCGAACGTGGCGTCACCGGGCGCAGTTGAGGGGGGAAAAAATTCTGTTCCGAAACGCGGAGAAGTCCGTAGCCCCCAAGAAGTCATCGGCCGCCTGAATGAAGGCACTGCTGAAGATTGGCCGGAGGAGGAAGGTCTTTCCACAGCGACCGTGCACGAGTCGAAACCCTCCGAAGCAGATGCGCACGGGGGACTGGCAACTCCTCCCGACCCCATACAGAGGGGGCTCGAGCGCGAAGCCGCATCCGCCCATACCGATCCCGGGGTGTCAGGCGTGGCCAGGCATGAGTCGGAAAGTCTGCCGCCAGAACCGAAGGAAGATGAAAAGGAGAAGGCGGAAGCCAAGAAAAAAGCTGAAGAGGCGCAGGCGAAACCGAAAGTCGTCTATCGTGACGAGAACGGCAACGAGGTGCCGAAGCCCCCGGAACCGGAAAAGATGCTGGCCGAAGCCGAATCGTATCTCAACGACCGGCAGTTTGACAACGCCCTTCACGTGCTGGATATGATACGCGCCATTCCGGACATTTCAAAAGAGGTTCGGGAAAGACTGCTCTACGATACGAGCGACTGCTACTGGGGCAAGTACGCTTCAAATCCTCTCGCCGGCTATGACAGCATCGTTTCCTCCACGAACGAGGCCCTGAACGCCGACCTTCGTTCGCCGAGGGTGCCGGAAGCCCTGTTGCGCCTCTGCATGGTCGAAATAGGCGTTGGCAACCTCGCGGAGGCCAGAGGCTACGCCATGGCGCTTTTCAGGCGTTATCCCGATTTTCCCGGCGTCCCTCAGGGTTTCGCCGCCTTGGGCAAGGCCCAGCTTGACAAGAGCATGAATGCCGAGGCGGAACAATCGTTTTCTATGGTGATTGACAAATATCCTGACTCCGCGCAGCTCCAAGATGCGGCGATCGGGCTTGTGAAGGCGCTCTACCGGCAGAAAAAGTTTGACAAGATCCGCCCGTATCTTGATTACGTCAACAAGCGCTGGTCCCGGTATTATCTCGATGATCCTGATTTCCTTCTCCTTCAGGCGGAAATTGATGCCATTGCGGGCAACGCGGACAAGGAGTTGGAGACGTTCTGGCTTCTCTACAACATCGACCCCGCCCGCAAGGATGTGGAGCAGCTTTTTCTCAAGATGGCCAACCTCTACCTGACTGCGGGCAATACCGAAGCCGCTACCTTTTTGTACAAGGAGATTCTGGAACGCTACCCCGACACACCGGGAGCTGTCACCGCGAAGCTGCGCATTGTCGAAGGAGGGCGTTATGAATCACCTCTCGACTACGCGCGCATGGCAAGCATGTTCGATAAAAAGGGCAGGGATGGTCTCCTGCAGGTATACAAGGATATCGCTGCAACCTCGCAGGTTGGTGCTGAAGCAGTGCTCGCAAGGCTCAAGATTGCCATGTGGCTTTTCTGGGACAAGCAGTACATAGAGGCGATGGGGCAAGCCGCCGATTTTATCGACGCCTATCCCGAACATCCAGACAAGGAACGGGCTAGCGACATCATCTGGCAGTCTTTCCGGAAGGAACTGGAGATCGGCATGGCGGAACAGAATTACGGCCGTATCCTCATCCTCTGGAAAGGCTTTCCCCTCGTGCGGCAACGCTATGGCGAACCCGATCCACGCCTGCGCTATGCGCTTGCCCAGGGATGGCTTGAGCAGGGCAACACCGACGAAGCGATGAGACTTTTGTCCGGCTTCATCACGCCGGAGAAGGACCCGCAATACGGGGAATTAGCCTTTTCCGAAGTCTTTGACCGGTATGTCGCCGGCGGCGAGTGGCAGAAACTGCTTGACCTCGGAAAGACCGTTTCCGGGTGGAGCATGCCGCCGCGTCTTCGCAATCAGCTTGATTATGCGATGGCGCTTTCGGCGCAGAATCTCGGCATGACGAAGGCTGCCCTTGAGATGTGGCGCAATCTCGCCGGGCAGAAGGATGCCCCGCTTTACCAGAGGGCCTATGCATCGTTTTTCCTGGCGCGGGACGCCGAGCAACGAAAGGACATAAGCGCCGCCTATCAGGCGAATCGCGATGTCGTGGAGTCCTTTTCGCAATTGCAGGAGGAACATTCCGACAAGGCCGATCCCGATCGCATACGTGAAGCCATGGTTTCGCTCATGGACATTTGCGAGGTTTCGAACCGATTGCCCGAGGCGCTCGAATGGGTGAACCGCTACAGGCAATTCGCCCCCGAAGGCTCGGATGCTTACAGCTCCCTGCGTTTCAGAGAAGCCCGCCTGTATCGCAAGCTGGGCGACACCAACCGGGCACGCGCCTTGCTGGAGGAGATCGTCAGGCGCACTCCGGATTCACCGTATGGCAAGGCTGCGGCTTCAGAACTGCATACCTTCGAGGTGTCGCGGGATCTGGAGAATTACCGAAACCAGCAGACGTCGACCAAATAAAGTTCATCCTATTGAAATCGTTTGATGGAACCATCCTCTGAAAATATCGCTTACCAGCAGATAGGCAAGACCCAACAGTGAAAGCAAGACGACTTTCATTTTGGAGTCTCCAGTTTGTATGTAAACGCTAATACGCATCCATGTTCAGGTCAATAATGCCGTCAGCCTCTGTTGCGATAGTTCCTTTGTCAAAGATAAAGTGGAGATTGAAATCATTATCATAATAGAAATTGTCCGGAACATTGCGAATTTTATTGCTTTCATTCAATGAAATATTTTTTTGTTGTGCCATAATATGCAGCTTATTCCTGATACTCCATGCTGTAACATTTAAATCTTTAGCATGTATCATATCACCTGTGTTGCTATTAAAGGCATATCCTCGCATGACAGTTTGAGGCCAGCCCTTAATGCCATATTCCATTGTGAATACAATACTTAGGTAATCATTATAATTATATGTAATTTTATATTTTGACTTCACGTAAATATCTTCCTGATATGCTTTTCGTTCGTCTTTGATAAACGTAGGAATTATCGATTCAACAAATTTGTTGATTTTTTTTGCGGCTATCGCATTGCCTTTGCTGAATATGGGATAGGTGAGTTCCTTATCGCCGCGGTACAGAGAATTCGTCACGGCAAAAAACACATTTTCCGCATGGCAGTTTGTAGCGATTGTGAATGCGAATGCGAATAGAAGAAAAAAGAGAGCTCGAATTTTTTTCATGTTCACTCCGGCCGAGATGCCCAGCATCGCAGTACTCCTCCCCGTTGCTGCGCCACCCGTGCATGTGGGGGGCAGGCATGATATTATTGATTCTATTTCGTCATCATTTTCGTGTGCATGTCATGAAGCCCATGCGACGAGGGCCTTGTTCAGTTCCGGGCCGGGCTGAACGGTCAGCTCCGCGTCCAGTTTGAGATGGCAGCGGCAGCCGTCAAGCAGGATGACGGCTTCTGTCGGAACAGGGCCCGGATAGCGGCTGAGAAGATCACGCAGATTCATGATGTCTTCGCGCCCGAGCCTGTGCGGCGGAATCTGAACGCAAACCGGTTCGTCGTTGTTCTCGCAGGCTTCCTTCAGCAGAATGGCCAGGTTGCGGCTGGCGTTCTGACTGTCCCCAGCATCCTCCCTCCGTTTTTTGCGGGGGATAGTGATCAAGAGTTTCAGTCCATGAACGGCGCTTTCCATCGCGTCGCCGTCATCGTCGCCGAAACCTTCGTCTGAAGCGGAATCCCTTTGCTGATCTATGGCGGCGGTCAGAAGAACGGGCTGCTGTTGCTCTTCCGAGGATTTCAGGACGTCGCGTATCTGGGCGTAGGCATCGGGGAAGACAGTGACTTCGGCGTGCCCCGTCAGATCCTCGACTTCGATGAAGGCCATCCTTCGGCCGTCTTTTTTCGTCGTTATTTCCTTTTTGTTCACAATGAGAACCGCGCAGCGGATTTCAGCACCGGAGGCGAGCTCGCGCGCCGTCTCAAGCGTCGTCAGCTGCATCCGGCGTATCTCATGCATCCACGGCTGCAGCGGATGGCTTGTGAGATAAAATCCCAGCACTTCCTTTTCGACCTGAAGTTTGCGGTCATCATCCATTTCGGGCATGGTCGATTCGGGGCAGTCAAATCCCAGACCGGGCAGGGCGGCGGCCTCGGTTTTGGGCGCGAAGGCGAACAGGGAAAGCTGGGGGGACTGCTTGGTCTTCGTCTCTTTCTGCGCACGGGAGACGACATCGTCCAGTGCCGCCAGCATGCCGGCGCGTGTGATGCCGAAACAGTCGCAGGCACCGGATTTGATGAGGGATTCGAGCGTGCGCTTGTTGACCTGACGCAGGTTGACCCGTCGGCACATATCAAGGAGGGAGGCGAATTCGCCGTCTTTCTCGCGGGCCTCGACAATGCTCTCGATGGCGTTCTGGCCGACGTTCTTGATGCCACCGAGGCCGAAGACGACCTTGCCCTGGTGGGCGGTGAAATGCCAGTAGCTCTGGTTTACGAGCGGCGGCAGAACCTCTATTCCCATGTCTTTGCAACAGGAGACATATTTGAGCAGCTTGTCCTGATTTCCCATTTCTGATGTGAGCAGGGCGGCCATGAATTCCACCTTGTAGTGGGCTTTGAGATACGCGGTGAAATAGGAGATGAGCGCATAGGCCGCAGAGTGAGACTTGTTGAAGCCGTATGCTGCGAATTTTTCCATCAGGTCGAATATCTCGTCGGCAAGATCCTTGCCGATGCCGTTCTTTTTGGCGCCTTCGACGAAAATGGCGCGTTGCTGCCGCATGGCCTCGGCTTTCTTCTTGCCCATGGCACGCCGCAGAAGATCCGCTCCGCCGAGCGTGTAGTTGGCAATGATCTGGGCGATCTGCATCACCTGTTCCTGATAGACGATGACGCCGTAGGTGTCCTTGAGGCATCCTTCAAGCGAAGGATGCGGGTATTTGACCTCTACCTTGCCGTGCTTGCGCTTGATGAACTCATCCACCATGCCGGATCCGAGGGGGCCGGGACGGTAGAGGGCAAGCATTGCGATGATGTCTTCAAAGCATGAGGGCTTGAGCATGCGCAGATACTGCCGCATGCCCGAGCTCTCCACCTGAAAGATGCCATCTGTGTCGCCATCGCAGAAAACCTGATAGGTCGCCGTGTCCTCAAGGGAGAGATTGTCCAGATCCGGCGGCGTCTTCCCTTCCAGGCGGATGTTGTCCAGCGAATCGAATATG
This sequence comes from Desulfovibrio sp., assembly GCA_024692205.1. Taxonomy (GTDB): domain Bacteria; phylum Desulfobacterota; class Desulfovibrionia; order Desulfovibrionales; family Desulfovibrionaceae; genus Desulfovibrio. The sequence continues at coordinate 32,356 of JAILMX010000214.1, read as the reverse complement.
AGAGTCATCGTCTTGAGGCCGAGGAAGTCGAATTTGACGAGACCCGTCTTTTCCGTCATCGGCCCGTCGAATTGCGTCACGAGTTCGTCGTGCTTGCCTTTGTAGAGGGGAAGATACTCCACCATGGGCTTGTCCGAAACGACGAGGCCCGCGGCATGCGTTGATGCGTGCCTAGTCAGGCCTTCCAGCTTGCGTGCTGTGTCGAGCAGGCGGCGCACGGAGGCGTCACTTTCATAAAGCTTCGCCAGTTCCGGTTCGGCATCCATGGCCTTTGTTATGGTCATTTTGAGGTCTTCCGGAATCATTTTTGCGATGCGGTCGGCTTCTGCCAAGGGGATGGCAAGGGCACGCCCCACGTCACGCACGACGCCTCTCGCCTTCATCGTGCCGAAGGTCGTGATCTGTGCGACGGAGTCGTCGCCGTAGGTGTCCTTCATATGTTGTATGACTTCCGTGCGGCGGCGTTCGCAGAAGTCGACGTCGATGTCGGGCAGAGAGACTCGTTCGTCGTTGAGGAATCGTTCAAACAGGAGGTTGTAGGGGAGGGGGTCGAGGTTCGTTATGCGCATCGACCATGCCACGAGGGAGCCGGCTGCGGATCCGCGGCCGGGGCCGACGGGGATGCCGTTGTCCTTGGCCCAGTTGATGAATTCCTGAACGATGAGGAAATAGCCGGGGAAACCCATGCCAAGGATGACGTCGATTTCGTGTTGGAGGCGTTTGCGGTAGACGGCCGGGTCGATGTGCTCCCGGTTCGGGTGCTTTTTCAGGCGTAGTTCAAGGCCTTCTTCGGCAAGGCGGCGGAATTCGCTTTCAAGGCTTGCGCCTTCGGGAAGCGGGTAGACGGGGAAGTAGTGGTAGCCCATGTCGAGTTCGACGTTGCAGCCTTCTGCTATTCGCAGACTGTTCTCAATGGCTGTGGGGATCTGGCTGAAATTCTTTTTCATGTCGTCCGCAGACTTGAAAAAGAGCTCTTCGGTCTCGAAGCGCATGCGATTTGGGTCGTCCATGGTCTTGCCGGTTTGGATGCAGAGCAGGACTTCATGCGCCTCGGCGTCTTCTCTGTTCAGGTAATGACAGTCGTTTGTTGCAACGATTGGTGTGCGCGTCGTTTCCGCGAGGTCGAGAAGGGCGTCGTTGACGATGGTCTGCCTGTCAATGCCGTTGTATTGCAATTCCAAGTAAAAGCGATTGGGGTAAATGCTGCGGTATTCGCCGATGAGTTCCTTTGCCCTGTCTAGGTCTGAGGCAAGTATGGCCTCGGGTATCTCGCCGGCAAGGCAGGCTGAAAGGCAGGTTATGCCTTCCGCATATCGGCGGAGCAGATCCTTGTCGACGCGCGGCTTGTAGTAGAAACCGTCGATGTAGCTCCTGCTGATGAGCTTGACGAGGTTGTGGTAGCCGATGTTGTTCTGAGCGAGCAGTATCAGATGGTTGCGGTGGCGGGCGTAGGCCGAATCAGCCGATTTGTCCGTATGATCGCGGCATACGTACACTTCGCAGCCGAAAATGGGCTTGATGCCGGAATCCTTGCACGCCGTGTAGAAATAGGCGGCGCCGTACATGTTGCCGTGGTCGGTGATGGCGCAGGCCGGCATGCCGAATTCACGCGCACGCGAGCAAAGATCCTTGAGGCGTATCGCCCCGTCGAGAAGGCTGTATTCCGTATGGCAGTGCAGATGGACGAAATCGGACATTTCGGTTCCTTACGTTCGCTGATGTGCGTGGAAAAAACAGACAGTATCAGATATGAAAAATCTGCTCAAACTTGATTTTTGCCCGAAAATCAGCCATAGTCAATTTTTACCAAAAATAACCGTTTCAACCTCTAGCTTCGGGAGCAACGTCATGTACAAATCGCTGGCGGCAGCTTGTCTAGCCGTGGCCGTGAGCCTCGGCGGCGCTGTCATGTCTCAGGCTGCGGACAAGAAATTTGTGACCATCGGCACGGGTGGCATCACGGGCGTCTACTATCCTACCGGTGGCGCCATCGCCAAGATAGTCAACCAGAACACCGCCAAGCATCACGTCAAATGCTCGGTTGAGGCCACCGGAGCTTCGGTTTTCAACATCAACGCCATCGTGGCGGGTGATCTGGAATTCGGCATCGCCCAGGCCGACCGGCAGTATCAGGCATACAACGGCTTGGCCGAGTGGGCGGGCAAGCCCCAGAAGGATCTTCGGGCCATGTTCTCCCTCGCGCCCGAATGCGTCACCTTCGTCGTCGCTGAAGATTCCGGCATCAAGTCCATCAATGATGTGAAGGGCAAAATCGTGAATATCGGCAACCCCGGTTCCGGCAACCGCCAGAACGCGATAGACATTTTCAATTCCGTCAATATCAATTACGAGAAGGACTTCAAGGCCGAGAGCCTGAAATCCGCTGACGCTCCCCGCATGCTGCAGGACGGCCGCATCGACGGCTTCTTCTTCACCGTCGGGCATCCCAACGGCAATATCAAGGAAGCCACCTCCGGCAAACGCAAGTGCCGTATCGTCTCCATCACGAATATAGAGCCTCTGCTCAAGAAGTTCCCCTATTATTCGATCGGCAAAATCGACATGGCCGCCTATCCCGAAGCGACGAATGCCTCTGACGGCACCGTGTCGACCGTCAGCATGCTGGCGACCTTCGTGACTTCCGCAAAGGTGCCGGATGACGTCGTTTACGCCATCACCAAGGAAGTCTTTGAGCATCTCGACGAATTCAAGAAGCTGCATCCCGCCTTAGCCGGACTGACCCGCGAAGGCATGATGCAGGGCAATACCATCCCCCTGCATCCCGGGGCGGAGAAGTACTTCAAGGAAGTGGGTCTCATCAAGTAACTTTCTTGTTTCGCATGCTTTCGGCAGGCCGCATGCTTTGAGCATGCGGTCTGCCGTATTGTAATTCATTCCTCACGCAAATCTTTCACCGTTTGGATAGAACACCAGATGCCCCATACCAGTTCTCACGACCCGCTAAAGCAGGCCAAGCTGAGCGATGAAGACCGGGAAAAATTGCAGGGGGCCGATCTCTCCCTGCGAAAAGCCGATTTCAGCCTGAAAGGCTATATCGTAGCCGCCATCGCCATCTGCTGGTCTCTTTTTCAGCTCGCCACGGCCAGTTTTCTTCTGCTCGACACCCTGGTGATAAAAGCAGTGCATCTGGCTTTCGCCATCGGCTTGGTTTTTTTGACGATTCCCTTCAGCAAGCTTTCTGAAAAACTGAATAGCGACTCGTGGCGTGTCCGCCTTCGCCTCACGCGAATTGGCATACTCGACATCTGCTTTGGCATCCTCGCATCGGTCTGCGCTCTCTACATCCTCATTGACTACGACGGCATAGCAGCCCGTTCAGGCGTGCCAATAGGCAGAGATCTCTTTTTCGGAGTCGTCCTGCTCCTGCTGATGCTTGAGGCGACGCGCCGCGTCATCGGCCCGGCACTGCCCATCATCGCGACGTTCTTCACGCTGTATATTTTCACGGGGCCCTATCTGCCGGATGCCATTGCCTTCAAGGGCGCTTCTCTGACGCGTTTTGTCTCGCAGATGACCATGGCGACAGAGGGCGTTTACGGGGTCCCGCTCGGCGTTTCGGCGACGGTTGTCTTTCTTTTCGTGCTGTTCGGCTCCCTGCTTGACAGGGCCGGCGGCGGCGCTTTCTTCATTCGGCTGGCGATAAGCGGACTCGGCCAATTCCGCGGCGGCGCCGCAAAGGCTGCCGTCCTCGCAAGCGCGTTCACTGGCATGGTTTCGGGGTCGAGCATTGCAAACGTCGTGACGGCCGGCACGTTCACCATCCCGCTCATGAAGAAGGTCGGCTATCCTTCGCACAAGGCCGCTGCCATTGAAGTGGCGGCATCCGTGAACGGCCAGCTCGCGCCGCCTGTCATGGGCGCGGCGGCATTCATCATCGCCGAGTACGTCAACGTTCCCTATGTGGAGGTGGCGAAGGCGGCGGCAATTCCCGCCTTTGCGGCCTATGCGGCCCTTTTGTGGATAACCCACATAGAAGCCTGCAAGCTGAACCTGCATGGCGTTCCCAAGTCCGAACTGCCCTCCTTTACGCAGACGTTCAAAGAAGGCTTCCATTATCTGATTCCGGTTCTTCTGCTTCTCTATGAACTCGTCGTTCTGCAGCATTCCGCATCCCTTTCGGTTTTCCGTGCGATTCTGCTCTTGGTTGCCATCATAATCGCCCAGCCGGTAATTCGGGCCAGGGTGCGCGGCACCTCGATGCTGCGGGGGCTCTGGTTCGGCTTTACGGAACTGCTCGGCGCTTTGGCTTCCGGCGGCATCAACATGCTCAGCGTCGCCATGGCGACGGCGACGGCCGGCATCATCGTCGGCTGCGTTTCGCTGGGATTGGGGCAGCAGATCACATCCTTTGTCGAAGTGCTCTCCTGCGGCAACATTTATCTGCTGCTCATCATCACGGCCCTTGCGAGCCTGTTGCTCGGCATGGGGCTGCCGACGACGGCCAACTACATCATTATCGCCTCGCTGACGGCGCCTATCCTCGTCAATCTGGCGAACGGCGTGACGATCCACGGCATGGATATCGTCGTGCCGCTGATGGCTGCGCATCTCTTCTGCTTTTATTTCGGCATCATGGCAGACGATACACCACCTGTCGGCCTCGCTGCTTATGCGGGGGCGGCAATCGCCTCGTGCTCCCCGATCATCACGGGTGTGCAGGCTTTTCTGTACGATATCCGCACCGCTATCCTGCCGCTCTTCTTTTTCTTCAACCATGATATCATCCTGTGGAACATCCACAGCGTGCCGCTGGGGATCTTCATCTATCTGATGACCGCCATAGCCTGCATGGCTTTCGGCTCATTGACGCAGGGGTGGTTTTTCGCGAAGAATACGTTTCTTGAAAGCCTGCTTCTGCTTTTTGCCACGGTCGTGATGATGTACCCCTATCTTCTGACGGGGTTCTTCCTGCCGTATGAAGACCGTTTCTGGGGCTATGCGGCAGGCTTGGCTGCCCTGGCCATAACGTGGCTCTTGCAACGCATACGGACGGGGAAAATCTTGGGGAATACGGGTGCGGCTACTCTCTAGCCACCCAAGAATATGAAAGGCCCTGCGAGAGCAGGGCCTTTCTCTTTCTGTCTTTCCGGATTGAGGGGAAATCGTATCCTTTGGGCCTTTTGGAGGGAGCTCCGCTAAACCTCGAAGAGCATCTCCAGATCTTCGCGCGTCAGGGATTTCCATGTTCCCTGCCCGGGGATGATGGCCTCGGCGACGCCTCGCTTCGCCTCTTGCAGTTTCAGTATCTTTTCCTCAACAGTGTTTTTACAAATGAGCTTATAGGAGAAGACCTGTCTCGTCTGACCGATGCGATGTGTTCTGTCGGTGGCCTGGCTTTCCACGGCCGGGTTCCACCATGGGTCGTAATGGATGACGTAGTCGGCCGATGTCAGGTTGAGGCCCGTGCCGCCAGCCTTGAGTGAAATGAGGAATATCGGGATGTTGGCGTTTTCGTTGAAGCGGTCAACCTGCTCGAAACGGTCCTTACTCGCACCGTCTAGGTAGCAGAAGGGGATCTGCGAGAATTCAAGCCACTGGCGGATGATCTGCAGCATCTGGACGAACTGCGAAAAGACCAGAACCTTGTGGCCCCCTTCGACGATTTCAGTCACCATGGTCTTGAAGGCGTCGAATTTGCCCGACGGCAGATTGTTGGAGAAGCCGGGGATGTCGAGCTTCAAGAGGCGCGGATGGCAACAGATCTGGCGTAGCTTGAGCAGGGCATCGAGAATGGACATCTGACTTTTCGCCATGCCTTTCTGGTCGACGTCGGCGAGAACTTCATCGCGGAGCTTATGGGCAAGCGAGGCATACAGCTCCGCCTGCGCATCCTCCAGGGCGCAGCAGGTGACGCTTTCGACCTTGGGGGGCAGATCTTTCGCTACTTCTGCCTTGGTGCGCCGCAGGATGAACGGTCGTACCCGCGTCCTGAGATAGTCGAGTGTCTTTGTGTCCCCATCCTTGATGGGTTTGACGATGCCGCGTTGGAACGCATGCTGCGATCCGAGAAAACCCGGCATGAGGAACTCGAAAAGCGACCACAGTTCGAAAAGATTGTTTTCGATAGGGGTGCCTGAAAGGCACAGTCGCATGCGGGCGTTGATGCGCCTGACGACACGGGCTGTTATCGTGTTCGGGTTCTTGATGTTCTGTGCTTCGTCCAGAATGACCGTGTTGTATTCGAATTTCTGTATCTCTTCCAGATCGCGCCGCATGAGCGCGTATGTCGTTATGACGATGTCAGACGATCCTATGCGCTTGAACATGTCTTCACGCCGTGAACCGTAGATGGTCAAGCGGCGAAGTTGCGGAACGAATTTTTCGGCTTCTCGTTCCCAGTTTGGCAGGACGGACGTGGGGACGATGATGAGGTTCGGTCCTGGGAAGTGCCGTTCGATCATAAACAGGATGAATGCGAGCGTCTGAACAGTTTTGCCGAGCCCCATCTCGTCGGCGAGGATGCCGCCGAAGCCGTATTCCGACAGAAAATTGAGATAGGAGAGGCCCTGCTGCTGATAGCCGCGCAGGCTTGCGTTGAGACCGCTCGGCGGTGCAATCGGGCGCACTTCGCGGAAGGAATGGATCTTTTCGCGGAGTTTGTTCCAGAAAAAGTCGGTGGAAGCGTCTGGCAGATCCTCCAGAATGCTGTCAAGCACAGGCGCTTCGAACTGCTTGAATTTCGTCTGAGGCGGCCTCGAAGGGTCAAGGCCCAGAACAGACAGCTTGTGCGAGATTTTTTCAAGCCAAGACTCGGGAAGACTCGTATAGGAACCGTCCTTGAGCTGGACATAGCGTTTGCCGTGTGCCCACGCTTTCCATATCTTGTCAAGCGGCAGAGTTTGTCCGTCGTAATCTACCGTTATGTCGAGCGAAAACCATTTTTCCTTTTCGTTGCTCGTCACCTTTGCGTTGATCGTGGCTTTCGCCGTGCGCATCTTGTAGCGGGAAAGAGCCCGTTCGCCATAAACTCGGTAGGTTTCGACCAGAGAGGGGTAGGAATCAAGGAGAAAGGCGATGGCCTCTTCCGGCTCGAGAAACCAGAGCTTGTTTGAGCGGGGCTGGAATTTCATTTCCAGCAGTTCATCCATGAGATGCGCTTCTTCTTCTTGGTGGCGCCTCACGAGGAAGGTCTGTTCGCCGTAGGTATAGCTGCCGGTCTGAAAATCGGGATTCGGCCCTTTGAGAGAGAATTCGCCGTGCCTCGTTTCATAGATGTTGTCGATCTCAAGGGTGAGAAGGCTTCCTTCTTCATCAAGAAAAAGCTTGGGATTGTAGGTCGCCGGCTGGAAAAAGGGTTCCATGAGTTTGAGGAAATGCTGCGGCTCGTAGAGCTCGGAAGAGGGAAGGCGCGTCCAGACACGGTCGAGGAATTCGGAAATATCGTCTTTGGGGATGACAGGGTGCTCGTAGATGAGCGTCCGTACCAAGGCGGGATCAAGAGCGGTCTGCACGGGATAGAAATTGTGATGGAAGCAGACCCACACGGGCATCTGCCCGTGAAAGGTTATCGGGTCGTCTTCTTCGCGCGATGTGTCGCTTTCTCCGCCGTGAATGGAGAGCGGCGGGCGCCCCTCTCGTTTGAGCAAGACCTCAAAACTGAACCCCGCATCGTCGATAAGAGGTTTGAGCTTGAGGGCGAAGGGGGCACTGCCTACGCGGCAGTGCTTGTCGGTGTCTTTCCAGAGGAGGTAATATTCTTTTCGGACGGACCAGAAGAACCAAGAAACGAGGCCTTCAGGAATCTCGATGCGGTGACCGTAATAATCAAGGCATTGGCCTATCTGCCGTGCTACAATGGGTAACTGGGGCGAGAATTCGCTCCATTCGGGGTTCATGATTATTTGTTCGAGGGTCACCTCGCTGTGAACGTTGGAAAGGCCGGATTTGTTCTGGCGCGCCCTGAAAAAAGAGACCATGAGTCGTCCCTCTTCCGGCGCAAAACGGAAAACGAGATAGTGCCGGCCGGGTTCCGGTTCCATCTCCGTCGAGAAGAAGTTACGGAAACTCTGCTTCCAGTCGTTTGTCTGCGCGGGGATATCGACGGACTCTCCCTGCTCATTGCGCAGCTCTTCGTTGAGGCGCATGGCGAGGGCCGCGACATGACGGCATACGCCGCTGAAGGCATCCTCGCAGTTGCACTGGTGCCGCACGCCGTGGTCGGTGATAGAGAAGGAGAGGGACGGCGTGTATACTTGGAGGTCCTCGCCCTGAATTACTCCCTGAATTTCCCAGAGTTCTCCTTCCTGGATATTGATTTTGCGCACGCCATTGTCTGAAACGATGGCAAAAGCGGCATCCCGTACATATTCCGGTATGCTGTCATGAAGGAATGACTGGCATAATGCGCTTACGGCGTTTTGTTCGGATCGACTCATGAACTCTCCGGCCCAGAAGCTCCTTACGAAAAGTTGTCGGGGAAAACAGTTTCTTATATAGTAAACATATCACACAATCCAACGTGAACGCAACGATATGTCATGAAAAAAAACACCTTTTTTTTACGCATGCTCTTGTCTGTCTTGCCCCTCCTTCTCCTGATGACTGAAAACTCTTGGGCAGGCGAGGGCATGCCCGATCCGGCATCTCCCCGTGCCGTTTGCCGTCAAGGGGGGGCGGACGTCGAACCCTGCCGGGGCGACCGTATACTTCTCGGCAGTTTGGGGGAGGCATCCAACCTTATCCCCTATCTGACCGCCGACGCGGCATCCCATGAGGTTGCCGATCTGATTTTCGTCGCCCCCTTGCGCTATGACAAGGACCTCAAGCCCGAACCGTGGGCCGCCGAAGACTGGACTCTCGACGATGGTGGGCGGCGTATGCTTTTCCATCTCCGCAAGGGGATCCTCTGGGAGGATGGCCGGGAACTGACTGCGGAAGACGTCGAATTCACATGGAAAATTGTGACGGCACCGGAAACGGCCAGTCCGTACGCCGAAGATTTCCTGAGGGTGAAGACATTCAAGGTCCTTGATCGGTATACGTTTGAAGTCACCTACGACACTTTTTTCGCGCGTGCCGTGGCCACGTGGATGAGCCCGATACTGCCGAAGCATATTCTTGAGCATGAGAATATCAGGAACACGTCATTCTCACGAAAGCCTGTCGGTGCCGGACCGTACCGCCTCAAGGAATGGAAGGCGGGCACCTCGTTGACGCTTGAGGCATCACCTACGTATTTCGCTGGGAGAGCGGGCATCGATGAGGTTGTCTTTCGTATCATCCCCGATTCGGCGACGATGTTTATGGAAACACGGGCGGGCCGGCTTGACATGATGGATTTAAGCCCGTTGCAGTACCTTCGCGAGACGGGTGGCAGGGAATGGACGGATAATTATTCAAAATATCGCTATCTCGCGTCTGTGTATGTTTTCCTCGGTTTTAACATGCAGCATCCATTTTTCAAGGATGTGCGCGTGAGACGGGCCATATCGCATGCCATAAGTCGCGATGAAATCGTGAAGGGCGTTTTGCTGGGGCAGGGGGTTCCGGCGTTTGGTCCCTACAAGCCCGGTTCATGGGCATACCATCCGACGCTCCAGCCGGTGAAGCAGAACAGGGATTTCGCGAGGGCTTTGCTGAAAGAGGCAGGCTGGTCCGACAGCGACGGGGACGGGATAGTCGACAAGAACGGCGTGCCCTTGTCTTTTACGATTCTGACGAATCAGGGCAATGAGCAAAGAATTCTCACGGCCTTGCTCATCCAGTCACAATTGAAGGCGGTCGGTATAGCCGTGCGTATCCGTACCGTTGAATGGGCGGCTTTCATCCATGAATTCACGGATAAAGGCCGTTTCGACGCCGTGATTCTCGGATGGACTATTTCTCAGGATCCCGATGTCTATCAGGTCTGGCATTCCTCGCAGGCCCACGAGGGCGGATTGAATTTCACGCGGTATACCAATTCGGAACTCGACCGTCTGCTCGAAGAAGCCCGCGTGTTGCCCGATCTGGAAAAAAGAAAGGCAATCTATGCAAGAATCCAAGAGATTATGGCGGACGAGCAGCCTTATTGCTTCTTGTTCGTCCCCTATGCCTTGCCCGTCGTGCAGAAACGTTTCCGCGGCATAAAACCGGCCCTTGCCGGCATCATGTATAATTTTGAAAGATGGTGGGTTCCTGTGAATGAGCAGCGGTATTCGGTCATGCCATGACTGCGTCCATCGCGTTTCTACGATTGACAATGCCTGCCGCATCGGCACATATTCCACGGATGGAAATCCTCATTTCAAGGTGATGTCATGATCCGCTTACAGGAACTCCTCGATAAGGTTTCAGCCAACAATAAGAATGCCGATCTCGATCTTATCAGGCGTGCGCATGACTATGCAGCCTCCCTTCACGAAGGGCAGAAACGGCTTTCCGGCGAACCATACCTGTCCCATCCGCTTGCGGTCGCGTATACGCTTGCCTGCATGGGCTTCGACGAGGCGACCATCGTGGCCGGCCTTCTGCATGACACGGCTGAGGACACAACGGCTTCCATAGAAGATATCGATGCGAATTTCGGCGAGGATGTCGCCGATATCGTAGACGGCGTGACGAAGATCAGCACGATAACATTCGACAGCCGGGAAGAGGCGCAGGCGGAGAACATCCGCAAGATGATCCTCGCCATGAGCCACGACATGCGCGTGCTCATGGTCAAGCTGGCCGATCGCCTGCACAACATGAGGACGCTGGATTTTCAGAAGGAGCACAAGCGCAGGCGCATCGCCCAGGAAACGATGGACATTTACGCGCCGCTTGCGAACCGTCTGGGCCTGTATCTGCTCAAGCGTGATCTTGAGGATCTGAGCTTCAAGTATCTTCAGCCGGATGTCTTCAACCAGATAACGCACTGGCTTGATGTGCATCAGGTCGTTGAAAAGCACATTATCGACAAAGTCGTCGGCCTTATTCGAAATCTGCTGGATGCGAACGGTCTTCAGGGGCATGTCTACGGGCGCATCAAGCATAAGTACAGTATCTATAAGAAAATGGTGTCGCAATCCCTCACGCTTGATGAAATGCATGACATCATGGCCTTTCGCGTGCTCGTCAAGGATACCCAGGACTGCTATGCCGTTTTGGGATTGGTCCATTCGCAGTGGACCCCTGTCTACGGGCGCTTCAAAGACTATATCTCCATGCCGAAAGCCAATGGCTATCAGAGCCTGCATACGACGGTGATAGGCCCCGAGGGTGAGCGCATCGAGATACAGATCCGTACGGAAGAGATGCACAAGCAGGCGGAACACGGCGTGTCGGCGCATTGGCTTTATAAGGAAAAAAAGCACATAAATTCGAAGGACCTCGAGCAGTTTTCCTGGCTGCGCGAAATATTCGAGCGGCAGGGCGGAGAATCGGATTCCAAGGAGTTCATGTGCTCGCTGAAGATGGACCTCTTCAAGGATGAGGTCTATGTCTACACGCCGAAAGGCGATGTGAAAGAGCTGCCGGAAGGGGCGACATCCCTTGATTTCGCCTTCCAGATCCATTCGAAAGTCGGTCAGCATTGCGCGGGCGCCAAGGTGAACGGCCGGTTGATGCCGTTGAACACGCCGATGAAGAATGGCGATGTTGTCGAGATCATCACCGATCAGGATCGCTGCCCGAACCGTGACTGGCTTACCATGGTTCATACAGCCAAGGCCCGGAGCCAGATTCAGCACTATCTTCGCACCGAGGAGCGTACGCGGGCTATTGCTCTCGGAGAGGAGCTTCTGGAAAAAGAGGGGCGCAAGCTCAGCATAAACACGGCGAAGGAGATCAAAAACGGCAATCTGAAAATCGTCGCCAATGATTTTCGGTTCGAGAGCGTCGAAGATCTCATTGAAGCTGTTGGCTATTCCCGCCTGACGCCCCGGAAGGTCCTGAACCGTCTGTATGCCGTTTTGCATCCGGAGAGCGTGGCTGCTGCCGCACAGCAGAAGACGATCGCCCCCAAGGAAAGCAAGGACGCCACTTCGCGTAAGAGCGATGGCGTTGGTATCTCCGGCGTGGACGGCGTGCTCATGCGTTTCGCCAAATGCTGCAATCCCGTGCCGGGTGATCCCATCATAGGCTACATAAGCCGCGGGATGGGCATAACCGTTCATCGCTCGGACTGCCCCAATGTGGCGAACATGGAGCTTGAACGCCTGATCAGCGTTCACTGGGAGGGCACGGAAGAAAAGCCCTACGAGGCCGGCATATTCGTCATCGCGCAGAATGAGCAGGGTGTTCTGGCGAGCATTTCCGAGGTCCTCGCCCGCAACAACATCAATATTTCCGGATTGAACATGGAAACCCTGGTTGACGGCAGGGCGAAGCTGCGCTTCCTCATCGAAGTGAAGAACGCCGCGCAACTGTATCAGGTCATAGAGTACATACGGGCCATCCCGACGATTCTCGAAGTCGTCCGCGAAACGGAAGTGGATGATGTCTGAGGATCGCGTTCCGGCTCTTGACGCCGCGCACCCGCACACCACCGAGCATACGGTGCGCCGAAGCCGTTTCCTTGCCCAATGCGCCCGGGCATCAAGCCTGGAAGAGGGGCGGGCTTTTGTCGAATCCATCCGCATGAAATTTCCGGATGCGACCCATCATTGCTGGGCGTGCGTCGCGGGCAAGGCGGGTGATACGGGGCAGATCGGTTTCTCCGATGACGGGGAGCCGCACGGCACCGCCGGACGCCCCATGCTGCAGGTTTTGCTCCATTCCGGCATAGGCGAGATCTGCACCGTGGTGACGCGATGGTTCGGCGGGGTGAAACTGGGCACGGGGGGGCTCGTCCGCGCGTATCAGGATGCCGTGCGCCGTAATCTGGAAAACCTGCCGACAGAGGAGAATCAGGCCCGTGCTTCCCTGAAGCTGTCGTGCGCCTATGTCCATTTTGAAGGCGTGCAGCATGCCCTCGGCCATTTCGGGGCATCCGTGCTCTCAAGTGAGTACGGCAGCGGGATCAGCATGTTTTTGTCCGTGCCTGAAACGCAGGTCGAACCCTTCAGACGAACCGTTTGCGATCTGACGCGAGGAACGGCCGTTTTCGACACGCTTCCTCAATCGTAAAGACTTTGACAGGAAAACGCCATGGCTGTTTCATTTGATAGCGCTTTCAGAGATCCTGAACTGTGCCGTACGCTCATCCGGCGTTTGGAGAGGGCGTTGCAGGGACGAAAGATGCGTTTCATGGAGGTTTGCGGCACGCATACCGTTGCCATTTTTCAGAGCGGCCTGCGCTCAATGCTGCCCGATTCCGTCACCCATCTTTCCGGACCGGGATGCCCCGTCTGCGTCACGCACGACGCAGAGATAGCCGCTTTTATGAAGCTGGCGGGCAGGGATCATGTCGTGCTGGCGACCTTCGGGGATCTTTTGCGCGTTCCCGGGCCGAAAGGCCGTTGCCTCAAACATGCCCGGGCTGAAGGCGCCCGTATCGAGATCGTCTATTCTCCATTGGACGCACTTGCCCTTGCGCGTGACAATCCGTCTGATGTCATCGTCTTTCTGGGAATAGGTTTTGAGACGACGGCGCCGACCGTCGCCGCAACCTTGCTTGCGGCGCGGCAGCAGAAGATCAATAATTTTTGCGTGTTCTCCCTGCACAAGCTCGTTCCGCCGGTTCTTCGGACGCTTCTTGACGACAAAGCCACCGATATCAACGCCTTTCTTCTGCCGGGGCACGTTTCAACCATTCTCGGCATGCGGCCGTATTCCTTTTTGGCTGAGGAGTACGGCGTTCCCGGCGTCATAGGCGGTTTTGAACCCGTCGATATCCTTCTCGCTCTCTGCACTATGGCGGAGCAGCTGCGTGACGGGCGCGCGGAGATAGTCAACGCCTACCCCCGGGCCGTCAGTGACGACGGTAACCCGCGGGCGTGCGAGCTTCTGGAACAGGTTTTCGTCAAAGCGGATGCTCTCTGGCGCGGCCTCGGGAGGATACCCGGCAGCGGGTATGCCCTGAATCCCGAGTATGCGGATATGGATGCTCGCGTACGCCTTGGCATTCAGTTAGAGGATGTGGCCCCGATTCCGGGATGTCGTTGCGGCGATGTTCTCAAGGGGGCAATCTCCCCGAAACAATGTCCCCTTTTTGGAAAAAAATGCACCCCGGCGCTCCCCGTGGGACCCTGCATGGTCTCCACGGAAGGCAGCTGCGCGGCGTGGTTCAAATATACGGAGCACTGATGATGGCGGAAGATGCGATACTCCTGCTTGATGCCGGCAGCGGCGGCATGGCTTCGCAGCGCTTGATAGCGCAATGCTTTGTTCGGAACTTTTCCAATCCGCTCCTGGATACCCTTGACGACGCCGCTTTGCTGAAAGACCTGCATGCGCCGCTCGCCATGAGCACCGATTCGTATACCGTGACACCTCTTTTTTTCCCCGGCGGAAGCATAGGCACTCTTGCCGTGCACGGCACCGTCAATGACGTCTCCATGCTGGGGGCCCGTCCCCGGTATCTCACCTGCGCCTTCATCTTGGAGGAAGGCCTGTCCCTATCCGTCTTAGAGCGCATAGCGGCCGATATGGGCAACGCTGCACGGGCGGCTGACGTTCAGATAGTGACCGGTGACACCAAGGTCGTGCCGCGCGGCTGCTGTGACAAGGTCTTCATCAATACGACGGGGGTGGGCGAAGTCATCGTTGATCCCGCGCCTTCCGGGCATAGCGCTGCGAGCGGCGATGCCGTCTTGATCAGCGGCTTTGTCGGGGATCATGGCCTGACTGTCATGAACAGCCGGGAGGGCCTTTCCTTTCTCGCGGATACGGCATCCGATTCGGCACCGTTGAACGGAATGGTCGAAAGCATTCTCTCGGCATGTCCCGATGTCCATGTGCTGCGGGATCCCACGCGCGGCGGCCTGGCCACGACCTTGAATGAAATAGCCCAGCAGTCTAACGTGGGCATCTATCTGGATGAGTCTGCCATACCGATCAGGGAATCGGTGAAAAACGGTTGTTCCTTCCTCGGGCTTGACCCTTTGTATCTGGCGAACGAAGGCAAGTGCATCTGCATTGTGCCTGAGGAACAGGCCGACGCCGCATTGACGGCGATGCGTAATACCCCCTATGGCAAGGATGCCGCCCGGATAGGCTCCGTGAGAGCGGAGAAAGCGGGGCGGGTGATACTGAAGACGCCCATAGGGGGGGAACGCCTGTTGACCATGCTTGAGGGTGCCCAGTTGCCGCGTATCTGCTGACGGGGCGGGGCAATCGTCCGGGAGAAGCTATCTGGTGGGTGCCGCAACACTCAAGGGAACCGCAGAACAGCCACAGGTCTTTGCCGGCACGGCAACGGGAAAGGAAAACTCCGCTGTGCGCAGGACTCTGACGGGCATGGAGTACAGTTCACTCAGGCAGGCTTCTGAGAAAACGGTGTTGACAGGGCCTTCGAACAGTATTTTTCCGTTTTTCATGCCCATCATCCGCGTGGCGTACAGTGCCGCCAGGTTGCAGTCGTGCATGACGGTGATGATGCAGAGACCGTTGCGCCTGAGCTGCTCCAGAAGATCAAAAAGTTCTATCGCATAGGCCGGGTCGATATGCGCCGCGGGTTCGTCCAGCAGAATCAGGGGCGTCTTCTGAGCCAGCGTACGCGCCAGCATCACCCTTTGCATTTCTCCTCCTGAAAGCTCGGAAAGCATCCTTCCGGCCAGGGCCGCGGTCCGGGTCGTTTCCATGGCGTTTTCGGCGATTTCATGATCTTTCGCTGAAAAAGTACCCAGCCACGACAGATGCGGATATCGGCCGAGCAGAACCGCATGGCGCACGGTAATGCCCGGGGGGCAGATGGATCGCTGGGGCATTATCGCGATTTGGCCTGCGCGTTTGCGCGGAGGCATTTCCGCAATGTTTTTTCCGAAGAGGAGAATCCGGCCGGATTGGGGTTTGAGCAGACCGGAAAGGGCGTGAAGAAAGGTCGTTTTGCCGCTGCCGTTCGTTCCCAATACCGAAATGTGTTCTCCGTGATCGGCGTCAAAGTCGATTCCGTGAAGTACCGTATTGGGGCCGTAGCCTGCGAAAAGCGATTCAACGTGTATCATCGCTGCTTCACCAAAAGGGCGAAGAAAGGTCCCCCCAGCAGTGCTGTGACGACGCCTACCGGAATCTCTTGCCCGCCTGTGAGTGTTGTCCGCGCGATGACATCCGCCCAGACGAGGAGAAGTCCGCCTCCGAAGAATGCCCCGATCAGCAGCGGGCCATGAGCCGCTCCCAGCAAAAGGCGCAGGGTATGCGGAATGACGAGGCCGACGAAGCCGATGACGCCGGCAACAGCCACGCATCCCGCTGTCATGCAACCGACTGCGACGAGAATGAGAAAACGGTTTTTACCGACGTCGATGCCCATTTGACCCGCCTGTACGTCACCGAAAGCCAGCACATCAAGCGTACGCCACCGGAAGGCAAGGACGAACAGCGCGGGAAGCGATGCCAGCAAAAGGAGCGGCATGCTCTCCCACCCTCTGCCCTGGAAGGAGCCGAGAATCCAGAAGACGATGCTTGTGACGGATTCTTCGTTCAGGGCCTTAACGAGAGCGACAAGGGCGCCGAAGAACGTGGAGACGGCGATGCCGGCGAGAATGATATGCTCCTTGTCCAGACCTTTTCGGCTGCGTCCCAGCCAGAGTGCTGCGAAGACGGCGAAAAGTGCTCCCGAAAGGGCAGAAAGAGAGATGAATGCGGCGTGTTGCGGCATGTGAAAGAGGGCCGTCAGGAGCGGGATCTCACCGAGAGCGATGGCTAAGCTTGCTCCGCAGGCCGCTCCGGCGGAGATGCCGAGCGTGAAGGGTTCCGCCAGAGGATTGCGCAGGACGCCCTGCAGGCAGAGGCCGGAGGTGGCGAGAATGCCGCCGCAGACAGCGGCGAGGCATACCCTGGCGAAACGGATGTTGGTGATGATGAGCTGCTGCGTGCCATTTGCGTCGTTGGGAACGGACAGTCCCGCGAAATTCGCCAAGGTCCGCCAGATCGTCTCCCCGTCGAGAGGATAGGGCCCCCCGAGGCAGGCAAGAGGCAGCGAGAAGATCCAGCCTGTGCCGATGAGGGTGAGGAGGAGCGCGTCTTTTTGTTTCAGGGAGGTCATTGGGGCGTGCGTCGGGTGTCGCCGGAAGCTTCTATCCAAATCAGGTTTCCCTGACGGCCAGTGTTTTTGTCGCGCCGGTAGGAGAAGAAAGCGTCGTTTGAGAACGTGCAGAGGTCTATCCCGAAAATCTGCCGTTCGGGGATGCCGGCCGCGTGGAGCTGATGGCGGGTAAGGTTCCAGAGATCCATTGTTCGGGTGCCGGCGTCAAACCATTCAGTGAATTCGCTGCCCCATTCTCTTTCAAAGTTGACGAATTCGGCTTTTGCCGGGCCTAAACTGGGGCCGCGGACAGCGACAAGTTCGTTTGGAGAAAGCGAGTACCGTTCGCAGAAACGGGCGACAGCTGTCGTCGGGAAAGCGCATCTGTTGCCGCGCCAGCCCGCATGGATCGCGGCGACGGCTCGGCCGTGACAGTCGGCAATGAAAATGGGCTGGCAGTCAGCCGTCTTTATGAGAAGCCCCTTGCCCGGACATGCCGTGGCCATGCCGTCGGCATCTGTTCGCGGCGGAAGTTCCGTTTCAACCGCTGTCGGTTCGAACACCATGGCCTCGCCATGCACCTGATGCAGCTCTGCCATGTGCGTGAGTCCCCGGTCTGACAGTTTTGAGAGCAGTTCACTGCGGTTCTTTTGGGTCTCCATGATGTTCCACTGCAGATCAAGCGAGATGTTTCCGCCGTCGAAAGGGGAGTGCAGGTTGCCTGAGCGAACCTGGAATGCGCAATGAATGTTCGTGATGCCGGGAAAAGAGAATTCAATGAAGCTCAAAGGCATAGAAGTTTGTCCTCCGTGCAGAGGGAGTGAACCGGTTGATCCCACGCACAATGCGGTACGGAATCGGCGATCTGGAACGCAAAGCAAAGGCCAATTCTCACGGTCCCACCGAGGTGCTTGAGAAAACGGTCGTAATAGCCGCCACCATGGCCCAGGCGGTTTCCCGATACGTCAAAGGCGAGACCCGGAACGATGATGAGATCGGGACAAAAAGCCGTGCCAGCAGATTCTGCCGAAAAGCCTGCCAATTCCCAAGAAGGCTCCTGTATGCCGAATCTGCTCTGCACCAGGGGAGTCTTGCGCGTGCAGGGAATGAATTCCATACGACCTTGGAGCCCCGGACAAACCCGGGGCAGAAAGACCGTTCTGTTTCGTTCCCAAAGGTCTGCGAGAAGGCGTGTCGTTGCGATCTCTCCTGCTGCTGCGTGGAACAGGGCAACGGATTGCGCTTTTTGCCATAGATCTGATTCTATGAGCCTCTGCTGGGCCTTTTTGCTCCATGCCTCCATGTCCTCCGCTGTTTGACTGCTTTTCAGTTCACGCATTCGCCGGCGCAGGGCGTTTTTTTCAGACGGTAAGGGGTTTTGTGCGGAACGATGAGGACTGGGCGGCATGAGCAGAGCTCTTTCCTTCCGAGGTGAGTTGTGGCAAAAAGAAACGAACCTGCGTATGATACAGACGATCATCGCTTCTGCCAAGAGGTGACGTTGGGTAGTCGTGGCGGCATTTGGCATTGTATCGTTTTGTTTTCCAGCATGACATGCATAGGGTTCTCTCGGGTGAAGAGCCTTGAACAATGCTCCTGCTCTTGGCAGGGAATTGGTGCCGTAACAGCAGTAGAAATTTGCGCGTGCAGGCATGCGTGTCGCCGCATCCTCCTGCTGATGGAACGTCGAGATGGGTTTTGCCATTTCGGGAAAGCTGTAAGGATGAGGGGCGTCACCGTCTGGCATTCGGACTGAATGCCGGTCTGCGGCATTGTTTTTTTACATTTTGAATGGATAAAGGCTGTTTATGTCTGAAAAGGAAAATCTTTTGGAATCTCCTGTCGAAGAATCCGTCTCGTCTCAAGAGGGGGGGGCGCAGGAATCGTCACTGTCACAGGCCGTCAGGAAAAAATCTGCTCGGCGGCCAGCACGGCGGTCTTCTTCAAGAACGAATGCGGATCAACCAAAGCAGGGGGCTGCCGTAGCCGATGCCGACTCTACACTATCCGCTGGCGGAGTGAGGAGTGAACAGCCCGCTTCTGCCGAACATCCCGCAGATGTCGGCGTGGATGGTGACCAAGTATCCTCTGCCGGGGAGGAGGGAGACACTGCTCCGCGCAAGAGCCATCGCGGTCGCCGCGGAGGGCGCGGCCGGAGGCGCAAGACGCCTTTGGCGGCAAAGGATGATGAACAGCAGGTTCCCGCAGAGCCTGCTTCGAATGCGGAGCATGGAAACCTGCCGGCCGATGAATCCGTTTCTGTTAGGAACGGGGATATGGAGGAAGCAGCCTTCGAGACCGCTGAAACAGAAAGCGAAGCCGGGGATGCCGTTTCTGGCCCAGTGCAGGGCGGTGCCTCTCCGGGGAAAAATCGGGAGAGGGCTGCAAAGGCGAAAAGCGCGGCATCCTCTTCCGCGAAAGGCAAGAAGTCCGCATCGCGCGGCCGGCGGAAAATGTTTTTCAGCGTTCTGGCGGGGGAACAGATTGAAGTTGCCCTTGCCGAAGAAGGCCGCCTGCTTGAGTACTACCTTGACATGATCCACCAGCAGAAAATGAAGGGAAATATCTACAAGGGGGTCATTCACAATATTGATTCGAACCTGCAGGCAGCCTTTGTCGATTATGGGGTCGGCAAAAACGGTTTCCTGCAGATCGACGAGGTTCATCCCGAATATTGGCTCACCCATCACGAGCCGGCAAAGGGAAAAAAGTTTCCGCCGATACAGAAGGTTCTCAAACCCGGTCAGGAAGTGTTCGTTCAGGTAGTCAAGGAACCCACGGGAAACAAAGGGGCCTTTTTGACGACGTGGCTGTCTCTTGCCGGGCGTTTCCTCGTGCTCACCCCCGGTCAGGAGCAAATCGGCGTCTCCAGAAAGGTTGACGATGAGGCGGAACGCTCGCGCCTTCGCGAAATGATCAACGGTATTGATCCGGGGAAGGGCATGGGGGTGATCGTCAGAACCGTCAGCGCGGGCACGACGAAGACCACTTTGAAGAATGACCTGCAGTATCTGAAGCGCCTTTGGAAGGACATTCGCAAAAAAGGCACTGAAGAGAGGGCCCCGTCTCTCGTGTATAAGGAGCCCGGCCTTGTGGAGAGGGCGGTGCGTGATTATCTGACGGACGATGTCGCTGAGATATGGGTCGACCAGGAGGATGTCGCTCAGAGTGTTGAGGCGATGGTCAATCTGCTTTTTCCGCGTAAGAAGGGGCTCGTGCATCTCTACTCGGATACCGGGCAGCCGCTGTGGGATCGTTTCGGCATGCGCGGCCAGATTGATCAGCTCTATTCGCGCGAGGTCATCCTGCCTTCCGGTGGCAGACTTGTTTTTGACCAGACGGAAGCCCTGATGGCGATAGACATCAATTCCGGCAAGATATCGGGAAAGGGCAACTTCGAGGCCATGGCTTTCAAGACGAATATGGAGGCTGCGGAGACGATAGCCAGTCAGCTTCGCCTGCGGGACATCGGCGGTCAGGTTGTCATAGATTTCATAGAGATGCGTGAGAAAAAACATGTGCAGGAAGTGGAGAAGACTCTTCGTCAGGCGATGAAGTCAGACAGGGCGCGGTATGACGTGGAGCGCATGAGTTCCTTCGGCCTGCTTGAGCTCGTTCGTCAGCGAACCGGCTTCTCGGCGCTTTCCATCGCGCAGGAACCGTGCCCGTTCTGCGGAGGGACAGGACAGCGCCGGAATATGGAGGGACAGGCCCTGCAGGCTTCCCTTGAGATACGCAGGCAAATGCGGCTGTCGAACCGTGAGGTCTATGTCTATGAGGCTTCCCGCGAATTGGGGCTGTATCTGCTCAATCATAAGCGCTCCATGCTTCAGGAGATCGAGAGGGAAATGGGGCGCCACCTGGAAATCGCCATAAAGGGCTAGGGGATGCCTGCTGAAAAACTGCTTCTGCATGTCTGCTGTGGCCCGTGCTCCATCATGACCGTGAAACGTCTGCACGATGATGGCTACGACGTTACGGCTTGGTATATGAATCCGAATATCCAGCCGCTCGCGGAGTACCTGCGCAGACGCGAGGCTGCCGGGGAGTGCGCGGAGCGACTAGGCGTTCCCATTCTTTACGAAGATGAAACCTGGGATATCACGGCCTGGCTTCGTGCCGCGTACGGCCAGGATGAAGCTCCTGCCCGTTGCCACTGGTGCTGTGCGAGCCGTGTGCAGGCGGCTTTTGACAAGGCTCTTGCCCTGGGGTTTGAGAATGTCTCGACGAGCCTTCTGTATTCCAAGTATCAGCCGCATGATTATATTGCGGAAATCGGCCGGCGGTGCGCCGAAGACAAAAAGCTTACGTTCGTATACAGGGATTTCAGGGCTTACTGGCAGGACGGAATAGACATCTCCAAAGAATGGGGGATTTATCGCCAGCCGTACTGCGGTTGCGTGTATAGCGAGTCTGACCGTTACGCCAGAAAACTGCAAAAGCTGATACGCGCCGGCCAATCGACCGATCCCGGCAGGGAAGAGAGCGCCCTTGGCGCGTGAGGCGAACGATGAAGGCTTTTTTCCATTCGTACGACGAGATAGCGACCTATCTGGATGCTCGCGGCTGCTTTCATATGGACATGAGCCTCGGGCGCATGGAGAAAACCCTGGCGCGTTTGGCCTTGCGGCGTCCTCCATTCCGTGTCATCCAGGTGATCGGCACGAACGGCAAGGGCTCCACGTCGTCCTTTCTTTCTTCGATTTGCAGGGCACATGGACTTGCAACAGGCCTCTATACCTCGCCTCATTTCGTGGAGCCGACGGAGCGCATACAGATAAACGGACTTTCCGTTCCAGGGCAGGACTGGGTTGAACCGGCAAACCGCCTGCTGAGCGTAGCGCAGGACCTCACCTATTTTGAATTCCTGACGGTTCTCGCACTCATGCTTTTTCAGAAGGCGGCGGTCGACATCGCCGTGCTTGAGGCCGGCCTCGGCGGCAGGCACGATGCGACGACAGCTGTGGATGCCGATCTTTTGTGCTTTACGCCCATCGCGATGGATCACTGTGATGTCCTCGGGGATAGCCTTGAAACAATCGCCCATGACAAAGCTGATGCCATACGCGGCGGAACTGCTGTCTGTTCGGCCCAACAGAAGCAGGAAGTGAGGCCGATTCTGCAGGAAAAGGCCCGGAAAGAGCATGCGCCCCTTGTTTTCGCCGGGGAACTGCCTGAAGACGGGTTCCCGGCAATCGGCCTTGCAGGAAGATATCAGCGCGTGAACGCCGGCCTTGCCCTCGCGGCGTGGCGTGTGCTGGCGCCGATGCTCGGCCGTGGCAATGACGATGTGAATGCGCAACGGCGAGGAATTGCCGAAGCTTTCCTGCCGGGCCGTTTTCAAAGGGTTCGCGGGAGCGGGAGTTTTCCCCCTCTTGTTCTGGACGGTGCGCATAATCCCCATGGGACGCAGGCCCTCGCGGCGGCTCTCAAGTCAGAGCGCGTTGCGCCGTCATCTGTGATCTATTCATGCCTGCGGGACAAGGATTGGCGTTCTTCCGTCACGATTCTCAAAAACGTCCTCAAGCCCGGCACCGGTGTTTTTGTTCCCCAGATGGATAATTCAAGAGCCGAGGATGCGGCCATCGTTGCGTCATACTGGAAAGACGGGGGATATCGTGCAGAGCCAGTGGGGGGGCCGGATGCCGTTGAGCGGGCTGTGAAGGCGGCGTTCTCGCATGATCTGGGGGGTGGCAAGCCCGTTCTGATAACCGGCTCTCTGTATCTGCTTTCGGCCTTTTTTGGCCTGTATCCGCAGTTGCTGTCGAATTCTTCAAGCGGGGGAGGGGAATGAACAGCATTTGTTTCCGCGCCATACCTTCGGTGGATGTCTGTATGGAAATGCTGCTCAGCGCTGATGGCACGCTTGCCGATGTTCCCCGGACATGTCTGCGTGATGCCGTTTCGACATACTGGGATGAACGGCGAAGCGACATCCGCAGGGGGGCCATCTCTGCCCCTGAATTGCTGACCCTTGAAAACAACCGTGCAGGCTTGTTGCGATTCGTTCGGAAAAAGCTTTCCCCGAATTTCAAGCGGGTTTTGAACGCAACGGGCGTTGTCGTTCACACGAATCTTGGCAGATCCGTTTTATCTGAAGATGCGCGAAAGGCGGTGGCTCGCGCCGCCAGCGGCTACTGTAATCTTGAGCTCGATATGGGGACAGGCACCCGCGGCAGCAGGTATGGCCTTGTCGAGGATATGCTCTGCAAGTTGACCGGTGCCGAGGCAGCCATCGTTGTCAACAACAATGCGGCGGCGGTCATGCTCATGCTGGATACCTTCTGCCGGGCGGGCGAGGTGGTTGTTTCCCGAGGGGAGCTTGTTGAAATCGGCGGCAGTTTCCGGATGCCCGATATAATGAAAAAGAGCGGGGCCGTGTTGCGTGAGGTGGGGGCCACGAACAGAACCCGCCTGAATGATTACCGCGAAGCCATCAATGAAAACACATGCGCCCTGATGCGGGTGCATACGTCGAATTTTCGCATAGTTGGTTTTCATTCGTCGGTCGATCTGTCACAGCTTGTCACGCTGGCTCACGACAACGGTTTGCTCCTCATCGAGGATCTCGGCAGCGGCAGTCTGATTCCCCTTCATGTCCAAGGCCTTCCCGATGAACCGTCGGTACCGTCGGTCGTGTCCGCGGGTGTGGATCTCGTCTCCTTTTCCGGTGACAAAGTTCTCGGCGGGCCTCAGGCCGGTATCATCGTCGGCCGGAAGGAACTGGTGGCAAAGCTCAGCAGCAATCAGCTTACACGGGCCCTGCGCTGCGACAAACTCTGTCTGTCAGCCCTCGAGGCGACACTCCGGCAGTATTTCGATCCTGACAAGGCCATGCGAAACATACCTACGTTGCGGTGCATCACGATGGCGCCTGGGGAGCTTGCGGGCAAGGCCCGCGCACTTGCCCGGCGAGTGAAGGCGCATGCCAGCGATGCCTGTCGGGTGAGCATCCGCGATGGCGTCTCCCGCGTCGGCGGGGGGGCTTTTCCGCAATACGATCTCCCGACGAAACTCGTCTGCCTGTCCTCGTCAACAGTTGACGCCATGACCGTGAAAATGCGCTTCCTCAAGGCCGAGACGCCGCTTGTCGGGCGCATCGAGGACGACACGTTCTGCCTTGACGTGAGAACGCTTGAGAGGGAAGAGTTGCCTCTTGTCGCGCATCTTGTCGAGAGCGTTTTTTCCATGACTAAAGAACAAGGATGACCCATGAACGATGAAATGAGTTTTTCCCCGAAGAGCGCTTGGAAGCTCTATCGGAATGAGGCGCAGAAAAAAACTGTTTTTGCATTTGCCGAACGCTACCGGCAGTTTCTGGGGCGCTGCAAGACCGAAAGAGAGACAGTTCTCTACGTTGCTGACATGTTACGGGAACACGGTTTTTCGGAAGACCCCGCGGCAGCGAAGACATTTCGCGTCCTGCGGGACAAGGCTATTTTCGTCGCCAAAAAAGGCGACAGGCCGCTTGAGGAGGGCCTTTCCCTGATCGCCGCCCATGCGGATTCTCCCCGTCTGGATTTCAAGCAGCGCCCTCTCATAGAACAGGCGGATGTCGCCCAGGCGAAGACACATTATTACGGCGGGATACGCAAGTACCAGTGGCTCTCGCGGCCTCTGGCCCTTCACGGCGTCATCATCCGGGAAAACGGCGAACGCATTGACGTCTGCGTGGGAGAAAAGCCCGGCGAACCGGTCTTCTGCGTGGCGGATCTGCTGCCGCACCTCGCGCAGAAGCAAAGCGAGCAGACCGTCAAGGAAGCGTTTGAAGGGGAAAAGCTCAATGTCATTCTCGGCCATACCCTTGCCGTCACGGAAGAGGAGAAAGAGGAAGACAAGGAACCCGTGAAGCAGGCCCTGCTGAAAATTCTGCATGCCAAGTACGGCATTTGCGAAGAGGATCTCATAACCGCCGAGCTTGAGGTCGTGCCGGCAGGCCCCGCGCAGTATGTCGGTTTCGACAAGGGCCTGATAGGGGGCTACGGCCATGACGACCGCATTTGCGTCTTCACGGCGCTTGAGGCCTTTCTGGAAAGCAGCGACGAAGGCCCGGCGAAGGCGCTTGTCTTCTGGGATAAGGAGGAAATCGGCTCTGACGGCGCGACCGGCGCCTCATCGCGCTTTCTGCAATACTGCATCGAGGACATCGTGCGGGCGTGGGAACCGCAAACGCCGGCCTCGCACGTTCTGCTGGCGAGCCGCGCGCTGTCATCGGATGTGACTGCAGCGATCGACCCTGATTTTCAAGATTTGCATGAGAAGCAGAATTCCGCCCATCTTGGGCACGGTCCGTGTTTTTGCAAGTTCACGGGATCACGGGGAAAATATGGCGCGAGCGAGGCAGACGCCGAATTTTTCGCCTCTCTGCGCGGCCTTTTTAATAAAAACAACATTCCTTGGCAGGTCGCCGAACTCGGCAAGGTCGATACCGGCGGCGGCGGAACGGTTGCCCTCTTCCTGGCCGCGTGGGGCATGCAGGTGATTGACCTCGGGCCGGCGCTGCTTTCCATGCACAGCCCTTTTGAGCTGGCCAGCTGTGCCGATGTCTACGCGACGAAAGAGGCATACCGGGTTTTCTTGTCGTAGGATTCCCGGCGAAAATGCCAAGGCAGAAAACGGGACGGGGATTTTCCCCCGTCCCGTTTTCTGCCTCAATAGTTCAGGCGCCATGGAGGGCGTTGCCTGTCAGCGGCGTTTGCCGAACAGTCCGCCAAGCAATCCCCGCACGAGCGATTTGCCGATTTCCCTTCCTACGGTTGTCGTCAGCGTGCGGCCGGTCTGCTTTGCGAACGTTTGCAGAAAATCTCCGAGGCCGGCTTCCTTTCCGGGCATCGAGCCCCGTTGGGATGAGCCGGGAGCAGGCGGCGGTGTGGAGACGGCACGCTGCAGAATCTCATAGGCGGATTCGCGGTCGATCATTCTGTCGTACCGTCCGCACAGCGGGGATTGCCGCACGAGTGTTTGCCGTTCAACTGACGAAATCGCCCCGACGCGGCTTTGCGGGGGAATGACCAATGCTTTTTCCACCATCTGCGGGACGCCTTTCTTATCGAGAAAGGAGACGAGCGCTTCCCCCACGCCGAGTTCTTCAATGGCCTTCATGGTGTCAATGGCGGGGTTTGGACGAAACGAGTCGGCGGCCGATTTCAGAGCTTTTCTTTCCTTAGGGGTAAAGGCCCTGAGAGCATGCTGGATGCGGTTGCCAAGCTGCCCCAGAACAGTGTCCGGAATGTCCGCCGGGTTTTGCGTGACGAAATAGATGCCTACGCCGCGGGAGCGTATGAGGCGAACGACCTGCTCGATTTTTTCAAGCAGGGGAGGCGCCGCATTGTCAAAAATAAGATGGGCCTCGTCAAAGAAAAAGACAAGACGCGGACGTTCTCTGTCCCCGCATTCGGGCAGTTTTTCAAACAGTTCCGAAAGAAGCCACAGCAGAAGGCTGGAATAGATTCTGGGGGAATTCATGAGCCGACCGGCGGAGAGTATGTGCAGAATTCCACGCCCGTCAGGGCCGGGCCTGAGGATATCGGCTATGTCGAGGGCCGGTTCGCCGAAGAACATCCCGCCGCCTTCTTCTTCCAGACGAAGAAGCCCCCGTTGTATGGCACCGACGCTCGCCGTCGAGATATTGCCGTAGCGGGGTATGTAGGCCTGTCTGTTTTCCGCGACATGGGCAAGCATACTCTGCAGGTCTTTCATGTCGAGCAAGAGCAGTCCCCGGTCGTCTGCTATGCGGAAAACAAGGTGCAGAAGACCGCTCTGTACATCGTTAAGGCCAAGCAGCTGCGAAAGGAGCAGCGGCCCCATTTCGCTTATCGTCGTGCGCAGGGGGTGGCCGTTTTCGCCGAAGGCATCCCAAAAGCAGACGGGAAAAGCCCGATTGGCATAACCCAGTTCAGGGAGATGGAGGTCCGTGACGCGCGCGGCGATGCCCCCGGAGGGGTGCCCTTCCATGCCCAGTCCTGCCAGATCTCCCTTGACATCCGCCATGAAGACGGGAATGCCCAGTTCGCTGAAACCTTCTGCCAACGATTGCAGGGTGACCGTTTTTCCGGTGCCTGTCGCACCGGTTATCAGGCCGTGCCGGTTTGCCATGGAGGGCTCGATGGAGAGCGGCCTTTCATTGCCTGATGCGATGAGGATGTTTCCGTCCGCTGTGAGCATGGTTCTTTCCTATTTTGCCAGAAGTATCCAGGCGGGGCCTTTTGCATCCAGAAAACTTGCCACGTAGTTGGCGCGATCATTGCTGCCGCAATAAATATCTATCCTGTTCCTCTTTATGGCGCCGCCCACATCCTGCGCAAAACCGATGCCGCGCAGGGGAACCTGCCCCTTTGACGGATCCGGTATGTTTACCCCGTAAGCGACGATGCTGCCAAGAGGAATGAAGGATCGGTCGGTCGCGAGCGTGCGCCAATCATCCACGATCGCGCCCATGGCCCCGGTTGGGCCGTTGCCCCCGAGCTTGAAAAACACGTAGCTCGGATTGTCATTGAGAATTTCACGAACCCGATCCGGGTTGTCCTTGAACCATTGGCGCTGTTCAAAGATGTCGCCGCGTTTCAGCAGGCCCTTTTCGCGCATGATCCTGCCGGAACTCTTGTACTTATGCCCGTTTTGTCCGGCATAGTTGACACAGATTTTTCTGCCGTCCTCAAGCAGGAGACAGCCCGATCCCTGTATTTCAAGGAAGAAAACATCCACGGGATCCTTGGCCCAGGCAAGCTCAAGCCCCCTGTTGGCCAGAATCTGCTTTTCCTCGATGGTGCGGCGGTCGGCGAATTTTTTATGCTTGCCCGCGGGGATCTCCGGCGGAAGCCGATAGATGGCCTGTTCGTAACCTTTTTTTGGCGTGAGGCTTGCCTTCACTTCGGGCGAGTAGTAGCCGGAATACTTTATGCCGTTCGGCACTTTTACCCATTTGAAGTTCGCGAGGAGCAGACCGGGCTCCTTGTCCAGTCTGGGGATGATCTGCTGGAGACGTTCAAGCGTGTTCCGGAGCTCTCCCCATGTCACGTGCAAGCCCGGTCTGCGTATGGCCGTTCCCGATGCCGGCTTGGTCTTGACATAGCGGAGCGATTTGTTCACGCTTACCGCGAGTTCCGACCAAGAGCGCATGCCCTGCGAAGCTGAATGCAGATTCTGGACGAAATAATCGGGCCCTTCCTGAAGGGATACCGCCGGCCCGACAGGGAATTCCAACTGGGGTTCCGGTTTCTTGGCGGAACAGGCCACCAGCGGCAGGGTGAGAAGGCCGACAAGTGCCCACGACAGTACCGCACGGCCGAAGCTTTTGTTTTTTTGCTTACCCGATGCCTGTGAAGAAGGAGAAGTTCTGTGCATGATTTTCCCGCCCCGGAGCTTTGGCTTCCCCATCGCGTATCATACGGGGAGACAGATACCATGGGGTTTTTGTATTACGCCGAATACCTGCACCTTTTTGAACGCGCCCGAAGCGCCTACATACGCCAGTGCGGCATCAGCTATGCCGAAATTGAGAAAAAAGGCGTCCTTTTGCCTGTTCGCGAGGCGACATGCCGATACCGCAAGCCTTGTCGCTATGACGACCTCGTTTTTGTGCGCATAGCCATAAGCGAACTCGGCAGGGCGTCCCTGCGTTTTGTATATGAGATCCGCAGCGAGGACAAGGGCGAACTCCTTGCCGAAGGCATGACGCAGCACGCATGCATCAATCGCGAGGGGCAGCCTGTCCGCATGCCGGACTGGTTCAAATCGTTTTTTGCGAAAATGGAGCCGCTGCCGGATGGGGCGCCGGTTTATTGAGCCGTACATGTCGGTAAGGCTTGTGTGAAAAAGGCCAGACAGCCTGTTCGGCAAATGTGCCGCCTTTCATCCATGCGTTGAGCGTCGCCATCAGATCCCGGATGTCGTCGAACTGTATCTGCTGCCGCTTTCCCTGCAAAAGCCACAGCTCATTGCCGTGCAGCGTTCTGCGGACAGTGCGCAGGCGCGTTTCTCTGCCGGTAAAGCGGATAGTCCACTGATCGTCCGGGGTGGTAACCGTCAAGGCCGATCTTTCGGCAGAGACGGCATATGTGTCTGCTTTCCCGTTCAGTCGGATAAGATCCTCCACTGCCGACCGAAGCAGCAGACGCTGCTGCTCAGAAGGGATTTCCTTTATCTCTTCATCGCGCTTGCTTTCCATCGTCGCGATGCGATGCCGGTATTCCTCACGGGTGTCGATCAGCGATTTTGCATGATGCCTTGAGGCCCTCATGGAAAAGACGAAGCCGACGAAAAAAATGGCCGCCGCGGCGCAGAAAAAAAACACGGTCATTTCCTCATGCTTTATTCCGATATGGGTTGCAGCAGCTTCAAGACTTCTTCAAAATCCTTGGCAATGCCGAGACAGCTTCCTTCAATCATGACATTGACGCATCCGTGAGCGGTATCGCCAGCCTTGCGGAAGTCGGTCCTGATGCCGCCGAAAGGCTTTCCCTTTGCGCATGCGTATCCGATTTCCCAAGCGGTGCCGTCATCCACCTGTGCACCATCAAGAAGGGCAACCACGGCGTCACAATCGTCAATGGCAGCCCTGTCCCGCTCCATGATAACCTTGGGGGCATCGGCTCCCAAGGCCTCAATTTCCTGCTGTGTGAAAAAATCACCGGGCCACTGAACGACATATCCGGCATCGGTGAGTTGTTTCTTAAAATCCTTGTGCCAGTTGATTTCCGCCTTAGTAAAAAGCGGGCCGGCCTGGTATATGCGCATAGGGCCTCCGTCATGATAATTGTAATCGGAGATTCCCTTCTTTTCAAGAATCCCGGAGAGACGGGGAATAAAGGGGCGGTGAAATGGCGTAACACTCCGGCAAAGAAAAAGGCCCCGCGATTGCGGGGCGCTTGGTTCTTATTGTTGGAGATCTCCGTATTGCTCGGCTGCTTGCCAAGTGGGCAAAAAAGAAAATGGCTGCAGACATGCCTACGCCTGCGTGTGCGCACGGGAAGCTCTTTTAGACGTTGTAATAGCTGCCCCGAAAAATGTATATGTCACTGAATGCTTTTGTTGGTCTTTTCATAATGGTGCTGCTTATCGGCATACATGTTCTCATCGGCAATTTTCATTGCCACTTGAACATCGCGGGAATTATCCGTCCAGGAACTGCCGATTGCCATAGAAATGTCTGCCCTGGAGTTCAATAAGCCCTCAAATATTCTGTACCGTGCGGCAAATGCATCCTGAGGAATGCCGGCCTGGAGAACGACGAACTCATCGCCACCGACGCGATAGACTTCCGATTTGCGAAAGACGGAGGTCAGGCAGTCAGCCGCCCGCTTGATGAGCGTGTCGCCGGCTTCGTGACCTTGCGAATCGTTCACTGCCTTCAATCCGTTCACGTCGGCGTAGACGACCCCGAGGGAGACGGCGGATGCTTCAAGCTCCGAAACCTTGGCATCGAAGGCGTTTCGGCTCAGGACATGCGTCAA
Source organism: Desulfovibrio sp. (assembly GCA_024692205.1). Classification (GTDB taxonomy): domain Bacteria; phylum Desulfobacterota; class Desulfovibrionia; order Desulfovibrionales; family Desulfovibrionaceae; genus Desulfovibrio. The sequence continues at coordinate 1,858 of JAILMX010000214.1, read as the reverse complement.
TATGTCTGTTTTCAGGTCGTCCATCAGCTTGCCATTCACGAATTCGGAAACGATGAAGAACGATACGGTTTCCATCAGCTCCCTGATGTCAAGCGTCTGGCTGTTCTCGAAGTTGTCGGCGACGAAAAACCCGATGAGTTTGTCTCCATAGCGCATGGGGATGAAAATGATGTTTTCAAGATCGTGCTTTTGCATCATCGCGATGCTTCCATTCCCCGATCCATCAAGAGATGCGATGTCTCTTAAAATGACGATGTCGTTTTCCGCTTTCAAATTTTTCTGCCATTCGAGCAATTGTTCTAGCGAGTAGCCGTCGAAAAGGTCATGCGCTGAATAAATGGTTAATGAGCGCCTCCATTCGAACATCACGTTCGCCACATCTCCGTTGACGATCAGCAAATACAGACGGTCGGGCATGATGGCGTTGCTGAGGATGTCAAGGACCTTCGGGACGGACCTGCGAAAATCTTCCTTCCCGCGGAGGATTTTGGCGCAGGTTATGGCGAGCTCCGATGTTTTCCATGCCTTCTCATGTTTTATCGCTTTCGCTTCCAGGTCCTCTAGCTGGCAGAATGTGAATATGCATTTGCCTTCTTCATCGGCCTGCGAAAGAGTGTAACTGATCCAATTTCCATAATGAGGAACGACAAGATGATCTCTTATGAATTTTTTATTATACGCTGCTTCGTAGCATTGTTTGACGAACAGCTGATTGGTGCCATGTGAAATCTCGCTGTGCTTTTTACCGATGACGTTCCCGATTTTCATCTCTCTCTGGTATTTTTCGCTGCAATCTATGATTACCGGGTCTGTTGGATTGCCGTCATCATCAAGGTCAACCTTATAGACCGCCCAGCATAAATCAATGTCGTGAAAATCAAGTATGGTTGTCTTCATTGTTTAGAGTAACTCAGGGGATTGATTGTAATTAAACATACTGTGGACCAGAATTCGCTGCAATGATTGTTTATTCGAGTTCATCAACCCCACTCGCTTTTCAGGCTGTCTGCATCACCGAAGCAATGCGGGCCTTGCGGTTTCTCAGAAATTCTCCGCAATCATCCGCGCTGAGAGGCTTTGAGAACAGATAGCCCTGGATGACATGCGCGCCGTTGCTGACAAGAAAAGCCAGCTGGTTTTTGTCCTCAACCCCTTCGGATACCGTGAGCATGCCCAAGCTGTCAGCGAGAGAGATAATGCTTTTCACGAGCGGCTGGGCGGTCTCCTTGCCCGAATAAATATCATCCACGAATTTCTTGTCGATTTTCAGGACGGAAATGGGCATGGCGCTCAGGTATTGCAGTGAAGAGTAGCCTGTACCGAAATCATCCAGTTCGACATGGAGACCGGCATCATGCAATCTTGAAATGGCCTTGAAGGCAGTATTCATGTCAGACATGAAACTTGATTCGGTAATTTCAATATCAATGAAGGACGGGGGCGTCCCTTCTTCTTTCAGAATCCGCAAAACATGGTCGGCAAAGCCTTCAGAAAGGATGCTGCGGACGGACATGTTCACGGATATGGGCACCGCGCCACTACCGTCCTTTTGCCATTCGCAAACCTGTCGGCAGGCGGAACGCAGGACGAACATGTCTATGCGCGAGACAAGACCGGTTTCTTCCGCAACTGGAATGAACACCGTCGGAGAAATCCACTTGCCATCGCTCCCTTGCCAGCGAACCAACGCCTCGCAGCCTACTACGTCGTTCTTTGAGATATCAACTTTCGGCTGGTAAAAGACGGTAAATTCGTTGTTTTCGACGGCTTTGAAGAGCGCGTCCTCCACCTTTTTCCTGTCGAGCGCCGAAATTTTCATGCTTTCATTATAAAGGGAGATGGTGTTCCCGTCATGCTT
>JAILMX010000194.1 GCA_024692205.1 Desulfovibrio sp. | reverse complement strand
CACCCCCATGCCGGTCTTGGCCGACACGGCGAGGGCGTCTGTGCAGTCAAGGCCTATGGCTTCCTCAATCTCCTCCTTCACGCGGTCGACGTCTGCGCTCGGCAGGTCGATCTTGTTGAGCACCGGGATGATCTCGTGGTCATGGTCGAGGGCAAGGTAAACGTTGCCCAGAGTCTGGGCCTCCACGCCCTGGGTCGCGTCGACGACGAGCAGGGCTCCTTCGCAGGCCGCGAGGGAGCGGGAGACCTCATAGTTGAAATCGACGTGGCCGGGCGTGTCGATGAGGTTCAGCTCGTACTGCCTGCCGTCGACGGCGGTGTAGGGTATGCGCACTGTCTGCGCCTTGATGGTAATGCCGCGCTCACGCTCCAGATCCATGCGATCCAGATACTGCTCGCGGGCCTCTCGGTCGCTGACGAGCTTGGTTATCTCAAGGATGCGGTCGGCAAGCGTCGACTTGCCGTGGTCAATATGCGCGATGATGCAGAAATTTCGGATGAGGTCTTGTGTGGGCATGGTCTATCTCTGTAAGCCAAAAAAAAGCAAAAGTCCATGCGCTAACAATTGCCTTTATCGATGGGAAAGGGCATACTGCCTGATGTTTCGGTTCAGCCTTTTCACCGTCAGCGATAAGGATCATCAATGGCAAGCATGTTCACAAAAAAACCTAAGAAATCCCTCGTGCGCGAATACAGCGAAGCGCTCATTGTGGCGCTCATGCTCGCGCTCGTCATACGCACCTTCGCCCTTCAGGCCTTCAAGATTCCTTCGGAATCCATGCTTGAAACCCTGCTCGTCGGCGACCATCTGCTCGCGACGAAATTCGATTACGGCATAAAGATACCCTTCACCCACAACTACCTCTGGCGCGGCGAGGATCCCAAGCGCGGCGACATCATCATCTTCGAGTACCCCAACGATCCGGACGTGGATTTCATCAAGCGCATCGTGGGTGTTCCGGGCGACGTTATCGAAGTGCGCAAAAAGCAGCTCTTCCGCAACGGCCAGCCCGTCAAGGAAGACTATATACGTTTCGCCGACCCCGAGGGCATTCAGGCCCCGCGTGACAACTACGGCCCCATCACCGTGCCGAAGGACAAGTACTTCGTCATGGGTGACAACCGGGACAACTCGATGGATTCGCGCTTCTGGGGCTGCGTCGACCGCAGCGCCATCGTTGCAAAGGCGTGGCGCATATACTGGTCATGGGGCGGCATTCGCGACATACGCTGGGGCCGCATAGGCCGGGCGATACGCTAAAAACGCCGCGCCATGGTCTCGAGGCTCTTCACCGGCGGCCTTGAAGGCGTCAACGCCTTCCACGTGGAGGTCGAAGTCGACTACGCCCGGCAGGGCCTGCCTGGGTTCAGCCTCGTGGGCCTGGCCGAGACGGAGGTCCGCGAAGCGCGCGACCGTGTCTTTGCTGCCATGCGCGCAAGCGGGATGCATCTGCCCCCCGGGCGCATCACCGTCAACCTCGCTCCGGCGGGCAAACGCAAAAGCGGAACAGCCTACGACCTGCCGCTGGCCGTCGCGCTGCTTGCCGCCGCCGGCGTCGTTCCCGAAGGGGCCGCCGCAGGCTGGTATTTCGCGGGCGAGCTTTCGCTGACCGGGGCCCTGCGGGCCGTGCACGGCGTTCTGCCGCTCGCCATCCTCGCCGCCAAGCGCGGCGCCAAGGGCTTCATCGTGCCACCCGCCAATGCGGCCGAGGCTGCCATCGTCGCCGGGCTTTCCGTCTACGCGCCAAAAAACCTCACGGAGGTTGCGGATTTTCTTTCAGGCAAGGCGACGCTTGAACCATGCCGCCCCCTGCCGCCAGCCTATTCCGCATCTCTTCCATTAGACTACGCCGAGGTCAAGGGACAGTTCGCCGCAAAACGCGCCCTTGAGATAGCGGCCGCCGGCGGCCACAATCTGCTCATGATAGGTCCTCCCGGCAGCGGCAAGACCATGCTTGCCCAGCGCCTGCCCACCATTCTGCCGCCCCTCTCCTTTGACGAGGCCCTAGAGGTCACAAAAATCTACAGCGTCGCCGGGCGCCTGCCGGCCGAAAGCGGCCTTGTGACGGAGCGCCCCTTCCGCTCGCCGCACCACACCCTTTCCGGCGTGGCGCTTGTGGGCGGCGGCACCGTGCCGCGTCCCGGCGAGGTGAGCCTTGCGCACAGAGGCGTGCTTTTTCTGGATGAACTGCCGGAATACGATAAATCAGCGCTCGAGGCGCTGCGCCAGCCGCTTGAAGACGGTGTCGTCACGATATCGCGCGCGACGCAGAGCGTGACCTTTCCCGCCGCGTGCATGCTCGTCGCTGCCATGAACCCCTGCCCCTGCGGCTATTACGGCGACGAGATCCACGGCTGCACCTGCCGGGCCGAACAGCGCCAGCGCTACAGGGCGAGGCTTTCGGGGCCCCTGCTCGACCGCATCGACCTGCACATCGAGGTGCCGGCGGTGCCCTATGCCGATCTGAGCAACACGCAGCAGGGCCTTTCTTCCGCCGAGATGCGCACACGCGTGCTCGCCGCCCGCGAGGTGCAGACCAAGCGCTACGAAGGCCTGCCCATCCACTGCAACGCCGCCCTTTCAGGTTCCCTGCTTGAAAAGCACTGTGTCCTTGATGCCGAAGGACATGCCGTCATGCAGGCCGCCACGACACGCCTCGGCCTGTCGGCGCGAGCCTACACCCGCATACTGCGCCTTTCCCGAACCATCGCCGACCTGGAGGGGGCGGCCTCGATATCCCCGGCCCACCTCGCCGAGGCCGTGAGCCTTCGCGTGCTGGACAGGGCCGGCCTGTAAGGAGCCAACCATGCAAAAGCTCTATGTCGCTCTTGTCGGCCTGCCCGCCCGCGGCAAGTCAACTCTCGGCCGCCGCATCCGCACTGTGCTTGAGGACGAGGGCATCGCGACCCGCATCTTCAACAACGGCGAAATGCGGCGCAGCATGCTCGGCGAGCGTTCGACGCACCCCGAATTCTACGACCCCCGCGATGCGGAGAACCGATCTCTGCGCGAGCAGATATGCCTGCGCAACCTGGAGCGCGCACGGGACTGGCTGGCAGAGGGAGGGCAGGTCGCCATACTCGACGCGACCAACGTCAGCCGCAAGCGCCGCGCCCTCATCCTGCGCACCTTGACGGACTGGCCCGTGCTTTTCGTGCAATGCGTCAACGAGGATCCCCTTCTTCAGGACCTGTGCGAGCGCCGCAAGACGCAGCTGCCGGAGTACGCCGCCTACACCGAAGAAGCCGCCCTCGAAAGCTTCCGCCGGCGCATCAGCTACTACGAAAGCATCTACAGCCCCGTGCAGGACGAACCCCACTGGCTGTGCGTGGACACGACGGCGAACCGCATACTGGATGAGCGCCCGCTCGACGGCAGCCCGTATTACGCTGCCATACGGCAGGTATGCGTCACCACATGGGTGCACAGCCTCTATCTCGCACGCCACGGCCAGACAGAATTCAATATTGAGGGCCGCATCGGCGGCGATCCGAACCTGACGGAAAAGGGCACCGCGCAGGCCGAGGCTCTCGCGCGACGCCTGCGCGATACGCCCCTCGAATGGATCTTCACATCGACGCGCAGGCGTTCGCACGCGACGGCCGCCCCGGTTATAGCGACCCATCAGAACGCGCACGTGCTCGCCCTGCGCGAATTCGACGAACTGTGGGCGGGAGACTGTGAGGGCATGCGCTACGTCGACATAGGCGAAACCATGCCCGAAGTGACGGCCGGCCGCCACAAGGACAAGTACGGCTACTGCTATCCCAACGGCGAAAGCTACGCCACCCTGAAGGAACGCGTACAGCGAGGGCTGAGGCGCGCGCTTTTCCTCGCGGCCGATTCTCCCCTGCTCATCGTGGGCCATCAGGCGATAAACCGCGTCATCCTCTCGCTTTTTCTGCGCTGCCGACGGGAGGATCTGCCCTACATGTACATACCACAGAATGAATTCAGCCACATCTCCGTCTCGCTGAGGCGGCAGAGCTTCGAGCGCCTGCCCTACGAACCGGTCTGATTCTGCTATCCGCTGGGGGAGTGCCATTTCCCGCCTGTACAAAGAAGAGCGTACGCGAAAGGCCCCGGCATGCCGGGGCCTTTCGCGTCTGATTGCGGCTTTGCGGTATTGCGGCCTAAAAGCGTGCTTCATCCCCCTCGGGCATCTTCGCTCCCCGGGCGAGGAAAAGCAGGAAACATGCGGCCGTTATGCCAGTTCCCGCCACGGTAGCCATGGACACGCCCCACTTGAAGGGGAAGTTGGGATCGCAGAAGAGATAGGTCGCGCAGACGAGCGTCATGAAGACGGCGGGCAGGGTCGCTATCCAGTGCAGGCGGTTGCGGCGGCGCAGCCACACAGCGCAGGCCCACAGCGAAAGGCTCGCCAGACACTGGTTCATCCAGCCGAAGGCCATCCAGATGGCGGAGAAATCGCCGACCGCAATGTAGATGCCAGCGGCGAAAAGCGGCAGGGCGAGCAGGATGCGGCGGATGATCCTGTCCTGCTTCCATTCTAGGATGTCGGCCAAGATGAGTCGTCCCGTGCGGAAAGCCGTGTCGCCTGTGGAGATGGGCAGGATGCACACGCCGAGAAAGGCGAGCGTGCCGCCGAGGGGGCCGCCGAGCAGTCCCTCAGAGGCCTGCGCCACCACAACGGCCGGGGTGCCGGCCTTCATGAGCGCCACGGGGTCGCCGTTGTAGAAGGAGAGGCCGATGGTCACCCAGATGAGGGCGATGAAGCCCTCGGCTATCATGACGCCGTAGAACATGGTGCGCGCCTGCCCCTCGCTTTTCATGCAGCGCGCCATCATGGGCGACTGGGTGGCGTGAAAGCCCGATATGGCGCCGCAGGCGATGGTAACGAAGATCATGGGCCACAGGGGCGCCCCCCTGGGATGGCTGTTGCGGAAGAAGTCGGCGGGCGAGAGGTTCGGCAGCACGTCGTGGCCGGGATGCACCAGAAGGGCGATGAAAAGGCCCACCGCCATGAAGACGAGCAGGATGGCGAAGACGGGGTAGACGTGGCCGATGATCTTGTCTATCGGCAAGATGGTCGCGAGAAAGTAGTAGATGAAGATGACGACCGCAAAGAAGAGAGTCAGCACCTTGGCGGGCGCGACCGTGCCGTCGGCCTTGGTGCAGA
>JAILMX010000193.1 GCA_024692205.1 Desulfovibrio sp. | reverse complement strand
CACCCCCATGCCGGTCTTGGCCGACACGGCGAGGGCGTCTGTGCAGTCAAGGCCTATGGCTTCCTCAATCTCCTCCTTCACGCGGTCGACGTCTGCGCTCGGCAGGTCGATCTTGTTGAGCACCGGGATGATCTCGTGGTCGTGGTCGAGGGCGAGGTAGACGTTGCCCAGGGTCTGGGCCTCCACGCCCTGGGTCGCGTCGACGACGAGCAGGGCTCCCTCGCAGGCCGCGAGGGAGCGGGACACCTCGTAGTTGAAATCGACGTGGCCGGGCGTGTCGATGAGATTCAGCTCGTACTGTCTGCCGTCGGCGGCGGTGTAGGGTATGCGCACCGTCTGCGCCTTGATGGTGATGCCGCGCTCACGCTCAAGATCCATGCGGTCCAGATACTGTTCGCGGGCCTCCCGGTCGCTGACGAGCTTGGTTATCTCAAGGATGCGGTCGGCAAGCGTCGACTTGCCGTGGTCGATATGCGCGATGATGCAGAAATTTCTAATGAGGTCTTGTGTGGGCATAGCCTGTTTCTGTAAGCCAAAAAAAAGCAAAAGTCCATGCGCGGGCAATTGCCTTTATCGGCAGGAAAGGGCATACTCCCTGCTGTTTCTGTTCAGCGTTTTCACCGTCACCCAAGTCTCTAAGGAACATCAATGGCAAACCTGCTCAACCAAAAGCCTAGGAAATCCCTCGTGCGCGAATACAGCGAGGCGCTCATCGTGGCGCTCATGCTCGCGCTCGTCATACGCACCTTCGCGCTTCAGGCCTTCAAGATCCCTTCGGAATCCATGCTTGAAACCCTGCTCGTCGGCGACCACCTGCTTGCGACGAAATTCGATTACGGCATAAAGATACCCTTCACCCACAGCTACATCTGGCGCGGCGAGGATCCCAAGCGCGGCGACATCATCATCTTCGAGTACCCCAACGATCCGAGCGTGGATTTCATCAAGCGCATCGTGGGCGTGCCGGGCGACGTTATCGAAGTGCGCAAAAAGCAGCTCTTCCGCAACGGTCAGCCCGTCAAGGAAGATTACATACGCTTCGCCGACCCCGAGGGCATTCAGACCCCGCGTGACAACTACGGCCCGATCACCGTGCCGCAGGACAAGTACTTCGTCATGGGCGACAACCGCGACAACTCGATGGATTCGCGTTTCTGGGGCTGCGTCGACCGCAGCGCCATCGTCGCAAAGGCGTGGCGCGTATACTGGTCGTGGGGCGGCATTCGCGACATACGCTGGGGCCGCATCGGCCGGGCGATACGCTAGAAAAGCCGCGCCATGGTCTCGGGGCTCTTCACCGGCGGCCTTGAAGGCGTCGACGCCTTCCCCGTGGAGGTCGAAGTCGACTACGCCCGTCAGGGCCTGCCGGGATTCAGCCTCGTTGGACTGGCCGAGACGGAGGTTCGCGAAGCGCGCGACCGTGTCTTCGCCGCCATGCGTGCAAGCGGCATGCATCTGCCCCCCGGGCGCATCACCGTCAACCTCGCTCCGGCGGGCAAACGCAAAAGCGGCACGGCCTACGACCTGCCGCTGGCCGTCGCCCTGCTTGCCGCCGCCGACGTCGTACCCGAAGGGGCCGCCGCGGGCTGGTACCTCGCGGGCGAACTTTCTCTGACCGGAGCCCTGCGCCCCGTACACGGCGTTCTGCCCCTCGCCATCCTCGCCGCCAAACGCGGCGCCAAGGGCTTCATCGTGCCCCCCGGCAATGCGGCCGAGGCAGCCATCGTCGCCGGGCTTTCCGTTTACGCGTCCAAGAATCTCATGGAGGTCGCGGATTTTCTTTCCGGCAAGGCAGCGCTTGAGCCCTGCCGCCCCCTGCCGCCCCCTGATTCCGCGTCCCTTCCGCTTGACTACGCCGAGGTCAAGGGACAGTTCGCCGCAAAGCGCGCCCTTGAGATAGCGGCCGCGGGCGGCCACAACCTGCTCATGATAGGCCCGCCCGGCAGTGGCAAGACCATGCTGGCCCAGCGCCTGCCCACCATTCTGCCGCCCCTCTCCTTTGACGAGGCCCTTGAGGTCACGAAGATCTACAGCGTCGCCGGGCGCCTGCCGGCCGAAAGCGGCCTTGTGACGGAGCGCCCCTTCCGCTCGCCGCACCACACCCTTTCCGGCGTTGCGCTCGTGGGCGGCGGCACCGTGCCGCGTCCCGGCGAGGTGAGCCTTGCGCACAGGGGCGTGCTTTTTCTTGACGAGCTGCCGGAATACGAGAAATCCGCGCTCGAGGCGCTGCGCCAGCCGCTCGAGGACGGCGTCGTCACGATATCGCGCGCGACGCAGAGCGTGACCTTTCCCGCCGCGTGCATGCTCGTCGCCGCCATGAACCCCTGCCCCTGCGGCTATTACGGCGACGAGGCCCACGGCTGCACCTGCCGGGCCGAACAG
>JAILMX010000170.1 GCA_024692205.1 Desulfovibrio sp. | reverse complement strand
GTGGTTCTGGTCACGTGAACCGGCGCACTGCACGAAGGCAATCGAGGTCGGCGTGCGGCCGTCCGTCGGGCGGACGATGTTGCCTGCGGTCGGGCCGAAGGGGGAAGCCAGGCGTTCGAGCTGCATGTTGCTGATGCAGTTTTTCACCGAGCCGGCGCCCAGGTTCACAAGATTCGTCACGTCGTAGGGCTTCCAGCCTGTCGCAACGACGATGGCCCCCACCTCAAGGGTGAGGTCGCGGGGCTCCTCGTCCATGTCGAGAAGCGCGTTGCCGGAAATGCGGGCGTTGTCGGCCTTGGAGAGCGCCTCCTTGTCGAGCACCCAGCGGGGCGGGTAGGCGAAGGGCGTGTCCTTGTAAAGGGCCTTGCGGCCTTTCAGGCCGAGCTCAAAATCGTTTGTCGTCTCACCGGTAAGGGCGCTCGCCAGAAGCGTGAAATCAACGCTGTTGGCGGGGGTGCGGCGCGGGGCAACGCGAACCCTTACGGTGTAATTGCCTTTCGAGCCGTTCAAACCCGTCACTTCGGCCATGGTCAGAACATGGATGAGCGGGTTCTTCCTGATGCGCTGGAACTGGATTTCCAGACCACAGGAGGGCGGACAGAGTTTGGGAAAATATTTGTTGAGCTGAGCCACGCGGCCGCCCAGCCAGGGCGACTTTTCGACGATATAGACGTCGTGGCCCAGTTCCGCCGCTTCGATGGCGGCTGTGAGGCCCGAAAAGCCGCCGCCCACGACGAGAATGGCATTGGACATCCTGAATATCCTCCTGCGTTGTTACCGACGGCGAGAATGCCTTGCGCCCGCCGCAGGAAAAAAGAGGGCTGAAACGATTGCAGCCCTGAAACGAGTTCCGACCATTGACGCAAACGCCACACCAGCCGGTTACTCACCCACTGATGTGGAGTCTTGAAACGGGGCGGCCCGAAAGCCGCCCCGTGCATTGGTCAGACGTGCCGACTAGTCAGGGATGATCTGGTAGTAGGGCTTCTTGTAGATCGTCGTCTTGCCGGTGGCAGGATCGAACTTGGAGTTCACGAAGCACTTCCACTTGTCATCATACAGACCCATGAAGTCGCAGCGATAGTAGAAGCCGGGGTAGCGGGTCTCTTCGCGGAAGGCGATGTGCTGCATGTGCAGGCGCACCGTCCACAGGCGATGGTAGTTCTCCCAGCAGCGCAGCAGCTCGTGCAGGTCACGGGCGGCCAGCTTCTGAGAGTCCTCTTCCATCATGTCGAGCAGCTCGAAGCCCGTGTCGAGAAGAGCCTTGGAGGTGTTGTAGTAGGTACCCACGCCGCCGCCGTATTCATCGGTGCACTTGATGAGGCGCATCATGAAGTTGCGGGGCGAGATGTACTCGGGGTTCACCACGGGGTCTGTGGAAGCGCCCTTGCCGGCCAGGTAGTTCTTGTAAGGACGATAGATCTCTTCGGCCAGAGCGGCGGGGGCGACGGCCAGGGCGGGCTTGAAGTCCTTGTGGTCGACGACCCAGCGGACCAGCTGCTTGCCGGCGATGCGGCCTTCAACATGGGAGCCGGAGGAGAACTTGTGGCCAGAAGCGCCCACGCCGTCAGCACAGGTGAAGAGGCCTTCGACGGTGGTCATACGGTTGTAGACCTTGCCGTTGGAGGCTTTCACCTTGTATTCGTCAGGCACCCACGCTTCGTCCGGGCCGGAAGCCCAGATGCCGCAGCAGCCGGAGTGCGAACCGAGCAGATAGGGCTCGGTGGGCATGATCTCGGAGCCGCGCTCTTCAGGAGCACGGTTGCTGGCGGCCCACAGGTTGGCCTGGCCAACGCACATGTCGAGGAAGTCTTCCCAGGCCTCGGCTTCGAGGTCTTTCTGCTCTTCTTCGTTCATGGTGGCGAAGGTGGTGTTCAGAGCGGTCTTGGTGTCCATGAAGATCGGGCCGCGGCCTTCGCGCATTTCACGGAGCATCAGGTGGTTACGCAGGCAGGTGGGAATCACGTTGCCCTTGGCGTAGCCGCGATCCTCGTAGGGCTTCAGCATGGCGGCATTGGTCTTGCAGTAGTCTTCGCCCTTGTAGTTCGTGGCCTTGGCCTTGAACAGCAGGAACCAGGCGCCGACCGGGCCGTAACCGTCCTTGAAGCGGGCGGGGACGAAGCGGTTTTCCATCATCGTCATTTCGGCGCCGACCTGGGCGCACATCGTGTAGGTGGAACCGGCGTTCCACACGGGGTACCAGGCGCGGCCCATGCCCTCACCGGTGGAGCGGGGGCGGTACACGTTGACGGCGCCGCCACAGGCGACCAGCATGGCGTTGGTGCGGAACACATGCACCACGTTCTCACGGGTGCTGAAGCCCACGGCACCGGCGATGCGGTTGGGGGTGTTCTTGTCGAGGAGCAGTTTCACGATGAAGATGCGCTCCATGTAGCGATCCTCGCCGAGGGCCTTCTTGGCGGCTTCGGCGACGATGCACTTGTAGGACTCGCCGTTGATCATGATCTGCCATTTACCGGAACGCACCGGAGGATTGCCCTTGCGCAGGGAAAGGCCCTTGGCCTTGGCCTGGGCGCCGTTGTAGTTGTGCTTGCCATCCTCGTGCTTGATCCAGCAGGGCAGGCCCCAGTCTTCGAACAGATGCACGGAATCGTCAACGTGACGGCCCACGTCAAAGATGAGGTCTTCGCGAACGATGCCCATAAGGTCGGTACGGACCATGCGGACATAGTCGTCAGGGGTGTTGCCGCGGTCGTTGCCGACGTAGGTGTTGATGGCGGAGAGGCCCTGAGCCACGGCGCCGGAGCGCTCGAGGCAGGCTTTGTCGCAGAGCATGATTTTCTCAACGCCGTTGTCCTTGCCCCAGCGGGCGGCTTCGTAAGCGGCGCCGCAGGCACCCATGCCGCCACCGACGATCAGGATATCAACGTCATGCTCCTTGATGGTCGGTTCGGCGATATCAACACCCTTGCTTTTCTCATTGATAGGCAGCAATGCCATGATATTTCTCCTTTCGCACTAGATGACGTTAGAGGGTGACAGTCTTGTCAGCTTCGGCCACATCGAACTTCTTGCCCAAGACTTCCTTGGGAGCGACCAAAGCGGATTCGGTGTACAGTTTCTCGTCGTCAAGCTTAGCGTCACCCTTGGGATCGTTGAAGGGCTCAATGCTGCCTTCGGGGGTGGTGCGGATGGGGAATTTGAAACGTTTCACGCTGCCGTTGCGGAACTTGACCGTCCACATGATGGAGTCGGCAGAACGCATGGGGATGCAGGTGCCGCCCATGGGGGCGAAGTCAGCGTAGGGGCGGGCCGTGATGGCGCCCTGGGGGCAGATCTTAACGCAGGAATAGCATTCCCAGCAGGCGTCAGGTTCCTGGTTGTAAGCGCGCATGGCCTCAGGATCGAGGATCATGAGGTCGTTCGGGCAGACATACATGCAGGCCGTCTTTTCGCCACCCTTGCAGCCGTCGCATTTGGACGGATCGACAAACGTAGGCATAGTTCCTCCAGCACTTAAAGGGTTTAATAAAAGGAATCGCCGTGTTAGCCACGGCGTGAAACGCCGGGCAGCAGTGCCGTCCGCGAAGGATGGGCATTTGCTTGCGCTTTTAATAACAAGCACTGATGCCATGCGTCAAGAGGGGGGCTCTGTAATCTTACGGTCATTTTTATGTATCTGCTTGAAACATAAAAAGAAATTTTTTCTTGTCCCCGATTTCCCTGAAATTTTCCATGCCTGACAGACAAGGCGAATCGGTGCTTCCTACCGAAACCGTCACCAGACTCCTCTTGCAACCACCGGCCTTTGCGGCTATATTTCCGCAATTGACTATGGGCCCTCTCCCTTTCCACCACGTTTTCCCTTTCCTTTTTTAAGGATGCAGCAATGAGCGAACAGGCTGACAACCAGGCCCCCCGCAGGCGCCCGCCTCTGCGCGAGGTCGTCGCCACCATAGACCGTGATATCCTTCATCTTCTGCTCAAGCGCTTCAACGTGCTTCAGCGCATGCGCAAAAATCGCGGTTTCCTCGCCGCCGCCGAGGAAAAACAGCTCCGCGAGGCCTGGCAGAAAGAAGTGGAACGCCTGAGCTCTGACCCCAAGCTGTCCTCGCAGTTCTTCTCCCTCATGCAGGAAGTGACCTTCCGCCCGAAACCCCTTTCGGGCGAGGAACACGAGTCGCGCCGGCAGGCCTTCAACCTCGCCCCGTCGCGTAGGCAGGTTTCCATGCGCCTACGCCTGCCCGTAGATGCGTGGCGCTCGAACGCATGGTTTCTTCTGGCGGCGGCCTCCGGCTGCCAGGTTTCGGTAGATCCCTGCCTCATGCATGACGGACAGCACGATTTCGTCAAGGCCCTCGGCACCCTCGGCGCCACGGTGAACCGCATTGGCGACGCCGTGTCGGTCGCCCCAGCTTCACACCTGCGTTTCAACGACGCCTCGCTGCATGTCGGCGAAGACATAGACAATTTCTATCTGCTTGCCGCCCAGTACGCCGTCAGGCCCTCACGCGTGCGCTTCACGGGCGAGGGGGCGCTCAAAAACGTTGATCTTTCCGCGCTTTCGCGTTTTCTGCCCATGCTCGGCACACGCCTGGCCCCGGTCGTTCCCCGCAGCGGCGGATTCCCCGTCAGGCTCGAGTGCAGCGGCATGCTGCCGGAAACGCTCCCTGTTCCCGCCGAGGTGCCGGCGCATTTCGTCGCGGCCCTCCTGCTCGCCCTGCCCTTTGCCGATCACCCATGCGAGCTCGATTTTTCATCGCATCCCGCCTGCGGGCACATCCTTGATTCGGCCCTGCCCCTGCTCCGCCAGGCGGGCGTAAGGCTCGTCGAATCCGGCCGCGGCGTGCTGCAGATTGCGCCGTCCACGCTCAGCGTGCCCGAGGCTCCCGTCATCCCCGCCGATGAGACGGTTGCCGCCGGCCTTCTCGCATTGCCGCTCGTTCTCGGCGGCGAAGCCGAATTCGAAGGACATCTTCCCGATCCCGGTGACGCGCGCTGTCCCTTCGGCTTTTATTTCAAGGATCTCGGCCTGATTCTGCGCCGGGCCGGCACCGGCCGTTTCACCGTGAAGATGGCCAGGGGCCTTGCCGAGGACGGAACAATCCCCCTGCCCGATGCTCTCGCTTCCATGCTGAACGGCCGCTTTGCCTGGCTCGCCGCCATGATCTACGCCGTGCGCGCCCTTTGCGGAGAGGGTGCGCCCCTGCCCGAAAGGGCCGGCGGCACGCTCGCCGATTTCTTCTCCGCGGCCGGTTTGTACCAGAGTGCCGACGGCGTTTTGTGCAAAAAATCACAAACCGACGAATCCATCAGCTGGAACGCCCCCTCCGGCCGCTGGGCCCTCGCGCTCGCCGTGGCGGCCTGTGCACGCGGCGCACTCCCCGGTTTCAAGCTGGGCGATCCCGGCATCATGACGACCGTGTGGCCGCGTTTCTGGACGGTGTACAACTCCCTGCCCGAACCGAGAATACACCGGGCCGTTGAGGATGCCATCCCTGAAAAAAAGCGGCGCCGTGTCGTGACCGGCGCCGTCGCAGAGATTCCCCCGGAGAAGTGGGACGATGAATAACCGCTCCCCCCTTTCCATGAAAAGCGAGCCCCCTGCCGTATGACGGGGGGCTTTTTTTAGGGGGAACAGTCGGGGGTGTGCTACTCCTGCGTGTAGACCCACGTACGCTCGGCAAGCGGGACGCTGCCCTCCTTGGGAAGGGCGCGCACCTCGTAGCCGAAGCGGCGGTTCGAACCCAGAGGTGCACAGGGCCCGCGGTAATGGGGCGTAAGCGCGCCCTCGGGGATGACGCCGGCGCCGTCGTCATCGTTGTCTGCCCAGATGCCGCTGCCCAGGAGCATTGCGCGATCACCGTATTCGACAAGGCGAACCTCATAGCGGGCGGTGCCCTGCGGGGCTCCGGCCACGGTTATCTCGGGGGAGATGCGCGAGCAGCGGTGCACATCGCGGAAATCGACGGAGACCTCCATGGCGATGGGGGGCTGCACCGCGGGAGCCGGGCTTTCCGACTCTGAAGAGAACATGCCGCAGGCGCCGAGCAGGGGCGCGCCGGCGAGGATGGCGGGGACGACAAGTCGAAGAGAGCTCGCGATGACGGGCAGACGCATTTGCAACCTCCGGGAAATCCGTATATTGTTTAAAGGCATCCTAATAAAATCACGCGACAAAGACAACCGTCGCACGGAGGAATCATGGGAGTTCTTGCAGACAGCGTTGAGGGCTATCTCGGCAGTGGTTCATGGATACGTCGCATGTTCGAGGCGGGGGCGAAGCTCAAGGCACAGCACGGCGTTGACAAGGTTCAGGATTTCAGCCTTGGCAACCCCGATCTGCCGGCCCCCTCGGCCGTGGGAGAAGGGCTGCGCGAGTTCGCCGCCCATGCGGGCGAACCCTTCGCCTTCGGCTACATGAACAATGCGGGTTTCCCCTGGCTCAGGGAGAAACTGGCCGATTACCTGAGCGCCGAACAGGGCGTGTCCCTGAAGGGCGGCGACGTCATGCTGAGCTGCGGCGCTGCGGGGGCGCTCAACGCATTTCTCAGGGCCGTCATCAACCCCGGTGACGAACTCATGTGCTTCGCCCCCTATTTCGTCGAGTACGGTTTCTACGTCGGCAACTTCGGCGGCGTGCTCAAACCCGTCGCCTCCAAAAAGGACACCTTCGAGCCTGACATCGCCGCGATGGAGGCCGCGATGGGGCCGAAGACGCGCGTTGTGCTCGTCAATTCACCGAACAACCCCACAGGCGTCATCTACGGCCGCGAGAGTCTGAAGGCCCTCTGCGACCTGCTCGCGCGCAAGAGCGCCGAGTACGGCCGCACCATCTGGCTCGTGGCGGACGAGCCGTACCGTTTTCTCGCCTACGACGGCGCGGAGGTTCCCTCCGTGCTGCCGCTGTATCCCTACGCCATTCTCGTCAGCTCCTTCTCGAAGAACCTCTCCCTGCCCGGCGAGCGCGTGGGCTACGCGGCGCTGTCGCCCCTGCTTGACGAGCGGGAGAAAGTCATGGCCGCGCTTACCCTGACCAACCGCATTCTGGGCTATGTGAATCCGCCGGTCGTCGGTCAGCAGATCATGGCGAAGGCGCTCGGCAGCCATGTGGACAAATCCGTCTACGAGGCGCGCCGCAAGGCCATGGCCGAGGTGCTGACAAAGGCAGGCTACGAATACCGCATGCCTGCGGGCGCCTTCTACTTTTTCCCCAAGGCCCCCGGCGGCGACGACGTCGCCTTCGTAAGCCGCCTGGCCGAAGAGCTCGTGCTCGCGGTGCCCGGTTCGGGATTCGGCTGCCCCGGCTACTTCCGCCTGGCATTCTGCGTGGATGAGAAGGTCATCCGCGCGGCCGAGGGCGGCTTCACGCGGGCGCGAAAGGCCTTCGCCTAGCCCCTTGTGGCACGAAACCTGCTTCTAAAAGGGCGGAGAGGAATTTTTTTCCTCCCCGCTCATTTCTTTTTTTGCGGAGGCCGGCGGTGATATCTTCCCTATACATAGGCGCCACGGGCATGAAGACCCTCAGCGAAGGCATGAATGTTACCACGAACAATCTGGCCAACTGCAGCACCATCGGCTTCAAGATGCAGAACGCCCAGTATTCCGACCTCATTTATCAGGAGCAGGCGAACAGGGGCGACTGGTGGAACGCGCAGGACAATTCCTGCGTGGCCGTCGGGCAGAAGGGCATGGGCGTGCGGCTCGACACCGTGCGCACCATCTACACGCAGGGGGCCATGCAGGCCACGAACTGCGTCACCGACCTCGCCATCAACGGTTCCGGATTCTTTCAGGTGAAGGACGAGAACGGCAACGCCTTCTACACCCGCGCGGGCGATTTCAGGACGGACAAGGAAGGCATCGTGCGCAATCCGCAGGGCCTGGCGCTTCAAGGCTACAGCATCGGCCCCGACGGAACGAAGGGCGCCCTGCAGGATGTGGAGGTGGACAAGTTCGCCACGCTCAAGGGCAGCGGCACAACGAAGGTGCAGCTCGTCGAGACGAACGTCAATCCCGGGGGAGATGCGACGACGAATGCCGAGAACCCCTGGTTCTCCCTGCTCGGCCTGTACGACGCGACATCCCGTTCGGCTGCGCTTCCCAGCACTTCCTACAACTATTCGCAGTCCATGGCGCTCTATGATTCGGCGGGCAAGGCGCATGACGTTACCGTGTATTTCGACGGCGCTCCGAGCACAGCCTCACCCGGATCGTCGGTGGAGTTTCTCGTCGCGGCGAGCGGCGCGAACCGGAGCGACCCAGCGCAGGCGGGCGACGGGCTTCTCATGAGCGGCGTACTCAGCTTCGACACGACAGGCCGCCTGACCGGCATCTCGGCCTACACCCCGACGGTTGCCGGCAGCAAGGATCTCTCCACATGGTCCACGGCATCCCTTTCCGGGGAGGGGCTCCCCCAGATGACCATGGACGGCGCGACGATGGCCTTCGACTGCGGAATCTCGGCCTCGGGCTGGAGCGGCGGCGGCACCGCCGCCGACGTTGGCACGGACGCGGGCAAGCTCGCGATCTCCTCGTCGCCGATCATCACTTCCGCGGCCGTCACCGGCTACAAGGATGCGGCCTCGCATGGCTCCTATTCGCAGGACGGCTACGGCGACGGCGCCCTGAACAACTACAGCATATCCCAGGACGGCACTGTCACCGGGCACTACAGCAACGGCCAGTCGCGCGACATGTGGCAGATACCCGTCTGCCGCTTCAGAAGCGAGGACGGTCTGCGTCGCGAGGGCTCGAACCTCTTTGCGGCCACTCCCGAGGCAGGGCAGATGGATATGGGCGTCGCCGGCACGGAGAATTACGGCAGCATCCGATCCTACAACATTGAGCAGTCGAATGTCGATCTCGCGAGCGAGATGGTTGACATGATCATCACCCAGCGCGGCTTTCAGTCGAACAGCAAGGTCGTGACGACATCCGACCAGCTTCTCGAACGCGCCATCAACCTCAAGAGGTCGTAGCGGCTTTGCCGTCGCGCGGGGGCGGCACTCTCCGCCCCTGCGGCAGATTCTGCCGCGCTGCCCCGCCTTGCCCTGTCCATGCTCCTGCGCTATGATGCCGGACCATGAGCACTCCCGCACCGACCCCGCGCCAGCCTGAGGCGCTGTATTGCGTCACCGGCTGGCCCTTGGCGCAGAGTCTTTCCCCCCTTCTGCACAACACGGGTTTTTACGCCCTCGGCATCCCTGCGGTCTACATGCGCTTTGCCGTGCGGCCCGAAGACTTCGCCCGATTCATGGATGCGGTGCGCCTTCTGCCCATCGCCGGCGCATCCGTGACCATACCCCATAAGACGACCGTTCTGCCCTACCTCGACGACATGACCGCACAGGCCCGCGCCGCCCGGGCAGTCAACACCCTGTACTGGAAGGACGGCCGCCTTTGCGGCGAGAACACCGACGTGACGGGTTTTCTGGCGCCTTTGGCAGGCCGAGACCTCTCGCGGACGCGCGTGCTCGTGCTCGGGGCCGGGGGCGCGGCGCGGGGCGCTGTCGCAGGGCTCGTCGGACGGGGATGCCGCGAAATATCGATTGCGACCGCTTCGGACAAAAGCCATCTTCCCCTGGCGGAGGAATTCTCCTGCACTCCGGTGCGCTGGGACGAAAGGCACGACGTCGCGGCAGACCTCGTCGTCAACGCGACGCCGCTCGGCATGCACGGCGCCCACGAGGAAGAAAGTCCCTACGATTTCTCCCGTGCGCATCTGCCCGCGGGGGCCACGGCCTACGACATCGTCTACAACCCGCTGCGCACGCGTTTTCTCCGCAAGGCGACGGAGAAGGGCCTTGCCTGCATATCGGGGCGCGAAATGTTCTTTGAACAGGGCGCGGCGCAGTTCCGCCTGTGGACCGGGCGGGACCTGCCGCAGGAGGCGCGCGAGGCCCTCGACGCCGCCCTGGACGGCGACGCCCGCAAATAACGCCTTTCGGAGGAAAAGCATGAAGATACTCGTTCTGCACGGGGTCAATCTGAACATGTTCGGTCGGCGCGACCCCAGGCAGTACGGTCAGGCCACCCTGGCCGACATCGACAGCGCCCTAGAAAAGACAGCCTCCGAGCTCGGCGTGGCGGTCACGACCTTCCAGACGAATTTCGAGGGCGAGTTCATCGAGCGCATCCACCGCGCTCTGGACGACGGCACGGATGCCGTCGTCGTCAACGCCGGGGCATGGACGCATACGAGCTACGCGATAGCCGACGCCTTCGCCATGCTCGAAGTGCCGGTGGTCGAGGTGCACATGTCCAACGTCCATGCCCGCGAACCCTTCCGCCATTTCTCGGTGCTGTCGCCCGTGACTGCCGGCAGCGTTGCCGGCTTCGGCGTGGAAAGCTATCTGCTCGGCCTGCGCGCCGCGGTGTCGCTTGCGCGCCAAAAAACATAGGCGGCCGCTTTTTTCGCATCATCCCTGAAAAGCCTTGCGCTGACGCCCTGTTCGGGGTATCGGTGTACTGCGCGCACGCGACGGGAGCATCCCGCCGGCGGTGACGCCGTCTCAGCCCGTGCGCCCGACGCGCCTGGGCCTATATCGGTTTATCGGAGTAATCACCATGAAAAAACTATCCCTTGTCCTTTGCGCCCTTCTGGGCATGGCCGGCGTCGCCCATGCCGGCAGCGACAAGATCGACCCCTCGGGGTACATCTGCGCGGAACTCGTGGCCCTGACAACGACGGATCCCGAACCGCCCATCTTCGAGGCCCTGCAGATTGACGGCTACGCCTCCGCCGCGGAAGGGGCTGTCGTCACCCCCACGCCCGACCTGCTTTTCTCACTGGTTCTGCATGTCAACAATCTCTGCCAGAAAAAGCCGGGCGAAAAAGTGCTGTCCCTGTGGCGCGACGTGCGCACGCGTCTGCCCCTGCCGGCCGACGGCGAGTGGCGCGCCGACACGACGACCTGCAAGGATTTCAACAGCAATCCTGATAACGGCAGCGGCTTCATCATCTGGCTCGACGGCTACAACCGCGGCTCGAACGGCAAGGGCAGCGGCCCGTCCCTGCTCGAATCCGACGCGAAGATCAACACCTTCATCGAGGCCTGCAAGGCGAAGCCCGAAGCCAAGATGCTCGACGTCCTGCGCGAGCAGGTGAAGTCGAAGTAGTTTTCGCGCACTGTTTTCACATCCGTGGCGCCCCTCCTGCCCCGTCTCATGCCGGGGCAGGTTCTGTCATATCCGGGAGAATGCATGTTCAGCTACATTTTCAAAAAAATCTTCGGCAGCAAGAACGACCGCTATCTGCGCCGCCTGCGCCCCGTGGTCGCGCGCATAAACGCCCTTGAACCCGAAATACAGGCCCTTTCCGACGAAGAGCTCGCCGCACGCATAGCCGAACACCGCGCAAGCGTGCAGGAAAACGGCGTTTCGCTCGACGCCATCCTGCCCGACGTCTTCGCCATCGTCCGCGAGACGTCGCGCCGCGTGCTCGGCATGCGGCATTACGATGTGCAGCTCATCGGCGGCATCGTTCTGCACAAGGGGCGCATCGCCGAAATGAAGACGGGCGAAGGCAAAACCCTCGTCGCCCCTCTGGCGGTGGTGCTGAACGCCCTGACCGGCAAGGGCGTGCATGTTGTGACGGTCAATGACTACCTGGCAAAGCGCGATGCGGAATGGATGGGCACGATCTATTCCTTCCTCGGGCTGACGACGGGCGTCATCGTGCATGACATGAGCGATGAGGAGCGCAAGGCCGCCTATGCCTGCGACATCACCTACGGCACGAACAACGAGTTCGGCTTCGACTACCTGCGCGACAACATGAAGTTCTATCCGGCTCAGCTCGTGCAGCGCGGCCACAGCTTCGCCATCGTCGACGAGGTGGACTCCATTCTCATTGACGAGGCCCGCACGCCGCTCATCATCTCCGGCGCCTCCGACGAGGACGTGGCGCAGTATCAGGCGATCGACGCCATCGTCTGCCAGCTGGGCGAAGAGGACTACACGGTCGACGAGAAGACGCGCAGCGCCATGCTCACCGACGCCGGCACCGTGCACGTCGAGGAAATGCTGCACCTGGACAACCTCTTCGACACCGAGAACATCACGGCCCAGCATCATGTGATGCAGTCGCTCCGGGCGCACAAGTGCTACAAGCGCGACGTCGACTACATCGTGCAGAACGACCAGGTGCTCATCGTCGACGAGTTCACCGGCCGCCTCATGCACGGACGGCGCTACTCCGACGGCCTTCACCAGGCCCTTGAGGCCAAGGAGCACGTGACCGTGCAGGCCGAGAACCAGACGCTCGCCTCCATCACCTTCCAGAACTACTTCCGCCTGTACGACAAGCTTTCGGGCATGACCGGCACCGCCGACACCGAAGCCGTCGAATTTCAGCAGATCTACCGCCTTGAGGTCGTGAGCATACCGACCAACCGGCCGATGATACGCGTGGATTCCCCCGACCTCATCTACGCCACGCGCCGCGAGAAGTTCGACGCCATCGTCGACGCCATCGCCGAGCTCTACAAGAAACAGCAGCCGGTGCTCGTGGGCACCATCGCCATCGAGACCTCCGAAATGCTCTCGAAGCGCCTGACGGCCCGCAACATCCCCCACAGCGTGCTCAACGCCAAGCAGCACGCCAAGGAGGCCGAGATCGTCGCCCAGGCGGGCCAGAAGGGCAAGGTGACCATCGCCACCAACATGGCCGGCCGCGGCACTGACATCGTGCTCGGCGAGGGCGTTGTCGAGCTTGGCGGCCTGCACATCCTCGGCACGGAGCGCCATGAGAGCCGCCGCATCGACAACCAGCTGCGCGGCCGTTCCGGCCGTCAGGGCGACCCGGGCTCGTCCCGTTTCTATCTGTCCCTCGAGGACGACCTCATGCGGCTTTTCGGCTCCGACCGCATCAAGGGGCTCATGGGCAAGCTGGGCCTGCGCGACGGCGAGGCCATAGAGAACAAGATGGTGTCGCGCGCGGTCGAGAACGCCCAGAAGAAGGTCGAGGCCCACCATTTCGAGATCCGCAAGAGCCTGCTCGACTACGACAACGTCATGAACCAGCAGCGCGAGGTCATCTATTCCCTTCGCCGCGACCTCATGATTGAGGAGGATATCGCCTCGGTGCTCGACGAGTTCCTGGGCGACGTGCTCGACAACGCCTACGCCCCGCTTGACAGGGCATCCGCGCCCGATGTCGTTGAATCTGCCAGGGCCGAAGTTCTGGAGACCCTGCGCGATGTCTTCAACATCGAGCGCGTGCTGCCGGAAGGCGCGCCGTGCCCCGAGCGCGAGGAATGTGAGGCCCTTGTCCGCCGCATACTTGAAGAGCTCAAGGCCGAGGCCGGCTCGAGCTACATGGAGATTCTGCGCTACTTCCTGCTGGAGGAACTCGACCGCTGCTGGAAGGAACAGCTGCGCGCCATGGACGCCCTGCGCGACGGCATCGGTCTGCGCGGCTACGGCCAGACAGACCCCAAGCAGGCCTATCAGCGCGAGGGCTTTGCCATGTTCCAGAAGATGCTCTTCCGCATCCGCGAGGGCGTTTTCCGCGCGCTCTGCCGCGTGCACGTACGCATTGAGTCCCCCGAGGTTTCGCCCGAGGAAGCGCAGACCCGGGACGAGGCCATGGCCGAGGCGGAACAGTCTCTCGTCGCTGAGGATTTCCGCCACCGCGAGGATACGACCGAGGGGCTCAGGTATTCCGGGGGGGGCGAGGAACAGCCCGCGATGCCCGAAAAGCAGCGGCCGGCCAAGGCCGCGCCCCGCATAGGCCGCAACGATCCCTGCCCCTGCGGCAGCGGCAAGAAATACAAGAAGTGCTGCGGCCGGGACAAATAAGCCCGCCGTTCACGAAGAAGCAGACACGCAAAAAGGCCGGAGGAGACTCCGGCCTTTTTGCTGCCGCAGTGCGGGTCGGGGAAAAGGCTCGCAAATGACAACCGGCACGATCGGGGCAACCGTGCCGGCCAGGTCCAGGTGAGACTGAACGTACTCAGCCTGCTTTCAGATGGGGAGCGGCGATGGTATGCTCCCCCTGAAAATGAAGGACGTGCTCATGGTGAATGCCATTTCCATATCCGATGGTGTTACGTTTGTCAATATCGTGTTACGAAAACCGCACAAAAATCGCATCGCGCGGGGCAATGGAATTGTTTATGCGATGGCTAATCCGGTTTCATTTGGTCGCCCGCAGGGCGAACATGGGGACGGGGTTGTATGAGGCATCCTTCTCGCGATAGATGCGATCACTGATCGTGTCGTCGACCATGACGGAGGAGAAGCCAACCCCCCTCAGGGTCGTGGCATCCCATTCCGGGCGCTTCACGGCGCTCAGGGGAAGACGCCGCCGGATGTCCTCGCCTTCCCACAGCAGGTATTTCTCCATGTCGGCATGGGCATGGCTGCCGTTCACCTGCGCGATCTCCGTGAAATCGACAGCTCCGTAATCGGCATCGAAGTTGAACAGCACCCCGCCGGGCTTCAAGACGCGCCGCCACTCTGCATAGGCGTCCTCAGGCTCTAGGAGCGTCCAAGTAAGGTTGCGAACCAGGAGACAGTCGAAAGTCTCGCTGTCAAAATCAAGAGAGGTTGCGTCCATGCGGCGGAAACAGGCGTCGCAGCCGCATTCACGGGCAAGGCCCTCCGCCTCGCGGATCATGTCGGGGCACAGATCGATGCCGGTCACGTCGCAGTCGGCCTGCGTGGCCATAAGCACGGCGAAGAAGCCGGCGCCCGTGCCAACGTCAAGGACTTTCAGGCGGGCGCCCGCGCTCTTTGGGGGAAGATACGGAAGAATCTCCCGGCTCCAGAGCAAAAGCTTGTCCCCGTGCACTTCCTCCCGGCGGATGCGTCTGAAGGCATCCGCCCGGCAGGACCAGTAGCGGTTTATGCGGCGAAGCATGTTTTCTTCGGCAAAGGAGGTTCTCTGCTCCGGTGAACTGAATAATTCTTCGTGACAAAGGCTCATGCTGGCGGCTCCCATGATGTCTGCTTTCCGGAATATTCAGAGGAAAAGACGAGCGTGGAATCGATAAGTTCACGCAGGTATGGCGACGCTTTGGACTTCATGTCCGCGCAGGCAACCGTCTCGTCCAGCGCCCCGTTGCGGAGCAGGAGGAACCTGTCGCAGATCAGGGTCGCCATCTGTATGTCGTGCGTGATGAAAAGGTAGGTCATGTCGTTCTTGATCGAGCTGAGGAGTTCGAGAATCTGCGCTTGAATGGAAACGTCGAGAGCGCTTACGGCCTCGTCGAAGACGATGAAGGCCGGTTCGGATGCGAGGGCGCGGGCGATGCACACCCGCTGAAGCTGGCCACCGCTCAGCTCGTGCGGCAGGCTGTCTGCAAGCCGCGCGGGCAGCTGAACCCTTTCCATGAGCTCCTCGACGGATCTCTGAACCCGCTTCCTGCCTACGTCGTGGAATCGGAGGCCCTCGGCGATGATGTCCTTCACGCGAAAACCGGGATTCACCGAGGTGACGTAGTCCTGAAAGACCACGCTGCATCGTCCGACATTCTCCCTGCGCCAAGAGGAAGCGTTTTTCCCCTCGCAGAGCATCATCCCGCTGTCCGGCGCTTCCAGGCCAAGAATGCAGCGGGCGAGAGTGCTTTTGCCGCTGCCGCTTTCGCCCAGAAGCCCCAGTATCTCACCCCGGCGTGCGGTGAAGCTGATGTCCGTGAGGATGGGGCGCATCACAGTGCGCCAGCCCGACCGGTTTCTGTCCGGATAGCTTTTGCAGAGATGCTCGACCGTGAGAAAGGGGGCGTCGTCAGGAGCGATCATAAGCTTCCCCCAGCACGCGTTTGAAACCGCGCGTCAGAGCGAGTCGCGTGCTGACAAGATACTGCGTGTACGGATGCCTGGGCGCATTGAAGACCGTTCGGGCGTCGCCAGCTTCTACACAGCGTCCCTGGCACATGACGAGAAGAGAGTCCGCCAGCATCTGCACCGCCCCCAGATCATGCGAGACGAAGATGAGGGTTATGCCGTGCTCATCCCGCAGCCTTCGGAAACGCTCAAGCACTTCGCGCTGATTGCTCGCGTCAAGCGCTGTGGTCGGTTCGTCCGCGACGACAAGGCGGGAACGCAGGCAAAGGGCCAGGGCGATCATGCAGCGCTGCAGCATGCCGCCGGAAAGCTGATGGGGGTAGCTTTCCATCACCGTATCCGGCAGTCTCACCTGCTTCATGCCATCCCGTGCGAAAGCCGTCGCGTCT
>JAILMX010000155.1 GCA_024692205.1 Desulfovibrio sp. | reverse complement strand
GGCAAGGAAGTGAGCTTCAAGAACACCATTATCATGCTCACCTCCAACCTGGGTTCGGACATCATACAGGAAATGACCGCAAATGACGCCGAGGCGGACATGGACGCGGTGCTCAACGTGGTCCGTCCCGTGCTTTCCGAGCACTTCCGCCCGGCGCTGCTTGCCCGCATGACCATCGTGCCCTACCGCAGTCTGGAAAGCTCGGCCATGGGGCGCATCACAGAACTCAAGCTGCGGACGCTGGCACGCCGCCTCAAGGAAAACAAGGGCATGGAACTGACATGGAGTCAGGAAGTCATCGACCAGATCGTGGCCCGCTGCTCGGAAACCGAAACCGGCGCGCGCAATATCGAATACATCCTGTCCGGTTCAGTGCTTCCAAGACTCTCGCGCAGCATACTCGAACACATGACTGACAGCGCCATGCCCGCATCCGTGGCCCTGGGCCTTGGCGATGACGGCATGTTCACCATGGATTTCGCATAAGGGAGGCCCGCCATGGCCGGAAAGAAACGCGTGCTGTTGAGCCTGCTGGAGGAAAACGAGGGGCTGGCCCGCCTGCTTGGACAGGAACTCTCCCGATCGGGTCTGGACGTGCAGGCCCATTTTTGGGATGCCGCGCCTGATGCCATGACCTGGGGCAGCGTGGCCCGCGAGCTGGCGACCTGCCATGCCTGGGTCATTGCCGGTTCGGATTTCTCCGGCAGGGATGTGCGTGCCGGTCTGGCACTCGCCGCCCTGGGCGCGCAGGCCGAAGCGGGCAATGGTTTTCCCATCCTGCTCTCGCCCTCCGGGCCTGTGCCGGACATGGCATCCCTGCCCACGCCCCTGAGGGACGCAGAGGCTGTCAAGAACGGCCTGGGGGCCAAGGCGGCTGTGCGGGCCAACACCTTCAAACCCATACGGCCGGCCTATCGCCTGAAACCGCATGCGCTGGGACGCCTGGGCCTGTGGTTTGAAACAGGACCAGTGGACGGTTTCTGGCAGGGCGCTTTTTTCGCTTCCGGAACGGCCGGGGCTGACACCGGCGTGCCCACGGCCCACGGCGTGGGACCCGCCGGGACCATCCCGGAAAAGTGCACCCTGCACTATCCGGTGCAGGGCATGAAGCTCACCATCCGCGACGTTGAATGCGAGGGCTGGGGCGTCAAGAACGAGCTGAACGCAGGGATCTCCTACTATGTCCGCGTACCCGCCTGCCCGGATGTGCTTTCCTTCGGCCCCTTTCCCGAGGAGGACGAGGCCGAGCTGTATACACTGACACTGGTTTAGGGCCATGACGCGCAACACGGGGAAAGTTCCGGCGCTTCTGCTGGCCGCATGTTTGGCAGCGGGCTGCGCGGCGCCCTCCACGCAGGCAAACGCTCCGGCGCAAACGGGCGTGCCTGCGGAATCGAAAACAGCGGCAGCCGCTGCAGACGAATCCGAGGACAAAAGCAAGCTTCCGCTGCCGGCCATTTTTGATGTGCCGCTGGACGCCAGCCCGAAAAGAATGGAACACCGCCTGACCGAACTGGGCTACAAGTTACAGGACTGGACGCTGGAAGCGCCGTATTCCCGGCTGTCGTTCATCCTGGCGGATGAAGCCGCCACGTTTCGCCAAGTGGATATGCAGGTCTGCAACCATCCCCTTAAGATTGCCGGCCTGAACATCAGGGGGAATGACCCGGACCATTTTTACGAGGCGGTCAAGCAGCGCTTCACTCTCGGCATTGCCGAATGGGAAAAGGACGACAGGGCAGATGCCAGACACGGCAGGTATGCGCGCGATTTCGCGGGCAACACGAGGGCCGTGCTGGACAGCGACAGGCACGGCGCGCAACTTTCGCTGGAAGCGCGGGATGTGATGAACGAGTGCCAAAGCGCACTTGCGAAGGACGTGAATGACCTTCGCTCTGCCGAGCAGGCAGATATTGACGCCGCCCGCAAACGGCAAAGAGACTCTTTTTGACAGCCGCACTGGGGTAAGCCTGTGGACAAGTATTACCAGGAACAACTGCAATTTCTTCGGCAGGGAGCCGGCGAATTCGCCCGCCGCTATCCAGCCATTGCGCCGATGCTGCTGGAGGAAAGCGGCGACCCGGACGTGGAACGCATCCTTGAGGGCACGGCCTGGCTCTGCGCCAAAATCCACGAGCGTCTCGACCAGACAGCCCCCGAACTGATACAGTCCCTGCTGCGGCTGGTGTTTCCGCAGGCAATTCTGCCGGTGCCCTCCACGACGCTCCTGCGCTTCACCCCCAAGCCGGGCTTTTCCGAAGCTCTGGATGTGCCCGCCGGAACGCAGGTGGCCTCCAACCACGTGGATGGCGTGTCCTGCATCTACAGCACGACACATGCGCTGCGCGTCCTGCCCATGACCGTCGCTTCCGTGGCGTGCGTTTCACCCAGCACGGCTTCCACCACGGTTACCGTGACGCTTCAAGGCCGCGCGCCCCTGCGCAACTTTCTGGACGACAGCCTCTCCCTGCACCTCACGGGCAGCTATGCCGCCTCCTCGCAAAGGCTCATGGCCCTGCTCTCGCACTGCACTGGCTGTACGGTCATCGCCGGGGCGCAGACAGTCTCCCTGCCGCCGCAAGCTGTCAGGCAGCATACCCAGCCTTTGACGGACATGCGCCTGCCGGCGAGCCGCAGGAGCAACCGCGGCTATATGGAACTGCTGCGGTATTTCCACAACCCCGAACAGCTGCTCGCCGTGCGCGTATCCGGCCTCAAACGCTGTGTCCTCACAGGCGACGACAGGGAGCTCAGGCTGGAATTCCATCTGCGCGGCAATGCCCCCGATGTGCCCGACTTTCCCGACGGGTGTTTCGCGCTCAATGTGATCCCGGCAATCAATGCGTTTCGCGTACCGGCGGAACCGCTCGTCATCGACCACACGCGGGAGGAATACACCATCCGCCCGCAGGACGGCAAACGCCGTTTTCTTGAAATTCTGGGCGTGGAAAGCGCCACGGCACTGTTTCCCGGCGGACGCACGCTGCCGTGCCGCCCCTATGAAGCCTATGACGATACCAGTACGGGGCTGCTCTACAGCCTTCGCTACCGCCGCGCCGAAAAGGACGGAGAAATCGAGCATCTCCTCACCCCCCTGTACCGTCTGGAAGACCGGGAAGAGATGCCCGACCGCTGCACGCTTTCCATGGAGCTTTTGTGCTGCAACCATTCCCTGCCCGGCAGCCTCCAGATCGGGGACGTGTGCCGCCCGACGGACTCCTCGCCCGCGCAGGCGGACTTTTCCAACATCACGGCCCCCGCGCCCATGCTGCCCCGCCATGCTGACGAGAGCCTGCAATGGCGCTTTGTGTCGCACATGAACGCCAACCTGCTTTCTCTTGCCTCCGCAGATGCCCTCCGGTCCCTGCTGGAGCTCTATACGCCGGAAAGCGGGGCCGCGCCTGAGCTTGCCGCCGCCAACCAGCGTCGGGTGCAGGCCGTCACGGCTTTTTTCTCCGTCGCCGAGGAGCGCCTGTTTCGCGGACGCCTGCTGCGAGGGCGCCTGCTGCGTCTCACGCTGGACCCGGCGGGTTTCGTTTCCGACGGCGACCTCTTTCTTTTCGCCAATGCGCTGGAGCGGTTTTTCGCCGAATACGCCAACCTCAACACCTATACCCGGCTGCACCTCACCGTGGGCGGCAGCGGGAGGAGCCACCAATGGCCGCCGCGACTGGGCGAGAAACAGCTGATCTGACGGCGCGCATCCTCGCCGAGCCGAAGACGTTCTCCCTTGCGCAGGCATTGCGCCTGCTGGGCTATCTACATGCCCAGACCCCCCGGGACTGGTACGCCTTCATCAAGGAAAACATCGCCATCCGTCCCTGGCTCTCGCTGGCCTTCCCCTCCACGGAACTGACGGCCATTGAGGAACGGGAGGAGAGCCCGCGCTACACGCTCACGGCCACCACTTTCGGCCTGTACAGCACCATGGGGCCGCTCCCCACCCTCTACACCGAGGAACTGCTGGAAGAGGCCCGCAACGACGAGAGCGTCTCGCGCGACTTTCTTGATATCCTCAGCAACCACCTGGCCCATTTGCGTTTCGCCGCCCACAGGCACAACCGGCTGGAATGCCGCACGGTGGAACTCCAAAACCGAGATGCAGCGCATATCCAGTTCTGCCTCATGGGGCAGACGCACGATTTTCTGCTGAAGCGGGGGCTGCCCAAGGCACGACTGATGGAGATTTTTGCACGGCGTACCCGTTCCGCCGCGAAACTGGAGCTTTTTCTCGGCTACGCGCTTGACCGTGACGATGTTCGCGTGGAACAGTGCGTGGAAAGGCGCGCCGCCATCCCCGTCGCTCAGCGCTGCCGCCTCGGGCAGGCCAATGCCCGTCTGGGCGAGGACGCCATGCTGGGGCAGTGCCTGCGAGACAGCACGGGCAAGTTCCGCATCCACCTGGACAGGGTGGAATGCCGGGACATGCGCCATTTTCTGCCGGGGCAGGCGGGCCACAATGCCCTGGCGGAGCATCTGAGACGTTTCCTCGACGCCCCGCTGGACTACGAACTCGCCCTGCACCCCGCCGCGCAGAAACAGCCTCCCTGTCCCCTGGGCGTGAACAGCGCCATGGGTTTTTATCTGGGCAACCCGCAGACCTGCCCGCCGGTGCGCGTCTTCTGGAATGGAGAACGATATGCCTGACACTCGACCTACCGAACTGTTCCGCTTCACATCCTCGGCCCTTCCGCCGGATACCTTCCATGTGACCCACTTCCGCGGCGCGGAGGGGCTCAACACCCTCTTCAGCTTCACCATCGACCTTGTGAGCACGAATGCTTCTGTGGACCCGGCCAAGGTGCTGAGTGCGCCTGCCCGCTTCATCATCCACAGGGACAACGGAGAGGACGCTGTCTTTCAGGGCTACCCCGCCCGCATGGAACAGGGCGGCATGTTCAACGGCTACGCCTACTACAGTGTTGAGCTGCGTCCGGCCTTCTGGA
>JAILMX010000136.1 GCA_024692205.1 Desulfovibrio sp. | reverse complement strand
CGTGAGGCCCGTGATCTTGATGTCCATCTGGATGCCGGTGACGCCGTCGGCGGTGCCGGCTATCTTGAAGTCCATGTCGCCGAGCGCGTCCTCATCCCCCAGGATGTCGGTGAGCACGATGAAGCGCTCGCCTTCCTTGATCAGGCCCATGGCCACGCCGGCCACGGGGGCGCTGACGGGAATGCCCGCATCCATGAGCGCGAGGGAGCCGCCGCACACGGCTGCCATGGAGGAGGAGCCGTTTGATTCGACCGTCTCGGAGACGACGCGCACGGTGAAGGGAAAATCCTCCTCCGTCGGCAGGGTCGGCCTGAGGGATTTCTCCGCCAGCGCCCCGTGGCCGATCTCGCGGCGCGAGACGCGCACGGGCTTGACCTCGCCCACGCTGAAGGGCGGGAAGTTGTAGTGCAGCATGAAGCGTTTGGTCACGTCGCCCACGAGGGAGTCGACGCGCTGTTCGTCGGTGCTGGCGCCCAGGGTGGCGACGGCGAGGGCCTTCGTCTCTCCGCGGCGGAATATGGCAGAGCCATGGGCACGGGGCAGGACGGAGGTCTGAATCTGTATGGGGCGCACGGTCTTCGTGTCGCGGCCGTCGATGCGCAGGCCTTCGTTGACGATGCGGGCGCGCACGGCCTTCTTTTCCAGATCGGTCACGATCTCGTCCACGCTCTTGAGCGCCTCCTCATTCTCGGCCCACGCGGGATCGGCCCTGAGCGCCTCGCTAACGGCGACGCGCACGGCCTTGCGGGCCTCCTTGCGGGCCATCTTTTCGGGAACGCGCATGGCATCCTCAAGGCCGGAAGCGGCGGCCAGCTCGCGCACGCGGTTCACAAGCACGGGGTCCTCCTCGCGGGGGGTGTAGGCCATCTTGGCCTTGCCGCACTGCTCGGCGAGCCTGAGCTGGGCGTCGATGAGGGGCTGGATGGCCTGGCGGCCGAAATCAAGGGCGTCGATGATGACGTCTTCGGGCACGAAACGGGCCTCGCCCTCGACCATCGTCAGCGCCTCGCGCGAAGCGGCGAAGACGATGTTCAGATCGCTCCTTGCCTGCTCCGCATACGAGGGGTTGAGCACGAACTGCCCGTCTATGCGCCCCACGCGCCCGCCGGCCACGGGACCCGCGAAGGGCAACGACGAGATGAGCACGGCGGCCGAGGCGCCGGAGAGCGCCAGCACGTCGGGATCATTTTCGCTGTCGGCGGAAATGACGCTCGCGAGCACCTGCACGTCCTGCGTGAGATCCTTGGGGAAAAGCGGGCGGATGGGGCGGTCGATCAGGCGCGAGACAAGGGTCTCGCGCTCGGAGGGACGGCCGATCTCGCGGCGGAAGAAGCTGCCGGGTATGCGCCCGGCCGCGTACATTTTCTCGCTGTATTCGACGGTGAGGGGGAAGAACCCCTTGTCGAACTCGAGCGTCTGGGAGCACACGGTCACGAGCACGACGGTGCCGCCGCACTGCACCCACACGGCGCCGTCAGCCTGATTGGCGAGGCGGCCGCTTTCGAAGATGACTTCCTTTCCGCCGATGGCGGCCGTCACCCGGACGGGGTTGAAGATATCCTGAAGCATTCTTTTCATCCTTTTTTCGGCGAAGGGGATTCCGGCAAAAGCGGGCAGTCGCCTGCCTGTTTTTCCCGGACCCCCCTTCTTACGCGTTCTAAACGGTCACAGTTGCGAGAGGGGGCCAAAGCCCCCCCCGTTATGCACATTACTTGCGCAGGCCCAGCTTCTCGATGAGGGCACGATAGCGCTGGATGTCTTTTCTCTTGAGATAGTTGAGGATGTTGCGACGACGACCGACCAGCTTGAGCAGACCGGTACGGGAGTGGAAGTCCTTCTTGTGCACCTTGAAGTGCCCGGTCAGGTCTTCGATGCGGGCGGTCAGAAGGGCCACCTGCACTTCCGGGGATCCGGTGTCGCCCTCGTGGCGGGCATGAGCGTCAATGACGGTCTTTTTCTGAGAAGCATCCATTACCACAGCAGTTCTCCTTGAGTAAATGTTAGTTCCACAAGCCACGCAGCACCACCCATTCATGCCCGTATGCGGTCGGCTCAAGCCGCGCGAGTGCCAGTTCACAGTCGTTCTCGAGCAGGACGGCCCTGCCGCCGGATCCGGCGAGGAAGGCGGGGTCAACGCCCGGATCGGCAGGTACGGTTCTGCCGTTGCGGATGTCGGCCGCCTCCGCCCGGGAAAGGGCGATGCAGGGCCAGTCGGGCAGGGCCTCGCGCAGGGGGCGGAGCGACCGGACCAGCAGGCCGGGATCGTCCAGCACCGCCTGCAGGGTGCAGGCTTGATCGATCCCGAATGGGTAGCTGTACTCCCGGGTAAGCTGGGTCAGCACAGCCCCGCACCCGAATCGTTTCCCCAAGCTGTGGGCCAGGGAACGTATGTAGGTGCCGGAGCTGCAGGCAACCCGGAAGCGCACGAGCGGCAGGCTGACTTCCAGCACTGTCGCCTGTGATATTTCAACGCGTTTGACCCTCTCTTCGACCGCGCGGCCCTTGCGGGCCAGCTTGTACAGGGGCTGACCGTCCTGTTTCGCGGCGGAATACGGCGGCACGGCCTGCTCGCTCACGCCCTGCCAGGCCTCTACCGCGGCCGTCACGGCCTCGGGGGAAACGGCATCCCACGGGGCCTCGGCAAGGATCTCTCCCTCGCTGTCCCATGTGTCGGTCGTCTGCCCCAGGCGGAGCGTACCGCTGTAGACCTTGCCCCCGCCCTCAAGCAGATAGGACGAAAGCTTGGTCGCCTGCCCCAGAAGCAGAAGCAGAACGCCCGACGCGAGCGGATCAAGCGTGCCCGCATGGCCGATCTTCTTCTGACCGAGGCGCTTTATCTTCGCGAGGCAGCGGGTCGATGTCGGCCCCGAGGGCTTGTCAAGCACAAGCACGCCGTGCAACTGCGGCAGAACGGTCAAACGCACTCTCTCTTTTCATCCATTTGATGCAAAAAAACGGAAAAGTCAATCGGCCGAAACCGCGTTCAGACATCGGTCTCGGCCCGTTCCTCGGCCGTCAGCCTGTCATCCACAGCGGCCAGCACCGTATCGCAGGCATCGCTCAGCAGAAGCTTCACGGTGCCGCCCGCCGCGTTGCGGTGGCCGCCGCCGCCGAGGGCCGCCGCGGC
>JAILMX010000093.1 GCA_024692205.1 Desulfovibrio sp. | reverse complement strand
ACGCTCCACCTCGCCGCCGAAGTCGGCGTGGCCGGGGGTGTCGATGATGTTGATCTTGACGCCGTTCCAGGTGACGGCGCAGTTTTTCGCGGCGATGGTGATGCCGCGCTCGCGTTCCAGGTCCATGCTGTCCATGACGCGGTCATCGACCTGCTGGTCGGCGCGGAAGACGCCGCTCTGACGGAAAAGGGCGTCGACAAGGGTCG
The DNA here is from genome assembly GCA_024692205.1 of Desulfovibrio sp. Taxonomy (GTDB): domain Bacteria; phylum Desulfobacterota; class Desulfovibrionia; order Desulfovibrionales; family Desulfovibrionaceae; genus Desulfovibrio. Next base: position 5,080 of record JAILMX010000093.1, on the reverse strand, counting down.
TCTTGCCATGGTCGACATGGGCGATGATGGCCACGTTGCGGAGAGATTCGTTCGTTTTCATAGCTGAAAGGTCCGTTGGAGGGATAATAATCGTTGAACGGAAAAGGATAGCCTATTTTTTCTCGTTTGTCATCTCTCACGGAATGGGCTCAGTCGGCAGGCAGGGGCGGGAAGATGCGCCAGAACATCCTCTATGAGCCTGGAGAGGTCCGCCCCGGCGCTTTCGGCGGCGGCGATGATCTCCCCAATGCTCGTCGGCGCCTGGCAGTCGGCCAGGTTCTTGTTGGAGAGGCACGACAAACCGAGCACCCGCATGCCCATGTGGCGGGCGGCGATGACCTCGAGCACGCTGCTCATGCCAATCGCGTCCGCCCCGAGCCGGCGGTAGAGGCGCGTCTCCGCCGGAGTCTCAAGCTCCGGCCCGTGCACGCCGATGTACACGCCGCGCTCAAGCCGCACACCGAGCCGTGCCGCCGCTTCGAGCGCGAGACGCCTGAGCTTTGGGTCGAAGACGGCGCTCATGTCGGGAAAACGTTCGCCCCAGGCGTCATCGTTCGGTCCGGTCAGGGGGGAAACGCCCGTGAAGTTGATCTGGTCGGTCATGCACATAAGAGTGCCGGCATCCCACGTGGGTGCAAGCGCCCCCGCACAGTTCGTAAGGATGAGAGTGCGCACGCCGAGCTCGCCCATGACACGAACGCCCATGCAGACCTCGGCGGGCGACCGCCCTTCGTACAAATGACAGCGGCCGACCTGCGCCAGGACACCGACACCACCGATTGTTCCCCACCGGAACGAGCCCTTGTGCGAAGTCGTCTGGGGCAGGGGAAAGCCGGGCATATCGGCCCAGGCGAGCCTGCCTCCGTCCAGTCGGACGCCGAGCCCGGAGAGCCCGGTGCCGAGAATGATGCCGACCCGGGCGATCCCGGCGCCTGATGCCTTCACCGCATCGCGGAGAACGCGCGCCGCATGCTGGACATCTGCGCGGTTTTGCATAAAATCGAACTTCCTGTTAAAGAGTTTCGGATTATGGGCCAAGCATAGCCCGGGCGCGCGCCTTTCACAAGAGACGGCGCCGCGAACCCGTACGGAGAACACCGTGAGCAAACAGGATAAACCAACCATCGTGCTGGAAAAACCGGTCATGAGCGAGCACAATATACTCGTGGCCAATCGCGGCGAAATCGCCATGCGAATCATGCGGGCCTGCCGCGAACTCGGCGTCGCCTTCACCGCGATCTACACCGCCGAAGACGAGGCTTCAGGCCATGTGGCTCTCGCCCGCGAGCTCGGCGGGCCGAAAAGTCTGTACAGGGTCTCGTCCTATCATGACGCGAACGAACTCATGGCAGTTGCCGACGACGCCGGCTGCACGGCCGTCCATCCGGGCTACGGATTTTTCGCTGAGGATTTCCGCTTCGCTAGGCGCGTTACAAAACGCGACCGCAAGATGATCTTCATCGGTCCCTCGTGGAAGATCATCCGCGAGCTCGGCGACAAGATCAACACAAAGCGTCTCGCCCGCAGCCTCGGCGTCCCCACGGTTCCCGGTTCGGACCGACCGATTTACGACGAAATGGAAGCCGAGCGCATTGCGAAATCCGTCTTCGAATATCAGGAACAGCAGGGCATCAAGCACCCGCTCGTGCTCGTCAAGGCTTCTGCCGGCGGCGGCGGCATGGGCATAGAGGAAGTCTACGACCCGGACCAGTTCCGCTCCGTCTATCGGCGTATACGCAGCTACGCCCTGCGCCAGTTCAAAGACGAAGGCGTGCTCATTGAACAGCGCATCAAGGATTTCAACCATCTTGAAGTGCAGATTGTCTCGGATCGCACGGGCCGCCACCCCATCCACTTCGGCACTCGCAACTGCTCCATACAGTCGACAGGCCGCCAGAAACGCATTGAGGTCGCTCCGGGCTTCGCTCCGGACACGCTCGAATACACCTTCGACGCCGCGAAGGTGCTGACCAATATCGTCGACTATTCCCTCGCCATGGCGGCGAAGGTTCGCTACGACAACGTGGGAACGTGGGAATGGATTGTCACCCGCGCCGGCGAGCCCTTCCTCATGGAGGTCAACACGCGCATTCAGGTCGAAAACGGCGTGTCGGCGAGCATATCGCGTGTGGCCGGCAAGGATGGGGTGGATCTCATTTCGGAACAGATACGCCTGGGCCTCGGCGATACGCTCGGCTACACTCAGGCAGAAGTCGCCTCTGAGGGCGTGGGCGTGGAATACCGCATCATAGCCGAAGACCCCGCGGCCAATTTCACCCCCTGGGTGGGAAAAATAGAAAAATTCAGCTGGCAGGAAGCCCCGTGGCTCACCATGTTCACCCATGTGCCCACCGACAGGCCCTATGAGATTCCGACCGAATTCGACCCGAATCTCGCCCTCGCCATCGTCTGGGGCAAGGATCTGGATGAGGCGAAGGCGCGTGGCCTGGAGTTCCTGGCGTCGCTCACCCTTGAAGGGCGCAACGCTTCGGGCGATGCCCTCAGATCGAACGTCTCTTTCCTGAAAGAAAACACCGAACGCCTTCTGCGTTTCTAGTGCTGGAGAAAAATGGACAACAACATAGACAAGCGCATCGTCGCCCTTCGGGAACGCCTCGACTACCTGAAGGACATCTTTGCCGGCAAGAACCTCGGCGATTCGGGTCTGCTTGAAGACAGGCTCGAGGCCTTCGCCTCCCGCGTACGCGAAGGATCCCTCCGGGACGACCCCTATGCGGAGCTGTCCTCAATCGAAGACCTCTTCGGCCACGTGGAGCGCCGCCTCGACAAGCGGATCACGGCGATGGACAAGGTGCGCATCGTGCGCCATCCGCAGCGCATCTGCCTGCGTGACATCCTTGAGAACGTCTACGACAACTTCACCGAAGTGGGCGGGCAGGACGAATACAGCCTCGACCCGGGCATGCTCATCGCCCGCGCGGTCATCATGCGCCGTTCGGGCAAAAAGACGTACTCGCAGGCCGTCATGGTCATCGGGCAGGAGAAAGGCCACGGCGCGGAATACCGCAACGGCGGCTCCGTGAAGCCTTGGGGCAACGCAAAGGCCATGCAGTACATGCACGTCGCGGAAACCGAAGGGATCCCGATCCATTCCTATATCTTCACGCCCGGCGCATACCCCATCGAAGACTACCCGGGCGCCGCCCAGCAGATAGCCCGCAACATCTACGGCATGGCCGGTCTGAGGGTACCCATCATCGCCGTCACGTCCGAGGGCGGCAGCGGCGGCGCGGAGGCCATCGGACTCGCCGACAGACGCCTCATGCTGAGCCACGGCTACTATTCGGTAATCTCCCCTGAAGGAGCAGCCGCCATTGAAGGGCACATAAAAGCCGGAGAACGTGCCACGCCCGAGATGATAGAGCATTGCGCCGAAAACCTGCACATCACCGCGCAGGACAACCTCCGCTTCGGGTACATCGATCGCATCATCGAGGAACCGCCGCTCGGCGCCCGCCCGTGGCATTTCGATTTCTTCCGCACGCTTCGCCAGGAGGTCATCCGCGCCACGGACGAAGTCGTCATCTCAACCCGCATCGTCCCCGGCCTGCGGGGTCTCGCCCTGAACCGCCACCGCGCGCCCGAGGTGAACCTTGACGAGATGCACATCAGCTGGGCGCTTTCCCCGGCCGCGAAGGACCGTCTGGTCGAGAAGCGCCAGCAGAAATTCCTGCATCTCTCCCGCTATGCCGTGCGCGACAACCGTCCCTTGGTGGCGCGGACAACGCAGGCCTGCCTTGACTGGGTATCCCGCCCATTCCTCAACTTCAAATACGACATCTACCGCAAGCACCAGCGCCGGATAAAAGGGTTCGTGGAGGAAATCGGCAACGAGTGGGAAAGCTTCAAAAGCCGCATGCTCGCCCCCTGGCGCAACTTCAAGAAGTCATTGCGCCCGAAAGGGGAAGACAAAAGCAAGCTTGAGCTGACCGAACTTTCCGCATGGACGGACGACGCCCGCCAGCGTCGTTGGAACTACCTGTCCCCGCGGTACAAGATCGACCGCACTGTGACCTGCCCGAACAGCGAATCCTACGGCTGCCTCGATCTGTGGGGGCCCGACCTCTATGCGGAATTCGCGGGCGTGTGCAGCTACTGCGGGCACCATTTCCCGATGGAGCCGGAGTGGTATGTTCAGAATGTCTTCGACAAGGGCTCGGTCAACGAATTCAACGCCGAGATCGAAGCAGGCAACCCGTTGAGTTTTCCCACTTTCGATGAAAGGATCGCCGCCGCCAAGGAAAAGACGGGCTCGCGCAGCGGATGCATGACCTTTGAGGCGGACATCGAGGGCATCAAGATCGTCGTCGCCATGCTCATGGGCACGTTTCGCGGCGGATCCTTCGGGGCCGCCGAGGGCTTCAAATTCGTCGAGGCCGCCAAGCGCGCCGCGCGCAAGCGCTGCGCCTTTCTCGCCTATGTCCACGGAACTGCCGGCATACGCATCCAGGAAGGCACCCACGGCGTCATCCAGATGCCCCGTTGCACCGTCGCCGTACGCCGTTACATAGAGGCGGGAGGCCTGTACATGGTGCTGTACGACACGAATTCCTTCGCGGGCCCAGTGGCGAGCTTCCTCGGCTGCTCACCCTATCAGTTCGCCGTGCGCTCGTCGAACATCGGCTTCGCCGGCCCGGGCGTCATCAAGGAAACGACCGGCCTCGACATTCCGCCGAAGTATCATCGCTCCTACCACGCCCTTTCCCGCGGCCACATACAGGCCATCTGGGACAGACGGCAGATACGCGCAAACCTCAAGCAGACCCTGCTGACCATCGGCGGCAGGAATCTCTACTACCGCTAAGGGGGGAGGCCACGCCATGATAGACATCTCGGCCCTGCTCGAAGAGATCAAGGCCTCGCCCTACCGCGACATCACGGTTTGCGCGCCCCATACGGGCGTTCTGACCTTCGCCCAGGCTTCGATAGGCGATGCCGTCACAGGTCCGCAGGACAAATGGAAGGAAAAAAAAGGCACGCAGCTCGCCACCCTTGAGCGGGAGCACAACCCAAAGCCCATCTACGCCCCGGAAAAGGGCGAAATAAGCGCCCTCCACAC
>JAILMX010000083.1 GCA_024692205.1 Desulfovibrio sp. | reverse complement strand
AGAAGAGGGTACACCCGATCCCATTCCGAACTCGGCAGTTAAGCTCTTCGTCGCTGATGATACTGCATACCGTCATGTGGGAAAGTAGGTAGCTGCCAAATTTTTTCTTCCGCCTCCGGCTCGTACCCCGGAGGCTTTTTTTTACCCCTTCTTTGTGAATGCCTGTGAGGCACCGCCGTGCGAAAACCTCCTCTTATGCGTGTTGCAGCCCTGCATGACATTTCCGGATTTGGACGTGCTTCCCTGACCATCGCCATTCCGATCCTCGCCACCATGGGCATACAGGTATGCCCCCTGCCGACAGCTGTGCTTTCGTCGCAGACATCGGGGATTGAAGGCTTCACGTTCCATGACCTGACAAGCGAACTTGATCCCATACTTGATCATTGGCAGCGCATGGAATTGCGCTTCGATTGCGTCTACTCGGGCTTCTTGGGTAATCCCAGGCAAATCGCCATCGCGGAGCGCTGCATACATGAGTTTCTTCTCCCCGAAGGCTTTTCGCTCGTTGATCCTGTTCTTGGAGATAATGGCGTGCTCGACCCCACCCATGATGAAGACATGGTTTGCGCGATGAGGGAGCTGATCCGCCATGCCGATATAATCACGCCAAATCTGACTGAGGCGGCTTTTCTTCTTGATGAGCCGTATCATCCCCTGCTCTCCGACGACCAGCTGAAAAGGCAGCTTTCCCTGCTCACCGCCATGGGACCCGGAATCGCTGTCATCACGAGCGCCCCGTCTGTCCGAAGCGGCTATTGCGCCGCCGTCGCCTACGACAGATCACAGGATCGTTTTTGGAAAATAGAGGACGCCTTTGTTCCGGCTTTCTATCCGGGAACAGGCGACACCTTTGCCAGTGTTCTCGTAGGGGCGCTTCTTCAGGGCGACAGCCTCCCCGTATCCCTTGAGCGGGCGGTACGTTTCGTAACCCTCGGTATTCACGAAACATACGGTTTCGCCATGCCGCATACGGACGGTGTTTTGCTGGAGAGGACGTTGCCGGCACTGCAGGAAAGGTTTCCCACAGGCGCGTGTCACGAGTTTTGATGCGTCAACGTGCATCTGAGGCCGCTAATGTGGTACATTTGAAATCTGAAAAAGAAGTAATGAGCGAATAGATTTCATAAATCAGGAGGTTGTTGTGAAGAATTATATTGCATATTGCGGTTTGGATTGTGAGACATGCGATGCTCGTATCGCAACGATAAATGATGATAATGAGCTCAGAAAAAAAGTTGCAGGACAATGGACGAAAATGTACAGTTCTAATATAACGCCTGAAATGATAAATTGCACAGGGTGTCGTACTGATGGCGTTAAAACGCCCTATTGTGAATCCCTTTGCGAAATTAGACAGTGCGGAATGAAAAAAGGGTATGAAACGTGCGGCGACTGCAGAGAATTGGATTCGTGTAAAAAAATCACTATGATCATAGATCACTGCGCTGAAGCGCTTCATAATCTAAAGCACGATAAATAGAATTGGCATGGCCCAATTCTAACGGATGAAAAAAGCTATCGCGTTTTTTCGCCTTTCGGCGGCATAAGCGCGTCGAGCTTGCCCTTGAAGATGACCTTCGTTGCCACCTCGTTCGCCAGATCGCCCATGTCCATGAGTTTTTCAAGCAGCTCAAGCAGGTAGAAGCGGTCGTGTTCGCAACCGTCCTTGAAATCCTTTTCAAGCTCGCCTGAGCGCATGTATTCGGTGAATTCGTCAAGGTCCTGTGGCGTCAGCATGGGGGCCTCCGATGAAATGGATTAATCCACGGACATTTTTCTATCTTATTGGGTCGTTCACGGTTTTTTGAAGAGGAGCGTCACCCGGGCCTCATAGACGACGTCGTTTGGCGATATGCCGTAACCCAGCGCGGGCGCTTTCACGCACAGGGACTTCCGCTCCTTCGGGGCCACGATCAGGTCTGTGGGATAATAGGCTGGCGTTGCGCCGTAGTTGTAGATATCGGAATGGCCCGGCTTTTTCGCCCTGATCTCGACCTGATACTTGTACAGGGTTTCCTCCGTGCCGTTTTCAATCGTCATCCTGAGTGGAGCATCGTCAGGGCAGGAGGCGGATTGTTCCATCGAAACCGCAATCTTTCCCATCGTGCTTTCGGCTTTCCTGCCGGCGAAATCGGAGAGCAGCGCCGCCACGGCGATGCAGGCGACGAGGATGCCAAGGCCCAATGCCGTCTTGCGGGTCCATTTCCACAACATGACGCACAGGATGAGAGCTATAGCGACATAGGCCATGACGATCCTCTTTCAAAGGGGGACAGACGCGCATCCCGGTGACCGGGGTTTAGGCTCAGTCAGAAAGGTCCGGCTGACGAAGTCGTCAACCGGACCCGTTTCACCGGCGTCCGGGGGGAACGGCTCGCGGCTGCGGCTATTCGCCGCATTTCGCCTTGAGCGCGGCCGCCACGTCTTCGCCAAGTCTGCGGCAGGCGGCGAGATCGTCCGCGCCGGGATTGAAATAGCACTTCAACGGTTCGGCCGGCAGGTCGAACTTCATGTCGGCAAGCGCCTGCGCGATCATCTTCGGCGCTTCGCCTGACCAGCCGTAGGTGCCGAAGGCACCGCCGACGCGGTTCAAGGGCCGCAGGCCCTTCATGTTGGCGAGGCAGGCCATCATGTTGGCCATGGGCATGTTGTTTCGCGTGGCAGACCCGAACACGACGGCGCTTGCGTCGGCCATGGCAGTCATGACGTCGCTGCAGTGGCACGTCTGCAAGTTGATCAGGGTACAGGGAACATCGGCGGCCTCGAAGCCGTCCGCCACGGCCGATGCCATCTTGGCCGTGCCGCCCCACATGCTTTCGTAGACAACGACGGCGCGCTTCATGGGTTTCTGCGCGGCAAAATCCTTGTAGGAATTGAGGACGAAGGCGACATCCTCGGGAGTGCGAAAGATGACGCCGTGGTCGGGAGCGATGACGTCGATGGCCAGGCCCATCTCGGTCACGCGCGCGATCGTCTTCAGAACGTTCGCGGAATAGGGCAGGACGATGTTGTAGTAGTAGCCCTTCATGGCCGTCAGAAGCTGCTCATGCGTGCACTCGTCGGCGAAACGCTGGGGACAGGCTATGTTCTGGCCGAAGGCGTCGTTGCTGATGAGCACGCGGTCCTCCTCGATGTAGGAGACCATGCTGTCCGGCCAGTGGAGCATGCGCGTCTCAAGAAAGGTGACGTGGCGCTTGCCGATTTCGATGCGGTCGCCGTCCTTGACGACCTCAATGGGCCAGCCCGTTGTGTCGTAGATGTTCGTCATGGACTTGAGGCCCATGGGCGAGCAGAAGATCTTTTCGGGCTTGCACAGGCGGACAATGCGGGGCAGGGCGCCGGAATGATCCTGCTCCAGATGGTTGCAGACGATGTAGTCTATGCTTTCAGGATCGATGATTTCTGAAATGTGCTTCACGAGTTCGTCGAATTCATGGGCGTTGACGGTGTCGAAAAGAACGTTCTTCTTATCCTTCACGAGATAGGCGTTGTAGGTGCTGCCCTCGGGGGAGCGGCTGTAATGGTGGAAGTTGCGGATGTCATAGTCGACGGCACCGACCCAGTAGATGTCTTTTTTCACTTCGACAGGTCTCATTGAACTCTCCGTTTCTGCAAACGTCATAGGATTATCGAAAGGGCGAACGCGGGGGCTCCGCGAAAACGCGAAACAAAAAGGCGGGCGCCGAACGGCGCCCGGCCTCAACATTTGATTGTCAGCACTTATTTGGCAGGTTCAAAATCCGACTTGCTTGCGCCGCAGACGGGGCAGACCCAATCGTCGGGGATGTCTTTGAATTCGGTGCCTGGGGCGATGCCGCCGTCCGGATCACCCACGGCGGGATCATACTCATAGCCGCAAACAACGCAAACGTATTTCATGGTGTGCCTCCTAAGAGATTTTTTTGAACATTTTCTTCGTCGCGCCGCAGACGGGGCAGACCCAGTCGTCGGGCAGATCCTCGAAAGATGTGCCAGCGGGGATCTTGCCCTTGCGGTCGCCTTTCGCCGGGCGGTAGATATAGCCGCAATTCGACGTCTGGCACTGCCACATGGCCATGTCGGACGGTTCTTTGGTGGCAGCCGCGGACTCAGGTTCGGCATCAGCGGGGCTGAAATCCGCCTTGCTTGCGCCGCAGACGGGACAGACCCAATCGTCGGGAATGTCTGTGAAGGCGGTGCCGGGGGCGATCCCGCCATCCGGGTCGCCGACGGCGGGATCGTACACCCAGCCGCACATCGCGCATTTGTATCGCATCGCGCTTTTTCCTATGCCTCGGCCTTCCACAGGCCGTGCAGGTTGCAGTAGGCGTAGACGGCCACGAGGGCGTCATCCGCGGTCAGGGCGAACTGCGCGGCCGGCGCGTCGCCCGCCGTAAGCGGTTTGCGCTGGGCGCCCTTCCTGGTCTCGACGGCTATCCATTCGATGTAATGCTTGTCTACCATGGGGTGCTCCGCGGAACCGACGTTCACGCTCACAACGCCATCCTTGACGGTGAAGACCGGCACGTGTTTTTCAACGGCGGCATCGGTCGTGCCAGGCTCGAGTTTCTGCATGTTCTCGCCGCAGCAGACGACGGGAACGCCACTGTTCTTGACCATGCCGACGATGTTGCCGCAATGCGCACATCTGTAAAATTCCATAGGTTCACCTCTCTTCCACCGCTCCGCTATTCGTGCGGCACGGCGTAACTCTTGCTTTCAGGCCGGGGCTGACACGCTGCGGCGTGCCTGAGCATCCTCTTGTCCTTACGGCTGTCGATACAAACATTCTTTCCCTTTTCCGTCCCGCATGTCAATGGATATATGCCTTCCCCGAACACTTTTGCGATTTTCGCAAGGCGGGGCCGACCGCTTGGCCGCATCCGAATCTCCCCTGGATGCGAGAAGGCGGCCGTCGGCTGGGCGGTCGCCTTCTCCAAGGAGGATGAGGGTTAGAGGGTTGCTGGTGCGGGTTGTCCAGGAGGGGACTGTATCTCTCACCGCCACTTGGCGATCTGCAGGCGCCGCGGCGGAAAGGGGGTCACATTCTTATTCGGCAGATCTGGCGTCATGGCGGGCAGGGGGCAAGGCGCCCGGGCCGCCGCAGGGCATGCCAGCGTCGCAGGGGCCGAAGCCGCGCATGCCGCCGTACATGCCGCCATGTCTCATGTGCCCATGGCCGCGGCCGTGCATTTCACCGAAGCCAAAGCCCGGGCATCCCCTGAAGGGCATTTTCACGCCGCATTCTTTCTCGATGCGCTCGCCCATCTGACGGCGCAGGTCATCCCTGCCGGCGCGCAGTTTCACGATCTCGGTTGCGGTGTCACTCACGGCTTTTACATCGGGCTGGGCGGCGTTGCGCAGCGCTCGAAGGACTTCCATCTTGACAAAGATGGCGTCGTCGATCTCACGGAACCTGGGGCCGAATTCCTGCGTAATCGCCTCGAATTTTTTCTGCTGCTCGGGTGTCAGGGAGAATTCGGGGGCGGGCGCCGCGTGGCGCCCGCCGTTGCGGGCGGCATCAGACACAACAGGGAAAGAGGCGAGCATAAATGCGGCAAGAAGGGGAACGGCGACAAGTGCTTTTATCTTCATTTTATATCTCCTGATTGGAAAACGTTTTGAATGCCGTCTCTCGGCGTTCTGCCTCGCAATATAGCAACAGACATGCCAAAAGTTTTTTTCGTATGATATCAGTGTGTTATTAGGCATTTGGCAAAGGTACCCCGAAAAGCACCTGTTCGATTTTCATACACCGTTCCGGTGAGGGTGTTCGATTTCCATACGGCTGCGCAAAAACCATGCAGAAGGGAAAAGGCCCGTCGGGCGGGCCTGAAAGAAAACCTCTATCGGCATAATTCAAGAGTATTTCATGGAGGTGAAACTAGCCGCGGGTAAGCCCCGATGGCCAGCGGTGTATGAGCTTGCCCGCCGCCGTATGATCGAGGGATTCCACGAAATGATACCGGCGAGGACGCTTGTAGGCGGAAAGCATCGTTTCAGACAAGGCATAGCGCTTCAGATCCTCCTCCGTAAGGGAGGCCCCGGGGCGTTTTTTGATGAAAGCGGTGATGACGTTGCCGCGGACGGCATCGGGATTCCCGAGGACGAGGCTTTCCTCCACATCGGGGTGCTTGTTCAGGATGGCCTCGATCTGGGCAGGATAGATATTCTCCCCCGAGGAAAGGAACATGTCGTCCCTGCGTCCCAGCACGGTGACGTAGCCCCCGGCATCCCATGTCGCCATGTCTCCGGTGTACATCCAGCCGTCATGGAACTTTCGCGCCGTAAGCTCAGGGTTGCCAGCATAGGTGCATGTGGATTTGCCCGTGGCCCGGATGATGACCTCGCCCTCTTCATGACCGTCTCGGGAAACCATATCCTCCGGCGAGGAGAAGCCGGGGCCGACACGGACCACCCTGACGTCGTCGTCGAAGCAGGCACGCCCCGCGCTGCCGGCCCTTTCCGGCAGATCCGACGGCCTAAGAAAGGTGTTGCAATAGGTCTCCGTCGTTCCGTAGCCGTTAAAGACGCGCTGCGTGAGCGTAGACATGTATTTCGCGCACGGTTCAGGATCAAGGGGGGAGCCATTCAAAACAAGCCCTTTAAGACTTGAAAGGTCCGCAGGCGTCTGCCTCTGTATGCGGCACAGCACGTCGATGCTCGTCGGCACGCCTATGACGTAGGTTATCCGGTGTCTCTCCACCAAACGCAAGGCACGGCGCGGCACGAAATCGCGCAGCGCGACCATCGTGCCGCCGCTGTAGAGGACAGGACATGGCCCGCCGGAGTGAAGGCCGCCGCGATGGAACCACGGCGTCAGATTCATTGTCACGTCGTCGGCGCAAAGGGGGAACTGCATGCAAACGTCATGAGCGGAGAACACCTCATTGAGGCTGTTGACGGGAACGCCCTTCGGGAGATTTGTCGTGCCTGAGGTGAAGAAGCGAACCGTCTCGTCTAAGTTGCTCGGGGCGAAATCGTTTACGGGGTCGGCAAGCGGCATGTTCTCCACATAGGCGCCAAAGGTTGTCACGCCCTCGGGCGGCTGAGCGTGCTGATTTTGATCGGGGGACACGATGACGGCCTGCGGCCGGCAAGCCGTCTTTGCGAGGGCGTCCAGCACGCTATCCGAAAAATCCTCTGCGTAAAGGATGACTTTCGGCGCGTTTGCGTCCATAAGAAGGGCCAGTTCCCCACCGGAGAGGCGATAGTTCGCCGGGGCCATCACGCAACCCAATTTGTGCGCCGCCAGATAGGCGAAGATGAACTCGGCCACGTTCGGCAAAACGCACAGCACGACATCCTGCCGCCCGACACCGCTTCCGCGCAGGGCATGCGCCAGCCTGTTGGCCTCGCGATTCAGGTCCGAATAGGTCCATGTGCAATCTCCCTGCGGACAGATGAGCGCGGCCTTGTCCCCTCGTAGGGAAACGTTGCGCATGAAGCCATTCAGCCACGTGAAATGCCTTTCGAAATTTCGTTTGAACGCTTCCACGTCATACGATCGTTGCATGGTTCCCTCTTGCTGTTTTTCCCTCCTTTACATTCTCGAAAAACGATAGTAAAGAGCAAAAATAAGAAGGAATATTTCAAAAATGGAATAAAGTGGCATGGACAAGTTTCTTTCGGGTCTTCCCGCTTTCGTCGAGGTCTGCCGACGCCACAGTTTCACACGGGCTGCGGAAAACCTCGACATGCCGATAGCCTCACTGTCGCGCCGCATAGCATCGCTTGAAGCGTGGCTCGGGGTGCAACTCTTCACCAGATCGAAACGCAGGGTGGAATTAACGGATGCCGCCCGGGAACTCCTTGCGGGCAGCGAGAAAATCGTGGCAGACTCACAGCATGTGCTCGAACAGTTGCGCTTGCGGCAGAGCCAGGCGAGGGGCCGTATACGGCTTCTTCTGCCGTCATCGGTCTACCATACCTATCTTCGGGATACTCTTGGAATGTTCGCGGTGCGCTATCCGGGAATAGAAATGCATGTGCACTTCACCACGCGTTGGATGGATCTGACGATTCGCCCTTTCGATTTGGCTGTCTGCACAGGCCCTGCTCCCGACACGGGCCTCCTGGCGGTGAAGCTTCTCGACAGCCGCATCGGCCTTTACGGGGCCCCGGCACTTTTCGAACGCCGCCCCCTGCCGGGCAAGCCTGAAGAGCTCACCGGCCTGCCCTACATCTACATCACGAGCTTTCCCCGGCACAGCATTGAGCTGTGGCGGGATGGCCACGCAAAAAGGGTCAGATTGCGGCCGGCGCATTTTTTCAATGATTTGGCGCCCGGTTTGGATTTCGCCTTGGCCGGCCAGGGATACACGGCGATGGAATCGGGCACGGCTGAAGCGCATGTGCGTAAAGGACGCCTGCTGCGCCTTCTGCCGGAATGGAAACCCGCTGACGTGCCCATCAGCATGCTTCGTCCAAAGGCCGCCCCTTCGCGCCAGACAAGACTGCTGGAGGATTTTCTTTTCCAAAAATTCTCAGTGATTTCGGCGCGTTGAGCGGACGATGCCGCATTCATCGAACAGTTTGAAAAGGCACGGAAGCGTTGGCGAAGCTGGAGCGCGAAGAGAAGATAGCCGCTCGTTCGTATTCAGTATCCTTTCAGGAAAGAGACACTAGCGGCCGACGTGCTCAAGACGGCAGCCGCGACCGGGCGGCGGCCCCGGCGAAACACCAATCTCACGGCGGAGCTCTTCATCCATGCGGATGATCTCCGCATGCAAGGCGTCGCGCAGTTCCTGAAGCTCATGGCCGAGGCGCGGCAGGGATTCGGGCGGGGTTTCTCCGTCATAGCGCAGGGCGACGAGCTCGCCCATCTTCAGTCGGATGCCCTCATGCAGGCCGTCGAGCTTTGGGGTATGGGCGGCTACGACGGCGCGGGCCCTGGCCTGCAGGTCAGGGGGCAGGCGTGAAATCCACGCTTCCAGCGCGATCGAGGGGCGCGGCATGTGGTGGTGATGGTGGCGGTCTGGGCCGGGGCCGCCGGGCCTTTCGGAACAATGCGTCTCCCTTCCGGCCGATACATCGCGATCCCCTCCGCAAGCATCGGCGGGTGCCGCGGGCCTCGCCGCGCCGGAACCGGACGCCATCAGGAAAAAGCAGAGAAAAAGCAGCAGTTTCGCCATCAAATGAACCTCAAGAAACGGGTTTTCATGGGAACGCACGCCCCAAAACACGCCATCTGACTCCGTCCGCCGCCAGATGACAGCGAACGGATGGACGGCTATACTCTTTTCATGCCCCAGTCACAAACAGAACACAAGCGTTTCGCCGACGCCCCCAGGCGTTTTCTTCTGGCGTGGGCCGGCGCCATACTCGCGATCATCGTAACGCTCGTCGCGGCCTTCGCCATCAGCCGTAGCGAACGGGAAATGTCGCGTCTGCTCGCCGAAAAGGGCGATTCGCTCATCATGGCCTTTGAGAGCATACTGCGCTCGGGCATGCGCGACAAGGTCGGCGTGCAGCTGCAGGTACTGCTTGAGGAGATGACCCGCAACGGCGACATCGTCTTCGGAGCGATCATCATCCCCGACGGCACCATCATCGCCCACAGCGACCGCGAAAGGATCGGGGAAATCCTCACCGTCGCGGGACGCGAGGCCGATCGGGAAACCCTCGCCGGCCTCTCGCCCGGAGCGGAGACCCGCTGGCGTCTCATGCAAATTGAGGGCCATCGCGTCTTCGCCGTGTGGCGCGCCTTCACGCCGGGGCTCAAGGCGCTGCCGCGCGGGCTGCCCGTGCCGGAGATATTCCTCGGGCTCAACCCCGCCGCCTTCGAGATCACCCGCAGCCAGAACCGCCTGTACATCGCCCTGCTCGCCGGGGCGTGCCTGCTCGTTGGCCTGTGCGGCCTCGTCGGCCTGAACTTCGCCCAGCGCGCCCGCATCTCGCGCCGCCGGCAGAAACTCGCCGAGGGCAAGGTGCGCCGCCTTGAGGACGCCATGCGCCGGCAGGAGAAACTCGCCGCCATGGGCAGCCTCGCCGCCGGCGTGGCGCATGAGATACGAAATCCGCTTTCCTCCATCAAGGGCTACGCGACCTATTTCGGCGGCCTCTTCCCCGAAGAGAGCGACGAGCGCGAGGCCGCAGGGGTCATGGTGCGCGAGGTCGACAGGCTGAACCGCGTCATCAGCGACCTCATCGGCCTTTCGCGCCCGACGGACGTGCGCCCCGCGCCCACCGACCCGGAATATCTCCTGCAGCACGTCGCCCGCCTCGTTCGGCAGCAGGCGGAACAGCGCGGCGTCGTTCTCGAATGCCGGACGGCGCGCCGGCTTTCGCAGGTCATGGCCGACTTCGAGCGGCTGCATCAGGCCCTGCTCAATCTCTGCCTGAACGCGCTCGACGCCATGCCCGACGGGGGGCGCCTCACGCTCGCCGCCGCCGGGGCCGGCGCCCACGTCTGCCTTATCGTCGCCGACACGGGCCGCGGCATCCCCCCGGACGTCCTGCCCCGCATCTTCGACCCCTATTTCACCACGCGCGGCCAAGGGACGGGCCTTGGCCTCGCGCTCGCCCACAAAATCGTCCTTGCCCACGGCGGCACCATAGCGGTATCCTCACGCACGGCGAACGAAGCCGCGGGCACGGGCGGGGGCACCATATTCCGCGTGCGCCTGCCCGCCGCAGGGGAGGGAAAGCCATGACGCAGAAGGACACGGCCGCGATGAAGGGCGGCAAGGCGCACGGCGCGCCGAAAGGCGCCCGCATCCTCGTCGTCGAGGACGACGCGGCCCACCGCGCCATGCTGAAGACGGTTCTCGGCTCATGGGGCCATGCTGTCTCGACCGCCGAGGACGGCGACGAGGCAGT
>JAILMX010000074.1 GCA_024692205.1 Desulfovibrio sp. | reverse complement strand
GCTTGAAGAACAGATCGGCGATGGTTCGGCGCTGGGCTGTCGAATTCATGCCGTTGCGTTTCATGAAGCTGAGGAAACTGCTGACGGATTTGCTGTTTTCGCCTGTCATCTCGTTCTCCGTGTCAAAAGCGAAAGCGTGCCAAGGTCAGGCCCGGCGCGACGGTGTTCACGCACTGCGTAAACGCTAACATGAAAAGGCGGCGCTGCCAAGGCGGAAGTCCGTTGAACGGCATCGCCGCCGTGCGCGTCACTTCTCCTGCGCGGCTATCCACGCATTTGCCTCCGCAAGGTCAAGCGTGCCGGTATAGATGGCCCTGCCCGTCACGGCGCCCTCCAGGCGGCCGCCCCGGGCGCTGAGCGGCCAGAGCGCTTTGACGTCGTCGAGCGTGGCGACGCCGCCGGCCGCCAGAACGGGGATGGACGCTGTCTCGCACAGATGCGTGAGGGCGGGGATGTTGACGCCGCTCTGCATGCCGTCTCTGGTGATGTCGGTGTAGATAATGAAGGCCGCGCCGTCTTCCTGAAGACGCGGCAGGACTGCGTCGACGGTGAGCCCGGTATCGGCCACCCATCCACGGCTTTTCAGGCTGCCGCTCACGGCGTCGAGGGAGACACCGATTCTGCCGGGGAAGCGTCTGCATATGTCGGCGAAGACCTCGGGCTGTTCGAGGGCCACCGTGCCGATAATGAGACGCGTCACGCCGGCATCGAGGTAGCGGGCTGCCGTTTCGGCATCGCGTATGCCCCCGCCGAGCTGCACGGGGATGGTGAGCTCCCGGCAGATGTCGTGCACAATGGTGCTGTTAGGGGCGGAACCGTCGAAAGCGCCGTCGAGATCGACCACATGCAGCCATTTCGCGCCGGCGTCCTGCCAGCGGCGCGCGGCCCGGACGGGATCATCATCGAAAACGGTCGCGTCATTCGCAACGCCCTGGCGCAGGCGGACGGCCTTGCCTTTTTGTATGTCGACAGCGGGAAAGATGATCACAGACCGAGCTCCTTGACGGCCTTTTCCATGGCCTCAGCCGCGAGATCGTTTGCGGAGACCCATGCCCCGCGACGCTTGATGAAGGTGCCGACGTTCAGCAGGTTGTCGGTGAGTCCTTCCTGCTTTTCCTCGAAGATGGACCGGCCGGCGACGGTTCCGTCGGAAACGCGCAGAAGGAAGAACTCAAGGCGCACGTGAGCCGGCCTGATCACGCCGGCTTTCGAACCTTCTCGTTCATGCCAGTTAAGAACGAGGGGGACGAGGAGAAGCTGGGCCCTTTGCGCCCTGCCGTAGGCGAGCCAGCGCGGCAGGCCCTGGGGCTGAGCGGAGCTGTGCAGGCCTGTGCCGATGCGGGGCATGGCCGTGGCATAGGCAAAGCTGCGCTTGGTGCTGCCGTGCAGGATGTGCTTGAATTGCGTGTCGAGCGCGGACAGATCTTTCGTTTCAATGCGGCCCTGATTCTCCGGCAGCTGCCCCAGAATGAGCTCTCCGGTGTCAGCCGGCTGGGTGAAGGGCGCCACCGTCACCTGAAAGGCCATGGGCACGACGCGTGGCACGTCAGCCGTGCTCCGCGGACGGCGGCTGCAGGCAGTGGCAACAATGGCGCAGGTCAGAAGCGTGCAGAGAAAAAGTGTCCTATAATGCATCAGTCGAGCCCTCCCTTGGTGCTGCGTATAGCGTCGCCCCGGCGGCGAACGGCCTGCGCGAGGGCGAGCCCGAGTCCCTTTGCTGCAGATTCGAGCAGGTGATGTCCGTTCTTGCCGTAGCAAAAGTTGATATGCAGGTTGAAGCGGCCGCTTGTCGCCAGGGCCTTGTAAAATTCGCGCCAGAGGTCCTTCTCTTCGCCGCCGAGAAGGGGCGGGAGAAGATCATCCCCTCGCCATTCGAGCCATGGGCGGCCCGAGAGGTCCAGCGTTACTTCGGCGAGGGCCTCATCCATCGGCACCCGCCCGTAGCCAACGCGGGCTATGCCGACCCTGTCGCCGAGCGCGTCGAGCAGGGCCTTGCCGAGCACGAGGCCCGTGTCCTCCACACTGTGATGGGCGTCTATGTGCAGATCCCCTGTGCAGGTGAGATCCAGATGCATGCCCGCCCAGAACATGGTCAGGTCAAGCATGTGGTCGAGCATGCCGTAGCCCGTGTGGATGGTATTCTTTTCGGCGCGGTCGAGGTCAAGCCTCATGCGTATGTCCGTCTCCGCGCTCGAACGGCTGCATGTCGCCGTGCGTTCTGGGTATTCCGTCATGCTTTCTCCGTTGGGTTGTTGGGGGCGCCGCTGTCAGTTTGTGCTGTGGTCTTCGTGCTGTTTGCGCTTTCCGAATCGCCGACGGCATCTTTTCCGCGTTTTTTGGTGCGGCCGAAGGCTGCGGCGACGAGTATGCTCAGTTCATAAAGGATGAGCATGGGGACGGCCATGAGCAGTTGCGAGAGCACGTCCGGGGGCGTCAGAATCGCGGCCATGACGAAGATGACGAGCACCGCATAGCGTCGGGCATGGCGCATCATGTCCGCGCTGACGATGCCGAGGCGGGAGAGAAAGAAGGAAAAGAGCGGCATTTCAAAGATGAGGCCGAATGCCACGATGAGCTTGAGAACGAGGTCTATGTAGTCGCTCACTCTCGGCATCGCCACTATGGTGTCAGTGGCGAAGCTGACGAGAAAGTCGAACGCATAGGGCAGGACGATAAAATAGCAGAATGCTCCACCCGATATGAAGAAAAGGGCGGAAAGAAACGCTATGGGGATTATGTGCTTTTTTTCATCGTCATAGAGCCCGGGTGCTATGAAGGCCCAGATCTGATAGAAGATGACCGGGCTTGCGACGAAAACGCCGGCTACGAAGGCCAGAAGCATGCGTATGAAAAAACCCTCGGGCAGTGTCGTATAAATCGGGTGCGAACCTTCGGGAAGGGCGTTGAGCAAGGGATTGACGAAAGCGTTGAATATGGGGTCGATGACCGCCCAGCAGCCCAAAAAGGTCACGCCGACGGCTATGCAGCAACGGATGAGACGCCGGCGCAGCTCGTTCAGGTGCTCCATGAGCGTCATCGGCCGGTCGTCAAGCCCGTCGTTGTCGGTCTGTTCATGCGGCGGCTCTGGAGCGCCCTTTTCGGGGAGGGGCCCCCCCGTATCCCCCGGGGGAGGAACGTCGGGCGGCGGTGGGTCACCGAATGGCGCCGGGGGGGGCTCAGGAGAATCTGCTGCGGTCGGCGTGACGGACGATTTTTCTTCGGTCAGCGCGCTTTCTCTGTTCGCCGTGGCGAACGCGGGGACCGTTGCGGCTGCCGAAGATGTCTCGTTTTCCGGTTCTGTCGCGGGCGTGTCCTGAGCGTTTGCCGTCGTCACTGCTTCATCAGCGGCATGGCGCAATGTCTCGGAAAGAGTGTTCGGTGTCGTCATACTGCGCCAGAACCTTCACCGGGCCTGTGGCCGGTGCCTTCAGCTTCGGCACGGGCCGCCGCAAGGGCCTTGCCGAGCGGGCTGTCATCCGGCGGCTGCGGAATCCCGTCTGGCCCGGGCGCCGTATGCGATGCGGTAGCGTTTTGCGTGACAGCGGGGGATGAAACATCCTCCGGCACGGCTCGGGAAATGCTTTCAGGGTCGGCGGCCGCTTCGGGCGAGGCATGGCCCGAGCCCACTTGCTCCTGAGTTTCCCGGGCGGCCTTCGCAGCGCGGGCCTTTTCCACGGCTTCCCGTGCTCTGGCGTCAACCGTATCGCGATAGTTCGCGGTATCCCCGTCCGCCGGGGAAGACGGCTTCGCTTCGGAAACGGCGGAAGCCTCCGCCGCCTTTTTTTGTTCCTGTTCCTTCAGTTCCTCGGCAGCCGCTTCGGCGTTCAGGGTGCGTTGAAAATCGGTGGAAACGCGACGGAATTCACCGACGACCTTGCCGAGTGTGCGTGAAAGCCCTGAAAGGCTTTTCGGGCCCAGCACAATGAGGGCCACGAGCAGAATGACGAGCAGTTCAGTGCTTCCGATGCCGAACATGGAGGCTTATTCCCATTCTATGGTGCTTGGCGGTTTTGATGAGACGTCGTAGACAACGCGGTTTACCCCTTTGACTTCATTGATGATGCGGCCCGATATGCGGGCGACGAGATCCGGGGGCAGGCGCGACCAGTCTGCCGTCATGGCGTCCACGCTGTCGACGATGCGCAAGGCGATGACATGCTCGTACGTGCGCCCGTCGCCCATGACGCCCACCGTCTTGAGGGGCAGGAGTACGGCGAAGCCCTGCCAGACTTTGCGGTACCAGCCGCTCGCCTTCATTTCTTCCTGCACTATGCTGTCGGCGGCGCGCACTATGGCGAGCCGTTCGGCCGTCACTTCGCCGAGAATGCGGATGGCGAGGCCCGGCCCCGGGAAGGGCTGACGCCAGATGATGTCTTCCGGCAGGCCGAGTTCTGCGGCAACCTTGCGGACTTCATCTTTAAAGAGTTCGCGGAGAGGTTCGACGAGAGAGAGCTTCATCGTTTCGGGCAGCCCCCCCACGTTGTGGTGGCTCTTGATGACGGCGCTCGGTCCCTTGTAGGAGATAGACTCGATAACGTCGGGGTAAAGCGTGCCCTGTGCGAGAAAATCGACCTTGGGCAGCTTCTTCGCCTCTTCATCGAAGATTTCGATGAAGGTGTGGCCGATAATCTTGCGTTTTTTCTCTGGATCTTCCACGCCCGCCATGCGTGAGAGGAAGCGATCCTCGGCCTGCACATGTATGAGGTTGAGGTCGAAATGCCCGCGCAGAAAGGTGACGACCTGCTCGGCTTCGCCCGCCCGCAGAAGGCCGTTGTCGACGAAGATGCAGTGCAGCTTGTGCCCAATGGCCTTGTGGAGCAAGATGGCCACGACCGTTGAATCAATACCGCCGGAGAGGGCGCAGACGACATGGCTGTCCCCTATCTTTTCGGGCAGTTCCGCGATCTGTCGCTGCACGAAGGAACTCATGGACCAGTCGGCCGTTATGTGGGCGATTTTGAAGAGGAAGTTGCGGATGATGCTCGCCCCCTCTTCGGTGTGGTGGACTTCGGGGTGAAACTGCACCGCGTAGATGCCCCGCGCGGGGTCTGCCATGGCGGCGACCTCAAGCGTGGCCGTGCGACCGATGACGACGAAGCCTGGCGGCGGCGTCAGTACGCGGTCGCCGTGGCTCATCCATACGCGCAGGGGGCGGCTCGCGGGCAGTCCGTCCCATAGGGCGCAGGGCGTTACGAAGGAGAGTTTCGCGGGGCCGTATTCGCGTGTTTCCGATTTGGAAAGCTCGCCTCCCAAGGCATTGGCGATTGACTGCATGCCGTAGCAGATGCCGAGCACCGGCACGCCCAAGGAGAGCAGCCCCGGATCAAGGGCTGGGGCGTCCTTTTCACCCACGCTGGCCGGACCGCCCGACAGTATGACGGCTTTCGGCCTAAGCGCGGCGACCTCCGAGGCCGTCGTCACGCAGGAATGAATTTCGGAATAGACCCCCGCCTCGCGTACGCGACGCGCGATGAGCTGCGTCACTTGCGAGCCGTAGTCGATGATGATGACTTTGTTGGCCGACATCGCTTCCCTGCCTAGTCTTCCATGCGGTAGTTGGGGGCCTGCTTGGTGATGACCACATCGTGGACGTGGCTTTCACGGAGACCCGCCGCCGAAATCTCATAGTAGTTGGTGTTCTTGTGAAGGTCTTCAAGCGTCTTGGCGCCCACATAGCCCATGCCGGAGCGAAGGCCGCCCATGAGCTGGTAAATGGAATCCTTGACGCTTCCGCGGTAGGGCACACGGCCTACGATGCCTTCCGGAACGAGTT
>JAILMX010000062.1 GCA_024692205.1 Desulfovibrio sp. | reverse complement strand
TGTTGCGTTCGCTCATCATGCCCGAAAAGAAATCGTGCACGCCGCCGGCAAAGATCGTGCCGAAGGTGATCCAGAGCAGGACGACAGGCCCCCACAGGGCTCCGCCCACGGCACCGAAGATGGGCCCCAGGCCGGCTATGTTCAGCAACTGGATCAGGAAAAGCTTCCACTGGGGAAGCACCACGTAGTCGACCCCGTCGTTCATCGCGACGGCAGGGGTCTCGCGGTCATCGGGACCGAAGGTATTTTCCACCACTTTGCCATAGGTGAAATAACCGCCGATGAGGATGGCCAGACAGACAAAGAATGTAATCATAGCACCTTCCTTTGGCCGGCTTCCCCCTCCGGGAATCGGAGTTTCGAGCCTTTTTTGTTTTTCTACCTCTATGTGAAAGTATTATCAAGAAGGACAAGGCGCCTTTTCCCAAAAAATCGACACCTTCCTCCAAGGCCACCCTCCGAAAAAAAACCCCGGAAGCGTTTTTCCTTCCGGGGGCAACGGTTTTCACGCGTGCAAGACGCGCAGTGACACGAACTTACATCGTCGCCGTGCTCCGCTTCATCTCATCAAGCAGGGAGGCGAGGTCGCCGATGGTGCCCTTCAGTCTGTGCACGGTTGCGTCGACTTCGGCCATGACGTGCGCGTTCTCGTTCGAGAAGGCAGAGGCCTCGGCAATGGTTCTGCCGATCTCCTCGCTCGCGGCAAACTGCTTCTCACTCGCCGTGGCTATGGCGTGCACCTGGTCAGCCGAAGTGTCGACCATGGAGACGATCTCCTTCAGGGCCTCGCCGCTCTTGTTGGCGAGCTCGGTCGTCTCGCTCGTTATCTGCACGGCGTGATCGACCTGCTCGGCGCTCGTGCTCGCGCCCGCCTGTATGCCCTTGATGGCACGGCCCACGTCGGCCGTGGAGCTCATGGTCTTTTCGGCCAGCTTGCGCACCTCGTCGGCGACGACGGCGAAGCCGCGGCCCGCTTCGCCTGCGCGGGCGGCCTCAATGGCGGCGTTCAGGGCAAGCAGGTTCGTCTGGTCGGCAATGTCGCTGATGACGTTCATGATCTGTTCGATGGAGCTCGACTGCTCAAGCAGGGCCTCCATGTCTTTCTTGAGGCGCAGAGAATGCTCCTCCACCTTATGCACGCTCTCAACGGCCCGCGCGACGACCTCGGCACCCTCTTCGGCCTTCTGCCGCGTCGCGGCGGACAGACTCGAGGCATCGGCCGCGTTGCGGGCCACGTCGCTGACGGTCGAGGTCATCTCGTTCATTGAATTCGAGGCATCATCCATGCGTATCGACTGCTCCTGCGAACCCTTTCGGGTCTTGTCGAGCTGCACGTTCAGATTGGCGATCACGCTCTCTATATCCGCGGTCAGGGCGGCGATCTTCTCCTGAATGGCGATCTGCTCCGAAAGGCTTTCTTCGCGGCCAGTCTGCGAGGCCGCCACGTCGGTCACGTCGTCCGTGATCTCGACATGGCCGATCGTTGCGCCCGCGCCGTCGCGCACATAGGCCATTCGCGTCCGCAGCGTCCTGCCGTCCGGCAAGGTTTTGACGAAAACGGCCTCGCCTTTGCGCAGAGCTTCTATTCCCGCCGCGCCGCAGAGGGCGTCTTTTTCACCGGGGCATGTTTTGCCAAGCACGTCTTTCAGGTCGCTTTTGCCGAGAGCCTTGAGCGCCGCGGCATTGCAGAACGTCCATTTGCCGTCCGAATCCGTCACGGCAACGGTCTGGGGCACGGCGTTCAGAACATCCCTGTACCAGGCGCACTTTTCAGCGGCTTCTTCGGACATTCGCCGCAAATTCTCGGCAAGCGGGGCAAAGGCACCGCAGGCCGAGGGTTCGAAACCCTCAGCCTTTCCGCCCCCGGCAGCCCGGGTCGCGAATTCCTCGACTTTTTTGAGCGGCGAAAGGATGGCGTTCGCAGCCAGCGCCGAGGCTGCGGCCAGAACGCCGGTGACGATGCCGCCTATAAGCCCCCCGCCGAAATACATGGCCACGCCGGCCAGTGCGACGAAGACCACGTTTATGACTATCAGACCTGTCAAAGGCATGGTGAGTCCTCCTGTGCCTTTTCGGGCACGCTAAAGAACAAAAGCAAGGGAATTCTCAGCAAACCTTATCGACATGTATGAAAAGGACTTTAGCCGGGAACGAAGATTCCCCCGCAAGGTCACACGTAGGGGTCGTCCGCTTCGAGATAGCGGCATACGTAATCCCGCACGCCATCCTCAAGGGAAGTGAAACGCACGGGGCAATCACTCTGGGCAAGCCAGCCCATGTCAGCACAGGTGTAGTTCTGGTAGTTGCGCGCAAGCCCCTCGGGCATGTCCTTGTAGTCGATGTCGGGTGCGCGCCCGAGCGCGGCAAACACGGCCCGCCCGAGGTCGTTGAAGGTGCGCGCCTGCCCCGTGCCCACATTGCGGATGCCATTCTCGGACGGATTCTGCAAAAGCCAGGCGATGAGGGCCGTACAGTCCTTGACGTAGACGAAATCACGCTGCTGGCAGCCGTCAGCTATGCCCTCGGCCGTGGAGCGGAAAAGCGTGAGCCGCCCCTCCTTGCGGATCTGGGCATGGGCCTTCGCGACCACGCTGCGCATAGAGCCCTTATGGTATTCGTTCGGACCGTAGACATTAAAGAACTTCAGGCTCGCAACGCTTGAGAGCAGCCCCTCGCGCAGAAGCCACAGGTCGAGCAGGTGCTTGGAATAGCCGTACATGTTGAGCGGCCGAAGCCCCGAAACGAGGTCCGGCTTGTCTGAAAACCCAAGGCGTCCGTCGCCATAGGTCGCCGCGGAGCTCGCCACGATGCAGCGCGCGCCTTTTTCGAGCGCATGGCGGCACACGTCGCGGCTGTAATGGTAGTTGTTCTCCATCAGGAAATCTGCGTTGCGCTCCGTGGTGGACGAGCAGGCCCCGAGGTGCACGACGCCCTTCAGCCTGAAAGGAAGCGCATCGCGCACAATAAGGTCGCGGTAGCGCTCGCGGTGCATGTAGTCGACGTAGCGCCCTTTGACGAGATTGCGCCATTTCTCCGTTTCGGCGATGTTGTCGACGATGACGATGTCTTCGATGCCCTGCATATTGAGCTGCCTGAGCAGAACACTGCCGATGAAACCGGCCCCGCCCGTGATGACGTACATGGTGTGTCTCTCCGGTGAAAATGAAGGCTAGAAAGCCCCTCGAAAATATGCTACTTTGGCGAAATCCGCATGAGGTTTTGCGAACGCCGCCCCTTCTCTTCCGTTTCATAGGGGCCATCTAGGCCAGTGTCAACCGCCGCCGGTTTTTCGGAAGCAAAGCGCCTGCGGGATTTGCCCGCTCTCGGCCCGGGGCATGCCCTGGCCGAGAGCGGCACACGCCAAAAGAGGTCTGACGTATGGAAGTCTGTCTTGCCCACATGCACGGCGAGCCCGTCATGTTGAAAGTCGAAAACGGGATGGTTTATCTTGATGAGGAACTTCAGCCCATCAAGAACCTCTCCGAAGACGAGCTCACAACCTTCACTGAAGAGATACACGCCGTGCCCTACAGCACTGATCCGGGGTATCAGGCCATGATCAACGCCAAGCGCGCCGCCTTTATCGTGTCCATACTCGGCAGGGCCGTGGGCGAGGAATGCGTCGACAGGCTTTCCCATATCCTGGACCACCTGCACTATGATGTGCTCGAATACCTGGGAGAAACAGGAGAAAACGATGCTTGAGATTCAGGACCTGCACGTTTCCATAGCCGGAAAGCCCGTGCTCCGGGGGGTGAACCTCTCCATCCATCCGGGGGAGACCTTCATCCTCTTCGGGCCGAACGGCAGCGGCAAGACGACCCTGCTCATGACGCTCATGGGCGTCGAGGGCTACGAGGTCACCCGGGGCCGCATACTCTTCAAGGGCACGGACATAACCCGCGCCCCCATCTACGAGCGCGCGCGCCTCGGCATAGGCATGTCGTTCCAGCGCCCGCCGACCATTCACGGCCTGCCCACGGGCCGGCTTGTCGAGCTCTGCGCCCGCGGGCGCGCCATCGACATGCCCGGCATGGCGCAGAAGCTCAATTTCGAGACCTTTCTCGACCGCGACGTGAACGCCGGCTTCTCGGGCGGCGAGATCAAACGTTCCGAGCTGCTGCAGCTCATGGCCCAGCAGCCCGACCTCTTGCTCTTCGACGAGCCGGAATCCGGCGTCGACCTTGAAAACATGGCCCTTGTGGGCAACACTGTCCACTCTCTGCTCGAAGGCATGCCCGACTGCTGCACCGCAACCCTGCGCGAACGGGGCCGCCGCCGCTCGACCTGCGGGCTCATCATCACCCACACAGGCTACATCCTTCAGTATGTCAACGCCCACCGCGGACAGGTGCTCTACAAGGGCAAGCTCTGCTGCGAGGACAACCCCCGCGAGATTCTCAAGCACATACAGGAGCACGGCTATCAGGAATGTCTGCGATGCCTGACCGGCGGCATGCTCGGCCGGATCAAGGAGGGAGCTCTGCAATGACCGTGGATATTTCACGCTACAGTTTCACGGGCGGCGAACACGCCCAGCAGATTGAGAACCTCACCCTTCTGCCCAAGGCAGATCAGGACCGTCTTATCGGCGCCGGCATCGATGTGGGCAACGGCGACGTGAGCGGCGCCTTCATGCAGCTGAACCATGCCGACGTGCACTGCCACACGCAGCAGGACGGGCTGGAGATGATGAGCATCGGCGCGGCCCTCAAGAAATACGACGGTCTGCCGCAGCATTTCTGGAAGCTGCTCAATCCCGAGAAGGACGAGTTCACACGCACGGCCCGCGAGCATCTGAACGGCGGCTACTTCGTGCGCGCGGCCAAGGGCGTCAAGGTAACCCAGCCCCTGCAGTCGTGCATGTTCATCAAGGGCAATCGCGCCGGGCAGAGCGTGCACAACATCGTCATCGTCGAGGAAGGGGCCGAGGTGCACATCCTGAACGGGTGCGCGACCTCGAGCGCCCATGAGGACGCCCTGCACCTGGGCCTCACCGAGTTCTATGTGGAGAAAGGCGGCAAGCTCACCTTCTCGATGGTGCACAACTGGGGCGAGAACGTCACCGTGCGGCCCCGCACGGCGGGCAGCGTGGCAGCGGGCGGCGTCTTCCAAAGCAACTACATATTGCTCAAGAAAGTG
>JAILMX010000048.1 GCA_024692205.1 Desulfovibrio sp. | reverse complement strand
TGGCTGAAGCGGAACTGGCCGCCAAGCTGGCACGGCTCGACTGGATGTACCTGACAGGTCTTCTGCAGGAGCGCTTCCTCGGCCTGCCGCTCAAAAACATCATAGACTAGGGGGCGGGCCATGCGCCTTTTGCCATTCGCTCTTCTCATCGTATCACTGTGGGTTGCCGTGCCGGGCACGGCCGATGCCGCCTCCGGCGCCACCGTGCTCACCGGCAAGGTCGTGACGACCGTGACGCGCGCCGAACCCATTCCCTTCAACGCCGTCATCGACGAGGTGCTCGTCAGGCCCGGCATGCGCGTGGGCAAAGACGCGCCTCTTCTGCGCTACCACCTGCAGGATGAGGCCGAGCGCGTTCTGCAACGCGAAGTGACGACCGGTGCGGCCACGGAAACCATGAGGGGCCAGATTCTTGACCTTGAGCGCCAGCTGGCGCAGACGCAGGCGCAGAGGAACAAGACGAGCCGTCTCGTATCCTCCGGCCTCGGCTCAAGTCAGGCCCTGGGCCGGCTTGAGGCCGACGTGGCCTCCCTGCAGAAGCGCATAGCCCTTCTGAACGTGCAGGTGAAGAAGGCTGAGGAGAGCTTTCAGGCGCGTCTGCGCGAGCTCGAACGCTCTTTCGGCGTGCCCCTGCATGAAGGGGACGTTCTGCCCGAAACCCTTGTGCTGAGGTCGCCCATCGACGGCTTTGTGCTTTCCGTCAACGGCATTTTGAGCGCCGGCACGATATTGCCCGCCGGCTCGGCCCCGATACAGGTCGGCCAGCTTGACCCGGTGATCATACAGGTGCCCGTCTACGAGGCCGAGGTACGTGACATCAAGGAAGGCGACAAGGCCGAGGTCGAGATCCCCTCTCTCGGCGACAAGAAGTTCTCTGCCGCCGTCAGTGAGATCGCGTGGGTCTCAAACGACATGAACGTTGGCAATCCCTCCTACTACACGGTCAAGCTCAGCGTGCCCAATGCTGATCTTGAGCTCAAGCCGGGCTTCAAGGCCGTCGTCCGCTTCAAGAGCCGCTAGCCCTTTTCCTTCATGAAGCTCAAGGACATTCCCCGGCGCCTCGGGTACATACTGGGCGCCCAGTGGACGCGTGACGTCTCGTGGACCGCCTTCACCATCCTGCTCGCGCGCCACAGTCCCGACGTCCTCGGGCAGATTGTCCTGGCCCTCACCTACGGCTACCTCGTCAAGACGGTGGCCGATGTGGGTCTGAATGATTTTCTTCTCTCCACCTTCGCGCGCGGGCGGACGCACGCGCGCTCCCTCCTGAGCGAGGTCTCGTGGCTCAAGCTTGCGGTATGGATAGTCGCGATGGCTGTCACGTGGGTCATCACAGGGCTGCAGGGCTACACCTCTGAGCTGCGCATAGTCGTGCTCTGCATAGCGGGCGGCCTGGGCCTCGATGCCGTAAGCGATTCCTTCTTCGCGCTCTGTCAGGCCCGCGGGCGGCAGGATGTCGAGATGCGCATACGCATCCCTTCCGCACTTGTCGGCATAGGCTACGGCATCGTCTGCGTTGTAATGGGGGCCTCGCCCATAGCCATAGCCCTGTACAAACCGGTCGAATCCCTGCTTTGCATCGCTTTCGCACGCGCCGCGCTCCATTTCAACCCGCTGGCCGATGTCGGGCTCTCCGGCCTGGCTGACCTCGCGCGGCAGATGAAGAGCGGCCTCATTTTCACCTGCATGGCCGTCTGCGCTATGTTCTACAACAAGATCAACGTGATCTTTCTCAAGCAGTACGGCTGCGATGCGGACGTGGGCGGTTACGGCGTCGCGTGGGAGACGGTGGAGGGGCTTTCGACCCTTGTCTCAAGCGCCCTGCTCGGCAAGGTTATCTTTCCCCTGCTGGCACGCCTGTGGGAAAAGGACAGGCAGGCTTTCCGCACTCTGGCGGGGCAGACTGCCCGCTCGCTCTGGGCCGCCGCATTGCCGGTCATTTTTCTCATCTGCGTTGAGAGCGACCGTTTTCTCACCTTCGTCTACGGACAGCATTACGCGACGGCCGTCACCGCGCAGCAGCTTCTGACACCCTGTCTCGCCACCGCCTTCCTGCACAATCTGGCTGCCTACGCCATGATCGGCATGCGGCGGCATGTTCTGCTCTTTTTCTTTTATCTGAGCGGCCTCATCGTCAATATCGTGTGCTGTTTCGTGCTCATCCCCGCAATGCCGCTCGAAGGGGCCGCCCTTGCGCTTACCGTGACCAAGGTCTGGGTAGCCATACTGACGGTGACCTTTTTCCAGGTGACGGCGAGACCCATGAGCCTCGCGCAATGGCTCGTCATGCTGTCGGCTGGGGCGACGAGCGTGCTTCTGTGGTGGGGCAGCTCTCCCTACGTGCCGCGTGAGGCTGCGGAGTTCTTCGGCATAGTGCCCCTGCTCGTCCTTTTCTGGTTCTGGCGACCGCCCGCGCCCTTTGAGAAGCAGGCCGCTGGCAGCAATGGAAATATTCCGACGTGACGGTTAGGGATTTTGTTCATCAAACTGTTTCAGGCAGGCAAAACGATGATGCCCAACAAACATTTTTTTCGTCGCAGAGGTTTTCTGGCGGGGGCGGCCGCCGCGTTTCTGGGAGGAGCCATGCCGTCCACGACGGCCAGAGCCGGGGAATGGCCGAAGCAGAAAATAGCGAAGACCGACGAAAGCGCGGTCGCTACCCTCATAGACGTGGACGCCTGCACCGGTTGCGGTGCCTGCGTGACGGCCTGCCGCAAGCGCAGCGCCGCCCTCGTGCCCATGCCCAAGCTGCCCATCCCCATGCCGAAAGGCACCCGCGTGAAGGTGCAGGACTGGTCCGACAGGCGGGACGAGACCGACTGCCTCACGCCTTACAACTGGCTTTACATACAGTCCTGCACGCTTGATACGCCAGACGGAAGCCGACAGGTGCATCTGCCCAGGCGTTGCATGCACTGCATCAATCCCCCCTGTGTTTCG
Organism: Desulfovibrio sp.; assembly: GCA_024692205.1. Taxonomy (GTDB): domain Bacteria; phylum Desulfobacterota; class Desulfovibrionia; order Desulfovibrionales; family Desulfovibrionaceae; genus Desulfovibrio. The sequence goes on along the minus strand of JAILMX010000048.1, from coordinate 5,836 downwards.
CGCTGCGCGACGGGCGCGATGACGCAGAACCAGCGCGGCCCTGTTTCCATAGACCATGACTTTTGCATAGGCGAGGCCGACTGCCTTTTCGCCTGCCCGTGGATGATACCGAGACGGCAGTCGGGGATCGGCCCGTATCTGCGATTTGCGCCCGAATATCTGGGCAACGGCCAGACCTACAAATGCGATTTCTGCAAAGACACGGTCGATCAGGGCGCCGCGCCCCTCTGCGTCACGGCGTGCCCCACGGGGGCGATGCACTTCGGCCCCTATGCGGAAATCGTGCGCCGGGCTGCGAAGATGGCCGAAGAGCGGGATGGGGACGTCTTCGGCTATGCTGAAAACAGCGGAACCCATACGCTCTATGTCTTTTCCCGTCCGTTTCGCGACATCGAGGCCGCCCTGCTGAAGCAGGACGGCCTCGGGCCCGGCAGGCCGAGCCTGCGGCCCGCTGGGGTGGCCATGGCGCGGCAGAACAGGCTCCTGCGCTTCGTGCTCGCCGCGCCAGTTCTCGGTGCGGGTCTGGCGTGCCTGCGCGTCCTGCGCGAGCGCAACGGAGGACGTCGATGATGGTGAAATCTTCGCTTTTTTCAACACCCTTCAAGTGGCTGTGGGGCATGGCGGTTCTCTGCGCCTTTGTGACGGGCTTTCTGCAGCATCCTTTCCTGCTTGTGCGTTACGGCATCCTCCAGCCCGTGAACCACGGCATCGTCGTTGCCCATTACTGGGTCGCGAGCGTTCTTCTGTTCCTGGGCTTCTACGCGCTCGTCGTCTGGGTTCTGAGCGGCCGCGCCCGTTTCCGCTTCACCCGCATAGGGGGATTGCGCGTCTGGATGTTGCTCGCGATGGGGGTGTCCGGCATGCTTCTCATCCTGAACGACATGCCGGTAATCTCGTTCTACGGGAACGCCTATCTTGCGCTGAAGATCATCCACTTCTGGGGTGGCGTGCTCCTCTTTTTGTTCTCCATTGTGCATTTCTTCCTGCGGATTTTCCGCGGCGCCACCTATCTGGTGCCCGTTTCCGGAGCGAATGGGAAACAATAGCGCCGGGGAGATTCTTCTGCTCAGCCTGCGTTCTCTCAAATATATACTGCATCTTGCTGACAAGATGCAGTCGTTTTGGCTGAAGGCTGGTGACGGAGCGGCCTGTCAGGCTTATTCGGCTTCGTGGCGTACCGCAAGCTGGCCGCAGGCGGCGTCGATGTCCTGTCCCTTGCTCGCGCGGACGATGGCGGTCACATGCCGTTTCCACAGGCACTCTTCGAAGGCCAGCACGCGTTCTTCGGAGGGGGCTTCATAGGGATTGCCCGAAGAGGGGTTGTAGACGATCAGGTTGAGCTTGCCGTTGATCTCGTTCACGAGACGGGCGAGCTTTTCGGCGTGGGCGGCGCTGTCGTTGACGCCGCCGAGCAGTAGGTATTCGAAGGTGATGCGCTCCCGGGTCTTGACCGGATAGGCCTTGAGGGCGTCTATGAGCGAGGTGAGGGGCCAGCGGGCGGCCTTGGGCATGATCTGCGCGCGCAGTTCCTGTGTCGGCGCATGAAGCGAAACGGCGAGATAGGCGAGCCCGCTTTCGCCCAGTTCCTCTATGCCCTTTTCAATTCCGCAGGTCGAGACGGTTATGCGCCTCGGCGAAAAGGCCAGTCCCTTTGCGTCGTTCAGGGTGCGAAGGGCGGCCATGACCGCGTCAAGGTTGAGCAGGGGTTCGCCCATGCCCATGAAGACGAGATTGCGCAGAATGGGATGATCGGGCCTGTAATCACCCAGATGCTCACGCGCGACGAGCACCTGCCCGAGTATCTCGCCGCGGGTCATGTTGCGGGTGAAGCCCATTGCCCCGGTCGCGCAGAAAGTGCAGCCCATCGGGCAGCCCACCTGCGAGGAGAGGCATTGCGTCCATCGCCGCGCTCCCCCGCGGGAATCGGAGGGGATGAGCACCGTCTCCACCCGCGCTCCGTCGGAAAGCTCCAGAAGGAACTTGACGGTCTCGTCGCTGCTGACCTGTTTTGTCACGACCCGCGGCTTCACGATGCAGGCCTTTTCGGACAGCATCATGCGCGTCTGCCGCGATATGTTCGTCATGGCTGAGAAATCGTCGACCATCTTCTGCCACAGCCACTGCCACAGCTGATCCGCCCTGAAACGGGGCTGGCCGAGCTCGGACTGAACCCAGCTTGTGAGTTCCGGGTGCGTCAGGTCGAGCAGATTCAGCATGACGGCCTAGCCGACTGATTTGCGGGCGTATTCTTTGACGAAGGCGCGTGCCGATTCGGCATCCGTCACATCGCCGGAGATCTGCGCCTTGAGCAGGGCGTCGCGGATGAGGCCCACCAGCGGGCCCGGGGCGAGATTGGTGACGGACATGATTTCGTTGCCGTTCAGAAGCGGCTCAAGCATCTGTTCGGGGGTCTCGGCGCGGCCCAGGTATTTCATGTTGTGGTTGAACGAGGTGTAGCTCGCGTTGCGGGCCTCAAGGTCGGCCCGGGCCATCGCGATGAGGCGCGGGTATTCGTCAAGGGCCTTGAAGCGGCGTATGCCGCGGTCGGTCAGCATGAAGTGGAAGCACATATGGTAGCAGACCAGATGGCAGATCAGGTCTATGTCGACAGCTGAGAAATGGAGCCGCTGCAGTATCTTGCGCGTGACCTTGGCCCCCACGCGGTGGTGCTGGTAGAAGGTCCATTCGCCGTCGAAGTATTCGCAGGTGAAGAGCTTGCCCACGTCGTGGAAAAGGGTGGCCATGGTTCCGAGCCAGTCGTAGTGGAAGTCCTTTTCAGGGTAGTGCTTCATGCAGGCGAGGGTATGGTCGAAGACGGTCTCGATGCCGTTTTCCGTCTTCTGTTCGGGCACGCCCGTGAGAGAGGCGACTTCGGGGATAAGGCCCTGAAGGATCTGCGCGTCGAAGAGCAGCTGGACGAAGCGGTACATGTTCTCTGCGGAGACCTTGCGCCATTCCTCCATGATGTCCTTGGCGGGCGCGTAGTCGAGAACGCGGCCGGAAGCGCGTATGATGGCGAGCCACGTGTTGGGCTCTATGTCGCAGTCGAAATTCGCGGCGAAACGCAGGGCTCGGATGGCAAGCAGGTAGTTGTGCCTGAGGGTCTCGTCGGGTATGCCGACGAAGCGTATGGGCGCCTCGCACATGTTCTTTTCGTCGACGGCGAAGCCTTCGTAGGCGCTTGCGGCCTGTTCGTCGCAGGAATGGCGTGTCGCGAGCATGAGCTTCACGCGCTGTTCGTCGCTCATGCGGTTCACTATGGTCGGGGAGATGCGCATGAGGGCAAGCTCGGGGTGTGCCGCGGCACGGGTCTCCATGGGGTAACATCGGATCGAGACGTCATTGATGAGCGCGTTCGCCAGGGCGTAGTCACCCGCAACGAAATGTGCTTCGGGGAAAATTTTGTCCAGAGTGGCAAGGTCGGCCTCGGACGCGATGTCGACCGACATAGTACTGCTTTTCGAGAGCAGCTCTTCCTGCAACGGCGCGTTGATTATATGGGCGTCGTAGCCGTTGCGAAGCAGAACCTTGCAGATGTTGTGGGCTTCCTTGAGGGCTTGATGCATGATCGTCTCCCGCCAAATGGTTTCACCTTTCATATTACCCAAGGGCGGGCCAAAGTTCAAGAGGATGATTTCCGTGAGAATTGCGCAATCAAAAGCCCCGCGAAAGCGGGGCTTTTGATTGTCCGTGTCGGGCCTGCGTTTAGTCGCAGAAGTTGCCCACGTCGCGTTTGACGCCGAGGGCGATCTTCCAGAGCAGCGAGAGCACAAGGGCGCCGATGGCGTAGACGCCGAGGGCGACCGCTATCTCCTGCAGGGTCGGCATATAGGGAGTCACGTCCTCATACATATTGGGCGTGAAGCCGCCGATGAGCAGACCAAGGCCCTTGTCGATCCAGCTCGCGATGACGAGGATGATCAGAGCGAAGGGCATGAGGCTGCCGGTGCGGGTCTGCGGGGGGATGAGGATGGCGAGCGAAAGGAAGGCCATCCCCACAGCCGCCCACATGAAGTAGCTCACCCATGCCATGTGGCCGCCGTGGCCGCAGAAGAGAAAGCGTATGGGCTCCATGTGGCCGGGAATGTTGCTGTAGAACGAGGTGAATATCTCAAGCAGATAGAAGAAGACGTTGATGCACATCGTGTAGGTGATGATGGTCGTCAGCGTCTTGATGGCTTCCTTGCCGGGGTCGAAGCCTGTCAGGCGGCGGACCAGCAGAATGAGAAGCAGGAGGATGGCAGGGCCTGAACAGAAAGCCGAGGAGAGGAAACGGGCGGCCATGATGGCGGTCAGCCAGTAGTGGCGCCCGGGTATGCCGGCGTACAGGAAGGCCGTGACCGTGTGGATGGAGAAGGCCCAGATGATCGAGAGGTACACGAGGGGCTTGATCCACTTGGGCGGATTCACCTGATGGCGTTCGGCTTCGAGCGTGACCCAGCCGATGACGATGTTGAGGCAGAGATAGCCGATGAGCACGATCATGTCGTAGAACATGACGGAGTTCGGCGTGGGGTGCAGCATGACGTTCATCATGCGCTGGGGCTGGCCCAGGTCGACCACGATGAAGAGAGCGCACATGACCACGGCCGCGACGGCCATGAACTCACCGAAGATGATCATGCGCTTGAATTTCACGTAGTGGTGGAAGTAGGCGGGCAGAACCAGCATGACGGCCGAGGCGGCGACGCCAACGAAGTAGGTGAACTGAGAGATGTAGAGGCCCCACGAGACGTCGCGGTTCATGCCCGTGATGCCGAGGCCGTTCAGAAGCTGATTGATGTAGACAAGGCCGCAGCAGGCGATCACGCCGCAGAGGAAGAGCAGCCACAGGTAGTAGGTCTTCGGACCTGACAGAAGTTTCTCAAGCATGGCCTGTCCCCCTAGATGAGATAGTAGACGCCGGGCTGGGTGCCCAGATTGGGCTTGCGGCGGATGCTGTAGTTGCTGGCAAGGGCTTTGCAGACGGTCGACTCGGGATCATTCAGGTCACCGAAGAGGATCTTGCCCATTGAGGCCTCGACGCAGGCGGGGAGCTTGCCGACAGCCAGACGCTCCGCGCAGAAGGTGCATTTCTCCACGACGCCGATCATGCGGGTCGGGAAGGTCGGGTTCGGCACGGGGTCGGGGAGATGCTTGCGCGGATCGCTGAAATTGAACGAACGCGCGCCGTAGGGGCAGCCGGCCATGCAGAAACGGCAGCCGATGCAGCGGTGGTAGTCCATCGCGACGATGCCGTCCTCCATCTTGTAGGTGGCCTGCGTGGGGCACACGCGCACGCATGGGGGGTTCGTGCAGTGGTTGCACAGAAGGGGATAGACCGCCTTCGCAATCTTCTGGCTCATGTGCGCGTTCATGTCGTCGGGGAAGGTGTGCTCATAAGAGTCGAGCCAGAACCATTTGATGTTCTTGTCCCCGGGTATGTTCGGCACATTGTGGGCCTTGTGGCAGGCCTCGATGAGGGGGGCGTAGTCCTTCTCGCCGCTGAACTTGCGGGTATCGATGACCATGGCCCATCGTTTGGCCTTGCGGGTTTTCTCGCCCTTTTCATACCTGCCGGGCGCGATCTGGGCGAGCGCCTCGGATGCGCAAAGCGTCGACATGCCGCTTGAGAGGGCCATGGCCGACAGGCTCGCCACTTTCAGAAACTGTCTTCTGTTCGCGTTCATTACTTGCCCTCCTTCGGAAGAATGTGGCAAGTCCAGCAATAGGGATCGACGCTGTTGGCCACATGGCACTTGTCGCAGAATTGAGAGGAATTGCTGTGGCACTTCAGGCAGGTGTTCTGAAGGCTGATGGCGAATTTCCTGCCGTCACTCGACACGTAGACGCGGTG
>JAILMX010000024.1 GCA_024692205.1 Desulfovibrio sp. | reverse complement strand
CCTGTTGCAGGCTCTCATCGGCCTTCTTTTTTTCATCATGGTCGTGCGCTTCTGGTATCTGCAGATGCAACGCGGGGAGGATTTCGCCCGTCAGGCCATCGAGAACCGCATGCGGCAGGAATTCATCGTGGCACCGCGCGGCCGAATCCTCGACGCCGAGGGCATCGTCCTCGCCGACAACCGCACGGCCTACGGCCTTTCGCTTGTCCGTGAGGACTGTCCCGACATACCCGCAACCATGGCCCAGATAAGCCATTGGTCGGGCATACCCCTGTCTCAGATATGGGAAAAGTACCATCAGGACCGTTTCAAGGTGAAGCCCTACGAGCCCCTGCTCATGATCACCGACATTGATTTTGACCTGATGGCGCGCATTCAGTCCGAGCTCATTTCGTGGCCTGGCCTTGAGATCGTCGTCAGGACGAAACGCAACTATCCCGAGCGCGAGCTTTTCGCCCACGTACTCGGCTACGTCGCCGAGGCGAACGAGCATGAGATGGAGAAGGATCCTTCCCTCGCCATGGGCGACCTCATCGGCAAGCAGGGGCTTGAGCTCAAGATCGAGCAGATGCTGCGCGGCAGGAAAGGTCGCTACGAAGTCGAGGTGGACGCGCATGCGCGCCTGCTCGGCAAGAAGATGCGCAACGAACCCCTCGGCGGTCACGAGGTCAGGCTTTCCCTCGATCGTGATTTGCAGCAGGCGGCATGGCAGGCCCTGGGCGGTGAGGCCGGCAGCGTGGTCGTCATGGAGCCGGATACGGGCAAGTTGAGGGCGCTCGTCACCTCGCCCTCCTACGACAACAACCTCTTCGCCGCCGGCATCTCGCGCGGCGACTGGGAGGCACTGCGCACGAGCAAGCGTTTCCCCCTGCAGAACCGCGCCATTCAGAGCGTCTACCCGCCGGGCTCTGTCTGGAAACTGCTCATGGCGGCCTTTTTCCTTGAATCGGGCGTCTCCCCGCACGACAGTGTCTTCTGCCCGGGCCAGGTCAAGCTGGGCAACCAGATATTCCGCTGCTGGCGCAAGGGCGGCCACGGCAGCATGGATCTTGAGCACGCGCTCATCAACTCCTGCGACGTGTATTTTTACATTATGGCCGAGAAGCTCGGCATCGACAAGCTTGAGAAGTTCGCCAAGGCGAGCGGTTTCGGCAGTGTCACGGGCATAGATCTGCCGCATGAGCGCTCGGGACTCGTGCCGTCGCGCGAGTGGAAGAAGCGCCGCTTCAACCGCCCGTGGGCGCGCGGCGAGACGTACAATGTCTCCATCGGTCAGGGCTACACCCTAGTGACGCCCGTGCAGATGGCGACCTATGTTTGCGCCCTTCTGAACGGCGGCGACATGCTCAAGCCGCAGCTGCTCGACGACGCCCCGCGTGAAGTCATGCGCCACCTGCCCGGCTCAAAGAAGACGCTGGATTTCATTGTGAACGCCATGCACCGCACGGCGAGCACGGGCACGGCCAAAGTCATCGCGCGCGGCGACGCCGAAATGGGCGGCAAGACGGGCACCGCGCAGGTCGTCAAGCTCAAGATGGCGGCCGGAGAGCGGCGCCTCAAGAACACCGAGATGGAATACGCCCAGCGTGACCACGCATGGATAGCGACATGGGGCAGAAAGAACGGCAAAACCTACGTCGTTGTGGTCATGGTTGAGCACGGGGGGGGCGGCTCAAGCGTGGCCGGGCCCGTGGCGAAGAAGGTTTACGAACATCTTTTCGGCCCGGACGAAAGCCGTCCGGCCGTGCGGAAAAAGGAGGCGGCCGCCGCGCCCGTGCAGCCTGCGCCGCCCCCGCCCGCCGGTGACTGACATATGGACACACGCCTTTTCAGCTATATCAACTGGTCGTTGCTCGGCTGCGTGCTCCTGCTCTTCGGCATAGGGGTGGTGAACCTCTATTCGGCGAGCGGAACACGCCTTGAGGACGGCATAGCCGTTTCGGGCTTCTACCAGCGCCAGCTCGTCTGGGGGATCTGCGGTCTTGGCTGCATGCTCGCCGCCATGTCTTTCGACTACCGGCGCCTGCGCAATTTCGCCTGGCCCTTTTTCTGGATAACGCTCATCCTTCTCGTTCTCGTGCCTCTCTTCGGCAAGAGCGTGTACGGCGCCAAGCGCTGGATATCCTTCGGCGCCTTCAGCCTTCAGCCGTCGGAGATGGCGAAGCTCGCCGTGCTCGTGCTTGGCGCCCGCCTTCTCGCGCGTGACGGTCAGCCGCTCGGCTGGAAGAATTTCCTGTCCGTTCTTGCTGTGGGGCTCGTGCCGGGGGCCCTCATCATCATGCAGCCCGACCTCGGCACGACCATGATGGTCCTGCTCATCCTCGGCGGCATGATCCTTTTCCACGGCATGCGCGGCTATGTGTTCAAGACCTGCCTCGTCGCCGCGCCCTGCGCGGGCGCCTTCATGTGGTTCGTAGGCATGCACGACTATCAGCGACAGCGCATACTCACCTTTCTCGACCCCGGCAACGACCCGCGCGGGGCCGGCTACCACATTCTGCAGTCGCGCATTGCCATCGGCTCGGGGCAGCTCTGGGGAAAGGGTTTCATGGAGGGCACGCAGAGCCAGCTGCGCTTTCTGCCCGAACGTCATTCGGACTTCGCGCTCGCCGTTTTCGGCGAGGAATGGGGCTTTGTCGGCTGCGTGACGTTGGTTTCCCTGTTCTGCCTTTTCCTGCTCTCCATCTTCTCCTCGGCCGTGCAGGCCAAGGACCGCTTCGGCAGTATGCTCGTCGTCGGCGTGTTTTTCTATTTCTTCTGGGAGATTCTCATCAACATGGCCATGGTCATCGGGCTCATGCCGGTCGTCGGCATCCCCCTGCCCTTCATCAGCTACGGCGGCAGCGCAATGCTTGTCAACTTTACCCTGCTCGGCATTGTGCTGAACGTATCGATGCGTCGCTTCATGTTCAAGACTTGAGTTGACCTGCCCGGATGGAAGGACTATTGGGAGGGACGTGGAGGGGTTTTCCGCGAAGCGGTCGTTGCCCGTCCGCATTGCCATGAAGGCGAAAAAAAGGCATACTGCGACAAGGTATTGGCAGTGTGACATCCCGCATCGTTTTACCGTGAGGATAGAGAAATGGAAAAAGTGAAAATCGGCATCAACGGATTCGGCCGCATCGGTCGTCAGGTTTTTCGCGCTCTGCACCAGAGCTACCGTGACCGCGTCGAAGTGGTCGCCATCAACGACCTCTGCGATGCCGAGACATGCTTCCAGCTTGCCGAGTACGACTCCGTTTACGGCCGCGGCAATCTCAATGCCGTGGTCAACGGCACCGAGGTGAAGGTCGGCGACTGGAACGTGCATTGTTTCGCCGAGCCCGATCCGAAGAACCTCAAATGGGGCGATTACGGCGTCGAAGTGGTCGTGGAGAGCACGGGCCGTTTCCGCACCGCCGCCGAAGCGCAGGTGCACCGTGACAACGGCGCCAAAAAGGTCGTGATCACGGCCCCCGCAAAAGAGGAAGACCTCACCATCGTCATGGGCGTCAACGACAAGATGTACGATTCCGCCAAGCACAACATCGTCTCGAACGCCTCTTGCACGACGAACTGCCTGGCCCCCGTCGCTCTCGTCCTGCAGCGCGAGTTCGGCATCAAGCTGGGCAACATGGTGACCATACATTCCTACACCAACGACCAGCGCATCCTCGATATGGCCCACAAGGATCCCCGCCGCGCCCGCGCCGCCGCCTGCAACATCATTCCCACGAGCACCGGCGCAGCCAAGGCCGTGGCCAAGGTCATCCCCGAGCTCAAGGGCAAGTTCAGCGGCTATTCGCTGCGCGTGCCCACCCCCACCGTCTCCGTCGTCGACTTCGCGGGCATCCTTGAGAAACCCACCGACACAGAGACCGTGCTTGCCAAGATGAAGGAAGCCTCCGAGACCTATCTGAAGGGCATTCTCGAGTACAACGAAAAGCCCCTCGTCTCCATGGACTTCAAGGGCAACAGCCATTCCTCCATCCTTGAGGCCCCCTACACCACGGTGCAGGAAGGTACCCTCGTCAAAGCCGTCGCCTGGTACGACAACGAATGGGGCTATTCCTGCCGCGTGTGCGACGTCGTGTGCATGATGAAGGCCAAGGGCCTGTAATCGTGCCTCCGGCGCGGCCCGCTTGGCGGGTTTGCGCCTGAATTGATGGAAACCCCGTCGCATCTGCGGCGGGGTTTTGCGATTGATTGGGGGAGACATGTTGATGAAAGGGGATGAACGTTCCCGCCGCATCCTCGTGGCGGACATAGGCGGAACGCACAGCCGCGTCGCGCTCTTTGAGAGCTCGCCGCTTGGAATGCGAGCGGAAGCGACCGTCTCAAGCGACGCCGCGGATTTTGATGCCGTTCTTGCCGGGGCGGGCAGGGCTGCTCCCGCGCTTTTTGCGGAAAAGGCGGATTGTCTGGTCCTCGCCGCCGCCGCGCCTGTGACCGGTCAGGAAGTTCTGCGTCTGACGAATCAGCCGTGGCGCATACACCGTCGGCAGCTTGCGCCCTTTGCCGATACCGTTGTCTTCATCAACGATTTCGAGGCCCAGGCGCGGGCCTGCGCCATGCCGCTCATGGACGAGGCCGTGCCGCTTCTGCCGGAAAACGGCGGCGGGACCTTCTCGCGCACACGCCTTGCCCGGGGCCTGTGCGTTGTCGGTGCGGGCACTGGCCTCGGTGTCGCGTTCTGCCGCTACGATGGGGGGCGTCTGTGCGTCAGCCCGTCGGAGGCGGGGCACTGCGCGGCCGCCTTCGCCGCCCGAACGGAGCGGGAGTACGCCGACTGGCTGTCCCGCGAGCTTGGGCGCGATGATCTTGTGTGGGAGGATGTGCTTTCCGGCAGGGGGCTGGAGAACCTGCACCGTTTCCTGACGGGGGATGCACTCACAGCCGCGCGGATAGCGGGCCTGCCCGACTTCGAAGCGAGTGAAACCTGCGTCCTGTTCGCGCGCTTCTACGGGCGTTTTTGCCGGGACAGGGCGCTTGCCGCTCTGCCGCGCGGTGGCGTCGTCATTACCGGCGGCGTCGCGGGGCGCAGCCCCGCGCTCGTGCGGCATGCCGCCTTTCGGGAGGCGTTTTTGCGGATGACGCCGCCATTCGACGCAGTGCTTGCCGCTGTGCCCGTGTGGCTGAACCGCGACCCGTCGGCGGGGCTGTGGGGCGCGGCGCAGGCCGGCATGGAGCTCCTGGACGGCGGAATGTGAGGGCGGGTGCCGCACTCTAATACAGTGTTCCCCTGCTTTCCGTGAACGCCTCGTACAGTTCCAGAACGGCGGCCTTTTCAACCCGTTCGAACGATACTGTCCCTGCATCGGCGCAGCCGCCCTGCAGGAAACGGAAGATGTGCTCATCCCTGAAGCCTATGCGCGCCGCATCCTCATAGTCGCAGCTGTAGTAGACTTTCTTGATGTTCGCCCAGATGATCGCCGACATGCACATGGGGCAGGGATAGCCCGTCGCGTACAGTTCGCAGCCCGAAAGGTCATATGTTTGCAGCCTCCGGCAGGCGTCGCGTATGTCGACGATTTCGGCATGCGCCGTCGGATCGTTCAAGGACGTAACCCTGTTGACCCCCTTGCCGACTATCCTGCCGTCCTTATAGACAACGGCGCCGAAAGGGCCGCCCTCGCGCAGTTCAATGGCGCTTTTGCGGACCTCATCCACGATGTCATGCGGCATGTCTCGCATGGTTTCCTCCTTGCGGCAGCGTGCAGCGCTTCTTTCGGCGCGGGTGTGCAGGGAAAATGGCGGCGTTAGCCCCGGATCCCTGATGTCGGGAAAATCTGCGTGGGGCGGTTGCCATCCCCTTGCTGTCCTTGCGCGGAATACTTATGAAGAAAGGGAATCCCGTTTTCTGCGCTAACAGGAAGCGGGCTTGGCATGGAGCGGTTAGCGCCCCCCTTCATCCATTTTTGCGCCGTGCCGACGCATAGGCCTTAGGGTGCGCATGGATGCCATGCTATCCGAAACCCGCTGCGGCGTCCAGCGGGCCTTTCCTCGCCGCCAAGGGCGGAATGACCGAAAAAGCCCCGTCTGAAGACGGGGCTTTTTCGTTGTCGCTTCGCGCGGCTGTTGTCAGAACGCATACCTGACCGTCAGATTCCCCATGATGCCGTGGCGCGCGACATCTCTCTCGCGATTATTTCAACGCCTTATGGATGCTTGTCGTCCTGGTGACGGGCGCTCGACGCGTCGGGCGCGAGAGAGCCCAGTAGCCGCTTTCGGCTAGGCGGTACAGCGGAAAAAGGCGGGGATCGTCCCGGCGGGAAAGCTGTCAGGGAACGCTGCGGGGAGGCGCTTCTTTCCTAGAACTTATAGATGAAGCTCAGATTCACGTTCCACAGGTCTTCGGTGCTGTTGGCGTGCCTGTAAACACCGTTCCGGTCCGAGAAGCCGCCCCAAACGCTGCGCGAATTGTCAAGCCACAGGGCGATGTAGTTCGCCTCGACGAGCATGGTCAGGTTCTCGTAAATCTGGTACCGGGACATGAGGCCGACTTCAAAGGCCTTGTCCTTGTCGGTCAGGTAGAGGCCGTAGCCGTAGTCGTCTGCATTGCCGTAAGCAAAATCGGAACGATTCGGCCGGCGGATGTCGTAGCGGGAAGGTGCCCCCTTGACGTAGCGGGCCATGCTAGAACTGTTCGTGCCCTGATAGTAGTTGACATGCAGGGTGTGCGTCAGATTTTCAAAGAAGCTCATGTTCCGCAGGCGCAGACCGAGGCCCCATGTGCCCGCCAGAGTGGATCCGAGCACGGCGTCACGGCCGAGCGTCCATGTGCCCAGCGTGGCGATGCTGGTCAGGCCGCTCGTGCTTTCGTTGTTTTTCTCAAAGTTCGGCAGCCGTTCCGAGCCGTTCGCGGGGTCGTCATCGTCGCCGCTGCTGTACCAGCCGTAGATTCCGGGAGTGCCCCAGTCCATCTTGTATTCGGCAAGCAGGGAGGCGTACCAGCCGCGGCGGTTCAGGGCCGTCTCGCCGGTATCCACCGCACCGTAGTTGAAGCTCCACGCCAGGCGGAAGGGATCGGCCCCGGTGTAGTCACCGGTCACTCCCGTCCAGAAAGCGGTGGCGTAAGAGTATGGGTTTTCCTTACCGTCATGGGCATAGGCCGTTGGGGAGAGGCCGAGGACGAAATCGGTGCTGTTGTTATTGCCGTAATACCAAGAAGCAGTATTCGCCTTATTATGCGTGCGGAAGGCGTTTCTGCCGAAGCCGCCGACCATGACCCACGGCGTCAGGCGGAAACCGTCGAAGCGCAGGGGCAGCATGAGGCCGAAGAGATCGGCGTTGTCAAGATAGTTCCCATAACCTTTGGCGCCGCCGTCCCAGTTGTCGTTGAAGGGCCTGGCCCAGAAGACCGTGAGGGAGACGTTGTCATTGAAGGGGACGGTCACGTTCACGCCCGCAACGTCGGCATCGAAAACCTGCGAGGCTTCGACCGAATAATCGGGAAGATGGATGCGCTGAATGCCCATGCGGCTGTGAATGGCCGTGTTTG
>JAILMX010000001.1 GCA_024692205.1 Desulfovibrio sp. | reverse complement strand
AGCACGCCGGCACGCTGCATTATCCTGCTCCGGGCCTCCTGGGTGTTGCCCCAGAAGTCGACGCCGTCGTAGGCCACAGTGCCGTCCTGCGGACGTTTCAGGCCCATGAGTACCTTGAGCAGAGTGCTTTTGCCGCAGCCCGAGCCACCGGTTATGAAGAAGATGTCGCCCGGCATGACGTCGAAGGAGACATCCCTCATGAGGGTGAATGCGCCGTAGCCGACGAGAAGATCGCGCACGGCGATGCGCGGCTTCTCCGTGACGGTTTTTCCGGCGGGCGCGTCCGCTATGAAAGGACTGTCGGCCACGCGTGTTCTCCGTGTCAGATTTGTAGCACGTTGCAGATGACGGTTATTATGGCGGTCGCGACGATGATGCCGACAAGCGACTGCACGACGGCCTTTGTTGTTGCCATGCCCACGGCCTGCGCGCTGCGGCCGCAGCGCATGCCCTGATAGCAGCCGACGACGGCGACTATGACGCCGAAGACGGTGCCGTAGGCTATGCCGATAAGGGCGTGCCTGAACGAGACCATGTTGACCGTGGCGTTGACGTATTCGAGCGGGTTCAGGCCGAGCATGAAGACGCCGACGAAATAGCCGCCGAGCACCCCCATGACATCGGCATAGACCGTGAGCAGGGGCACCATGAATGTCAGGGCGAGCGTGCGCGGCAGCACGAGGAAATCCACGGGGGAGATGCCGAGGGTCGAGAGCGCGTCGACCTCCTCGTTGACCTGCATGGTGCCGATCATCGCTGCGTAGGACGCCCCGACCCGTCCGGACATGACGATGCCGACCATGACGGCGCTCATGACGCGCAGCATGCCTATGCCGACAAGGCCCGCAACGTATATCTGCGCGCCAAACTGCGTGAGCTGCACCGCGCCAACGAAGGCGAGGATGAGCCCGAAGAGCAGTGTCGTGACGGATATGATGGGCAGGGCCTGCACGCCGCATTCGTGCATCGCGGCGATAAAATCCTGTGGACGCATGCGTGACCGGCCGATGATAAGCACGAAGACGGCCATGACGGTCTCCCCCAGAAAGGAGAGAAAGTCGAGCATGTCGGGGAAGATCTGCAGCACGCCGGCCCCTATGCGGGCGAGAATGCCTTCCTGCTCGCGTGAGCGGCCGGAGCCTTCCTTGGGCCTCACGGCGAAAGCCAGGTCGATGAGGCGGCGCAGACCGTCGGGCAGGGCCGAGACGTCCGTCGCGATACCCTTAACCTCGGCCGTCTTGATGAGCTGGACGAAAAAGGCCAAGAGGCTCGTGTCCCATTCGCCGAGATCCGGGGCCGAAAGGCTCAGGGTCCTGATGCGCGGGTCAGCCGCCTCGCGGAGGGCCGTTGCGGCATCCTCGGGGCGTCGGGCGCCTATGCGCCAGCTGCCGCCGACTTCCACGCGCAGGAGATCTCTTTCACGGTGAACGGTCACTTGCGGACTTGTTTTCATCCCGCTATCATACATTCAGAGCATTCAATTTTCAAGAACCGGAATGATCCACCATTACCCTCGGGGGCTGCAATGACATTGAAAGAACGCCTCGGGCTGAAGGACGATCCCCTTTTTTTGATGGACGGCTCGGCCTTCATCTACCGAGGCTTTTTCGCCAACCGGAACATGCGCCGTTCCGACGGTTTCCCCACGAATGCCCTCGTGGTCGTCACACGCATCCTCCTGCGCATTCTGCGCGACGAGCATCCGACACGCTTCTGTTTCATACGCGACGGGCGGGGCAGGAACTTCCGCCATGAGATCTTCCCTCTGTACAAGGCGAACAGGGACGCCATGCCCGAGGATCTGGCCCTGCAAATAGAGCCCGTCGAGCGCATGGTGCAGGCGCTCGGCCTGCGTTATGAAGAAACCGCCGGCTATGAGGCCGACGACGCCATCGCATCGCTCGCCGCGCGTTTCTCCGAGCAGATGCCGGTCATCATCGTCAGCGGAGACAAGGATCTCAAGCAGTGCCTTGGCCCGAACGTGTTCATGTGGGATCCAGCCGCGAAGGAGGAGAAGCTGCTCGATGCCGAAACCTTCGAAGGCGAGAGTGGGGTGTCGCCCTCCGTGTGGCCTGACGTGCAGGCCCTTGTGGGCGACACGAGCGACAACATCCCCGGTGTGCCCGGCATAGGCCCGAAGACGGCGATGCAGATATTCGCCCTCTGCCCGAGCCTGGAGGAGATTCGCGACCATCTGGACCGACTGCCGTCAAAATTGCAGGCGAAATTGCAGGATCACCTTGAGGCTATGTTCACATGGCGCAGACTGACAAGGCTCTCCCGGAATTTTTGCAAGGACGTGACACTCGACGACATGGCCGTGAGGGCGCCGGATGCGGCGAAATGCCGTGCCCTGACGGATGAGTTCGAGCTTGTCGCCATACGGCGCGACATGGCCGCCCTGATGACGCCCGATACGGGACGCGGCGGACTTTTCGGCGCGTTGTCGCCCGCCCATGGAGCGGAAGCATCCGGCAGCGTCCGGGTGGCCGAGCAGGCCAGCCTTTTTACCTCGGTTTCCCGGCAGGATGTTGTGGAGGCAAGCCGCATCGAAGATCTCCCCGACTGTACGGACAGGACCGTCGCCTTCATCTGGCCTGGGGGGGACAGGGCTCCCGCCCAGTGCGCCGTGGAGGGAAGCGCCGGCGAATACCGATGGCTCGGCGACAACGCCCCCCTGGCAGAATGGCTTGCCCGCGCGAGGCGTTGCGTCGTGGCGGATCTCAAGGTCCTTTTGCGGGCGTCATCCTGCTGGCGGCGGCTTTTCACGCCCGACGAAGAAGATGGTGCGGCACGGGGGCCGAAGGCCTGCTTCGACCTCGGCATCGCGGCCTGGCTTCTGAGTCCGGAAGAAATCGATTACGGCTGGCCCAGACTCTCCACGCACTGGGCGGCGGGGCTCGCTGCCGGGGCGTCCGGCCCTGCGGGCGTGGCGCTCGCGCTCGCACGGCGCCTTGAAAGCCGCCTTAAGGAGGCTGGGCTGCTCGACCTCTATGAAAAGCTCGAGATGCCTCTCGTGCCGGTTCTGGCGCGCATGGAAAGCTTCGGCGTCGCCATTGACGCCGCCGCCTTCCGTTCATTCCTCGACGATGTGCAGGGCAGGCTGGATGCCTTGACGGCCTCCGTCTACGCCCGAACCGGGCGGCAGTTCAACATCCGCTCGGCCCAGCAGCTCGGAGAGGTGCTCTTCGACGGACTCGGCCTTCCCGCCCCGCGCAAAACAAAAGGCGGGCAGGCATCCACAAGTCAGGAGACCCTTGAGAAACTTTCTGGCAGCCATCCCGTGGTGGACGACATCCTTGAGTTTCGCAAGCTTGAGAAGATGCGCTCCACCTATCTCGCCCCCCTGCCGCGCCTCGTGGACGCGAAGGGGCGCATCCACACGACTTTCAACCAGAAGGGGACGGCGACCGGGCGTCTTTCCTCGCGTGACCCGAATCTGCAGAACATCCCCGTCAGGGGGGGGCTGGGCAAGCGCATGCGCGCATGCTTCGTGGCTCGTGAGGGGTGCGTCCTCGTCTCGGCGGATTACTCGCAGGTCGAGCTTCGCGTGCTCGCGCACATGTCGCAGGACGCATCTCTGCTTGAAGCCTTTCGCAAGGGGGCGGACATTCACGCCCATACGGCCGCGATCATCTACGACCTGCCGCAGGAGGAAATCTCAGCCGACCAGCGGCGCAGCGCGAAGACCATCAATTTCGGCCTGATATACGGCATGGGCGCACAGAAGCTTGGGCGGGAACTCAAACTGCCCCTTGCCGAGGCGAAGGGCTTCATAGAGCGCTATTTCTCCCGTTTGACGGGGCTGAAGGCCTTTTATGAAAAGGTGGAGGCCGATGCGCGCGAGCATGGCTTCGTCACGACGATGACCGGGCGGAGGCGTCTTCTGCCCGACATCAATTCTTCTAACGGGCAGGCGAGCGCGCTTGCCCGGCGTCAGGCCGTGAACACCGTGATACAGGGCTCGGCTGCCGACATCATAAAGCTCGCCATGCTCTCCGTGGCCGCCGATGACATCCTTCGCCGCATGGATGCGCGTGTGCTTTTGCAGGTGCATGACGAGCTTTTGCTGGAAGTGCCAAAAGAGGTCGCCGCGGAGGCCGGAGAGCGGACAGCCCGGCTCATGGAAGGCGTCTGCCCCGGCGGCGAGCCGTTGTCGCTGCCGCTCGTCGTGGACTGGGGGGCGGGCAGCAACTGGGGCGAGGCGCACTGAGAAGGACAAGATCCGCGCTTCACTTTTTTCGGAGGATTTGCCTCAGAATATCGGCTTCGGCGCCGTGCGCGCGGGAAAGCGCCGCGGCGAGCCGATTTTGAACGGCCGAATGGCGTGGCGCCATGTCGTACAGCGTCGCCGCTGCGGTGCTGGCTATCTCAAAGCCCTTGCCCGCCTGCCGGGCCTGCGTGTTCATGCCTGCCAGGCGCAGGGCTTGCGCGATTATCCTGTCCACCCAGAGTGTGTCGCCGGATGCGTAAAAGCACCCCCAGTACATGCGCAGAACGGTTGCCTCGCTCATCTCCCACCGATCTATTCTGGCTGGCGAGCGCTCTATCTGCCTGCGCAATGGGCTCTCGCCCACGGACAGCAGACCGTCGAGCAGAGCGCCCTCATCAGTCCCCCCGCTGAAATGCACGGCCCAAGCGAGCATTCTGCGGCCGTCCGCGCTCAGGGATTTCGTCTGCGCCATCAGCTCCCGCTTGGCCGCGCCATCCCCTCGCATGAGCTCACCGAAAAAGGCGGCCGCCAAAAGCCGTGTCTCCCCGCTCCTGAAGGAATCGGCCGCATCGAAAGCGCGCAGGAGACCTGCCGGCGGTATGGGTTTCTTGTAGTAGAACTCCATGTCGCGGGCGGCGAGGGGCAGGCTTTTCGTCAGCCGGTTCGGCTGCGCGGCCCATGCAGGGGCGCCCTGCGCGCAAAGCAAAAGGCCTAACAGGGCGGGGAAGAGGAAAAAGGCAATGACTCGCAAAGGGGCGGGGGCGCCCTTCTTTCTCAGCATCATTTCTATTTCTCCCCTAGTCAAAATCGGCGAGCAGGGCGCTCAGATGAAGGCATTCGAGCGGGCTGTTGCAAATCTGTTCCTTCAGGCGGGCGCGCGCTTCTATCAGATGCAGGGAGGAAACCCCCGTACGGATGGAACTGTTCGCCTCGAGGAAGGCGGCGAGCCAGTCGCACACTTTGAGCATATGCCCGTCCTTGGGATCGAGGGCGTCGGCGTTGTAGCTTTTCTGAAGAATGTCGAAGCCGTCGACCGTGATTATTCTGCCGCCTTCGCGGCAGCATTCCTGAAACTCCGAGCCCACCTGCAGGCCGAGGTAATATTCGATGCGCTCAACGAGATCGGTGAAGCCGTCGGCGCGCAGGGGGGAGAAGATGCGCCGTTCGAGCTCGGCATTTTCGTATTCCTTGATGAGCTGCGGCAGGTTTGGCACCGATTGCTTGACAGGGGAGATAATGTCGCGGGTGAGCAGTTCGGGCAGGTCATGGAAGAGCCCGCAGAAAAAATTGTTGTTGCAGCGGGCCATGCAGGCGTCCACAGCTAGGCTCGTGAAATAGGCGAATGCGGCGACCACGAACATGTGGCCGAGGACGGATGTCGCGGGCATGCGCGGAGCCTGCGTCCAGCGTATCTGGAAGCGGAGCTGGCCGCAGAGGTTCGCAAAGCGCGCAAGCGCTGAACTCGGGGTCAGTATCTCCGCCATGCCGGGCAGGTCACTGAATTCCGCCAGCCTGTCACTGAACGAGCGGTCAATGTCATCCATCTCGTCGTCGAAGGTGTTCATCGGCTTGATGAGACGGAACTCCCATTGGGATGCGAAGAGGTGGGCTGCGGTGAGGATGCGTCGCGCGGGGCTTGCGTCATCCTCTTTTGCATGCCAAGCTTTCATCCTTTCCCAGAAGGGACCGAGCGGGCTCAGGACCGGTTCGAGGCGCGTCAGCACATGACGGGTCAGCTGCACGTAGTGCTCACGGTTTTCCTTTATCTTATAGAAGACGGGAGGCTTGATGTCAGTGATGATGAGTCGGTAGAAGTAATCGAAAAGTGCTCCTTCGATGATGTCACGGGCAAGCGGCAGCCTGTCCTTCTCAGACAGCGTGAGCGACTGCTGGTTCCACAAAACGCAGGCGATGAGCATTTTGTGGGCCTGCTTGTCGATTTCAAGAAGCTCGACAGGGCGCAGCTTATCGTTCCAGCGCAGCAGGTAGGCCCCGGAGAAGATAAGTTGGAGAAGGCTCTTGCGGATGAAGGGCATGGCGACCTCCCGTATCGGTTTCCGTCTACATAGCCGCCCTTTCCCTCGATGGCAAGATGCCTCTTGACATGCCGGTGATTATTTCGTATCAAAACTGCCTTGCGCGTCTCCGTGTCTTCCTCCCCGTTGGATGTCGGAGGGGCGCGTGCTAATCGGAGCTGAACACTGCATTTCCATGCAGCATTTGAGGAGCTTTTCATGAAGACATTTAGTCCCACGCCCAAAGATATCAATCATCAATGGTTCGTTGTGGATGCCGAGAATCAGGTGCTCGGTCGTCTGGCCAGCCAGATCGCCCACCGGCTGCGCGGCAAGCACAAGCCCGAATTCGCCCCGCACATGGACAACGGGGATTATATCGTCGTCGTCAACTGCGATAAGATCAAAGTGACCGGCACGAAGATGCACGACAAGCAGTACTACCGCCATTCCGGCTGGGTGGGCGGCCTCACGGCCACGCCCCTTTGCGCCATGCTTGCCGAAAAGCCCGCCCGTGTGCTCATGAGCGCTGTTCGCGGCATGTTGCCGAAGAACAGGCTCGGCCGGGCCATGCTGAAGAAACTCAAGGTTTATGCCGGGCCGGAACATCCGCACACGGCCCAGAACCCACAGCCGTTGACCCTGCCCTACTAGGAGCGAATGCCATGAGCGACAAATTTGAATACGGCACTGGCCGCCGCAAGACCGCTACCGCTCGTACCCGCCTTTACGCCGGTTCGGGCAACATCACCGTCAACGGTCGGGCCTTTGAGGAGTACTTTCCCCGCAAGACCTTGCAGATGATCATTCGTCAGCCTCTGGTGCTGACGCAGACCGTCGACAAGCTTGACGTGCGCGTCAACGTGAGCGGCGGTGGCATCGCCGGTCAGGCCGAGGCCGTGCGCCACGGTATCTCCCGGGCTCTTCTCGCCGTTGACCCCGAGTTCCGCGGCGTTCTCAAGAAGGCCGGTTTCCTCACCCGCGACGCCCGCATGAAGGAGCGCAAAAAGTACGGTCTGCGTGCCGCCCGCGCCCGCTTCCAGTACTCCAAGCGTTAATCATTCCCCGGCATGGCACAGGCCTTGCCATTGTATCTCTGTCCATATCGGGCCGTCTTGCACGGCCCGTTTGTTTTTCTTTTCTGTCACGTATGTGGGCTTTGCCCTGACGGGAGGTGCCCTGCATGACACTGTCTCTTCTGAGCGTTGTTGTGGGCTGGGGCGTTGGCGGCTTCATTTCGGGAATCGTGGGGATAGGCGGCGCCATGTTCGCCGTGCCCATCGCCGCGATTTTCCTGCCCATGCACGAGGTGGTGCTCATCAGCTGCATCCTCAACCTCAGCATGGATGTGGGCCTTTTCACCCTGCACTGGCGCTACTGCCGTTTCCGCTCCGTGCCGCCCATGCTGCTCGGCGCGATTCCCGGTTCGATTCTCGGCGTCTACGTACTGCAATGGATGTCTGAGAATGTTCTGAAACTCGTCGTCGGCATCATGCTTTTTGTTTTCATCTGGTGGCAGAAGGTCGTGCATGTCGGTCGCGGCAAGGAATCCTGGGGTGTCGCCGGTGTGGCCGGCATGGTTTCCGGTGTGCTCGGTTCGGCGATTTCCTTTGACGGCCCGCCCGTCGCCGCCTATGCCCTCTATGCAGGCTGGGGTCCGCGTGTGGTGCTGGGAACCCTGGGCGCCTATTTTCTGGCGCGCGGACCGGTGACATGCTTCGTCCAGTGGAACGCCGGCATGTACACGGCGAGCATACTGCTCCATGCAGTCTGGGGCGTTCCCGCAGCTATTCTGGGAACGCTGGCGGCATATCCGGTGGCAAAACGCCTCACGGCAGAGGGCTTCGCCAGACTCATGCCCATCATCCTCACTCTGGGGGCGCTCTCCTGCATATGGGAGGCCCTGAGGGACATGCTATGAACATGGACTATACCTATACGCACACCCAAACCCTTGCCACGACAGGCTATTTTTCCTGCGATCCTGCATTGGATATCTCCGAAGAAGACTTGCTGGCCCAGCTTGAAGCGAGCCCGATGGATGATTTTCTGCATCTGTATATCCTGCGGGAGTACTGCAAAAAAAACTTGGACGAGCTCAAGGGCCGCGTCGCAAGCTGTCTAGATGCGTGCGAAGGAGGCTTTCGCCGGCCTGCCCTGGCGGCACTTCTTTTGGAGTGCGCCTACCTCATGCCGGACCTGGCCCCCCTGCGCGACGATTTTCCGCCCGACGCCCTGTGCCACCTTTCCGGCATGAGCCCCCTTGTCTATCTGCGTGCGCAGGAGATGCCGGACAGGGCGGCTGCCGCGTATTGGAGCGGGCTTTTCCGCAAGAATATCTGCGAGCACCGCCCTCTGCCTCGCCTTGAGGAGGCGGGCATGCCTCCCCTGTTTTCCGAAGAGGCGTTGTCGGCGGCGGCCAGGGAGATGTACGCCAGATTTTCCGTGCTCGAGAGCGAGCACGCGCGCTTGGAAAAGGCGCATGAAGAATCCCCTAGTGATGACGCGGATGTCGTTCCCCCCCTGTCGGAAGTCGTGCGCAACGCGGCCGATGCACTCATGGAGGCGGGCGTCCTCGCTGGTACGGAGATGCGGCATGAGGCTTCGCTTTCACCCATAGCCCTTCTGCGCACATGGAACGTCGATGTCGGCGTGAAGAACGGCGCCCTGTCGTATACCTTGCGCGGCACGGCGACGGCCTACGGCAGGGGGCTTTCCCTCGCACAGACGCGTGCCTCGTATCTCATGGAGATCGTAGAGCGTGCGAGCGCCTATGTCAGCGTCGGGGAGGGCGGGGCGTACGGCGACGGTCTCATTCTTGGGCGCAAGCATCCCCTTGACCTCGTGCGGGCGACTTTTGCGGAATTGCAGGCGCAGGGCAGGGCGGCGCTTTCCCCATCGCTTCTGCCGATTGAGGCGCCGTTCCCCGCCGGGCCTGTGCACTGGGTCGGCGCCTGCGATGCGGATGGGAAGAGCGTACTCGTGCCGGCTCAGGCGGTCTTTCTCTTCTGCAACCTTGATGAGCAGGGCATCTTCCTCGCCGGCGGCTCCACAGGGCTCGCTTCGGGCAGCGTGATGGACGGAGCGAAGGTTTCGGCCCTCACAGAAATCCTGGAGCGTGATGCCGAAGCGACGACCCCCTTCAGCCGAGCCCGCTGCTTCACCCTCGCTAGCAGGGATCGGATGCTCCAGTCCCTTTTGGACGACTACGCGGCACGGGGCATACGCGTGCAGTTCCAGGATCTGACGACGGAGTTCGGTCTGCCCGTCTACCAGTGCTTCGTCACGGCCCCTGACGGGCGCGTAGCCCGCGCGACCGCCGGCAAGCTCTCCGGCCCGGCGGCCTGCCTCGCCGCGTTGACGGAGACCCCGTGGCCCTATGTGTGGGCAAAGCCGGCCCCGTACGGAAAGCCTTCGGGGCCGGGCCTGCAGGGGCTTCCCGTGCGCGTGCTTGAGGACTTGCCGGATTACTCCCTGCCGACGGCCCGCGCCTGTCGCGAACTTTTGGAGAGCATGCTGCGGGCTCATGGCCGTACCCCGCTGTACGTAGACCTGACGCGTGAGGACATCGATCTTCCCGTCTGCCGCGCCATAGTGCCGGGCCTGGAGCTCACGGCCGAATGGGATTCCTGGTCGCGTCCGCCGCTGCGCCTTTTCGCGCGCGCATGGATGCAGCAGAACAGCTGACTCCCGGCGCATCCATTTGCAGTCGGCCGTGAATTTGGTTATCCTTAGGCATCCCAAAACCCTATCAGGAGAATCGCATAATGAAAGCTGGCAAACTGCTCGCGCTTCTGGGCGCGGTGGCCCTTTCCCTCAGTTTTGGCGTGCAGCCGGCGCAGGCCGCCGGCGATCCCATCAAGATCGGCGTCTACCTGCCCCTGACAGGGCAGAACGCTTTCGGCGGACAACTCGAACTTGAGGGCGTGCAGCTCGCGCAGAAGGAGATGCCCGAGGTGCTCGGACGTCCTGTTGAGCTCGTCGTCGTCGACAACAAGTCGGACAAGGTCGAAGCCGCCAATGCGGTGAAGCGCTTGATTGAGCGGGACAAATGCGTGGCCCTCATCGGCACCTACGGTTCATCTCTGGCCATGGCCGGCGCTGAAGTAGCCGAAAAGGCCAAGGTCCCGGGCGTTGGCACCTCCTGCACGAATCCGCTTGTGACTCAGGGCAAGAAGTACTATTTCCGGGCCTGCTTCATCGATCCCTATCAGGGCGCGGCGGCCGCCACCTATGCCTTTGAAAAGCTCGGATTCAAGAAGGCCGCCGTGCTGATGGATATGACCAACGACTATGCCGTCGGTCTTTCCAGCTTTTTCACCCGTTCGTTCAAGAAGCTGGGCGGCGAAGTAGTCGCCACCCTGAAGTACAGCTCGGGCGATCAGGATTTCACCGCTCAGCTGACAGAACTCATCGCCAAGAAGCCTGACATCGTGTTCATGCCCTCCTATTTCGCTGAGGGTGCCATCATCATGAAGCAGGCCCGTGAGCTCGGCGCCGCCTTCCGCCTGATGGGCGCCGACGCCATGGATAATCCCGATACCGTCAAGCTGGCCGGCAAAGCCGCCGAAGGTTTCCTGCACACGACTTTCCCCTATGACCCCACCATGGCCAACATGAGCGCCGAGGCAAAACGCTTCACCGATGCGTGGAACGCCGCCTACAAGAAGGAAACGAACGTCAACGGCGCTCTCGGCTACAACACGTATTTCCTGATCGTCGACGCCATAAAGCGTGCCAATTCCGACGCCCCGGCGGCCATCACCAAGGCTCTCGCCGAAACGAAGGACCTGCCCACGGCTCTCGGCAAGCTCAGCATCAACGCAACCCATGACGCGGAAATGCCCGTCGGCATTATTGAGTACAAGGACGGCAAGCGTGTCTACGTGGGCGAAGTGACCCCAAAATAACGCGCTTTTCCCATTCGGCCCTGCGGGGTATGCCCGCAGGGCCTGTTTTTTTAGTCGGCAGGTGGAGTCCGGTTCATGAGTTTTGAAATGTTCCTTCAGCATAGCTTCAATGCCCTCACACTTGGGTCGCTGTATGCGCTTATCGCCATCGGCTACACCATGGTGTACGGCATTCTCAGGCTGATAAATTTCGCGCACGGCGATATTCTGATGGTCGGCGCCTATTTCGTCTTTTTCGGCACGTTCGCCTTTGGCTGGCCGTGGGCCGTCGCCGCCATCCTGGCCGTTGCGGGCTCAAGCCTTCTGGGCGTGGTGATGGAGCGCATCGCCTATCGCCCCTTGCGCGAGGCTCCGCGCATATCGGCGCTCATCAGCGCGATCGCGGTCTCGTTCTTCATCGAAAGCCTTGCAGTCGTCGTTTTCACGGGGCAACCGAGACCCGTGCTGCAACCTGAATGGCTTGTCGCCGACTGGCAGATCTGGGGCGTTCGCATTCTGCCCCTGACGATCATCGTGCCTTCCATCACCATCGTGCTCGTCGCCGTGCTGCTCTATGTCGTGTACAAGACCAAGCCCGGCCTCGCTATGCGCGCCATTTCAAAGGACATCGAAACGACCCGCCTGCAGGGCGTCAAAGTAGACAACATCATCGCCCTCACCTTCGCCATCGGCTCGGCGCTCGCCGCCGCCTCTGGCATCATGTGGGCCCTGCGCTACCCTCAGGTGCATCCCTACATGGGCATCATGCCCGGCTTGAAAGCCTTCATAGCCGCCGTTTTTGGCGGCATCGGCTCCATCCAGGGCGCCGTCATCGGCGGTCTCGCCTTGGGTTTCGTTGAAATCATGACCATAGCCTTTATGCCCGAACTGTCGGGCTATCGCGACGCCTTCGCCTTCATCCTGCTCGTGCTTGTGCTGATCTTTAAGCCGACCGGACTTCTGGGCGAAAGCCTGGAGGAGAAGATCTGATGCTTCTTCAGCGAAACTCCCTTCTGAGCATCTTCGCCATGCTTGCCTTCGGTCTGATACTGTGGCAGGCAGAGGGCTTTCTGGGCGATTACCAGATCTACATCCTCAAGCTCGTCTTCATCAACACCATTCTCGCGCTCTCGCTGAACCTCATCTACGGCTTCACGGGCATGTTCTCGCTCGGTCACGCTGGTTTCATGGCGATTGGCGCCTATATCTCCGCCATCTGCATCCTCTCGCCCGACCAGAAGGAGATGATGTGGATACTCGACCCCATCATCTGGCCTTTCTCCGACCTGTTCACGCCGTTCTGGGTCTCGGTGCTCGCGGGCGGCATCGTTGCAACGCTTTTCGCCGTCCTCATTGCCGTACCCGTGCTGCGCCTGGGTGACGACTACCTGGGCATCGCAACGCTCGGCTTCGCCGAGATTATCCGTGTGCTCATCGTGAACGCCACCCCGATCACGAACGGATCTCTCGGCATCAAGGGTATTCCGGGCCACGCAACGCTTCTGACCTGCTACGTCTGGGCGCTCATGACCATCGTTGTGCTGGCGCGTCTTCTCTACAGCAACTTTGGCAACGTTCTGCGTTGCATACGCGACAACGAGATAGCCGCCACTGTCATGGGGATCAACGTCTTCCGCTACAAGGTGCTGTCCTTCTGCCTCGGAGCGTTCTTCGCCGGCGTGGGCGGGGCCTTGCTCGGTAGCCATCTCTCGACCATCGACCCGAAAATGTTCAATTTTCTGCTGACGTTCAACGTGCTCATGTTCGTCGTGGCAGGCGGGCTCGGCTCCCTCACCGGCAGCGTTATCGGGGCGGCCATCATCACCGTGCTGCTTGAATGGCTTCGCGCCATCGAGGAACCGATGGACCTCGGCTTCGTCGAGATCCCCGGCATCCCCGGCATGCGCATGGTCGTCTTCTCCGTCGTTCTGCTCGCCATCATCCTGTACCGGCGTGAGGGCATCATGGGAACGCGCGAGATAACGTGGAAGAGCATCGGCAATCTTTTCTCAGGGAGAAAGTCATGAGCGCATTCGCATTGCCGAAGGCTCCCGACTACGAAGGGGCGCTCCTTCTCGCCAGCAACGTGACCATGCGCTTCGGCGGCGTCACCGCCGTGTGTGACATGACCGTCGCCGTGCCCGAGGGTTCGGTCGTGGGCATCATCGGCCCGAACGGCGCCGGCAAGACGACGATGTTCAACGTTTTGAGCGGGTTCTACAGGCCGCAGGAAGGCGACGTGCGTTTTGCCGGAAAGAGCATATTGGGCAGCTCGCCTGACCGCATCTGCGCGCTGGGCATTGCCCGCACGTTCCAGAACATCCGCCTGTCGTCTGCCATGACCGTTTTGGAAAACATCATGGTCGGCTGTCATGTGCGGCGGCGCTGCCCGTGGTGGATGGCGCCGCTCGGCATGCCGGTCTTCCATCGGGAAGAGCGCGCTATCGAGCGCAAGGCACGGGAGCTCGCGGAGCGTGTGAGTCTGGCCGACCAGTGCGACGAAAAGGCCGGAAGCCTGCCCTACGGCGCACAGAGGCGCCTTGAAATCGCCCGGGCGCTAGCAACGGAACCGAGGATGCTTTTGCTGGACGAGCCCGCCGCCGGCATGAACCCGCAGGAAAGCCTTGACCTCATGCATTTCATTGATCATATCCGCGAGGAGTTCAACCTCACCATCCTGCTCATCGAGCACGACATGAAGGTCGTCATGGGCGTGTGCCAGTACATCTGGGTCATGGAATACGGCGCGCTCATCGCGGAAGGCGAACCCGATTCGATACAGAAGGACGCCAAGGTCATCCGTGCCTACCTCGGGGATGAGGCCGGCGTATAGTCACAGCGCGGCCCGTGTTCGGGCCCGCGAGCAACAGGATTTCCAATGCTTGAAATAAAAGACTTGAAAGTGCGCTACGGCGGCATCGAAGCCGTGCAGGGCGTGAGCCTCTCCATAGCGAGGGGCAGCATCGTCACCCTCATCGGCGCGAACGGCGCCGGAAAGAGCAGCATCATCCGCTCCATAGCCGGCCTCAACAAGACCATCACGGGCGAAATATCCTTTACACGCGCAGAGGGGGATGCGCCCGTCTCTCTCATGGGCATGAAGCCTGAGGACGTCATCCGACAGGGCATAGCGCTTTCGCCCGAGGGGCGGCGCATATTGCCCCACCTCACCGTTGAGGAGAATCTGCGCCTTGGCGCCTACATACGCAACGACAATGAAGGCATAGCGGAAGACCTCTCCAGAGTGTACGATCTCTTCCCCCGCCTGCGTGAGCGCAGCTGGCAGAAGGGCGGCACGTTATCCGGCGGCGAGCAGCAGATGCTGGCCGTGGGCCGGGCGCTCATGAGCCGGCCAGATCTCGTCATGCTCGACGAGCCCTCGCTCGGGCTCGCCCCGCTGCTCGTGCATGAGATATTCGACATCATCAAGCGCATCAATGCCGAGGGCAAGACCATACTGCTTGTGGAGCAGAATGCATTCGCCGCTCTTTCCATAGCGAACTACGCCTATATTCTTGAGGTGGGGCGCTTGTCGCTCGAGGGAATCGGTAGGGAACTTTTGGAGACCCCCCGCGTCAAGGAAGCCTATCTCGGCGGCTAACCTTTTTCACAAAGGAACACAATGAGCACATTCGCGAAGGTATCGACTTTATGCCAGGGAGCATGCAGTTTGGCGGTGCGGCTCTTTCTCTGCGCCGCCTTTTCTTTTTCCTTGCCCATGGGCGCATTCGCTGTCGGCGGCGGATTGTCGGTCGGGGAAAGCACACCATTTGCGTCGGGGGATGAGGTCGTCACTCTCCTGCCCAACGGATTGGAGGTGTATGTCATACGGGACAAGCGTTTCCCCCTCGTCTGCACTCGGCTTTACGTGAACACGGGCTCGGCCAATGAAGACGCGAAACAGGCGGGCATAAGCCATGTTCTGGAACACATGGTCTTCAAGGGCACGAGGAAAAGACCGAAGGGACAGGTCGCCAAGGAGGTGGAATCCCTCGGCGGGTATCTAAACGCGGCCACCAGTTTCGACAAAACGTGGTATCTGACGGACATGCCCTCCGCGCACTGGCGCATTGGCATGGACGTCGTGCACGACATGGCCTTCAACGCGACCCTCGATCCGGCGGAGCTTGAGGCGGAAAAGAACGTGATTGTTTCAGAACTGCAGGGCGGCGAGGACGACCCCGCCCACAAGCTCTACGAAGAACTGCAGACCGCCGGGCTTAAGCACAGCCCCTACGGCCGCCCGATCATCGGCTTCGAGGACACCATACGCGCTGTTACCTCCGACTCCCTGCGTGCTTATGTGGCCCGCTGGTATCAGCCGCAAAACATGAAGCTGCTCGTGGCGGGCGACATCAATCCCGAGGAGGTCCTCGCTTATGCCAGGGAGCTTTTCGGCGGTCTTGCGAACGCGGGTGATCTTTCGACTCCTTCAGAAACGGATTTGCAGGGCGCCCCTGATGAGAAGCTCATAGATGTCCGTCGCGGGCCGTGGAAAACGGTCTACCTCGGCATATCCTTTCCCGCGCCGCCGCTGCGGGACATGCGCTCCGTGGATCTCGACATCCTCTCCATGCTTTTGGCCGGAGACAATACGGCCCGTTTCGTACGCCGTTACAGGATCGATTCGCAGATCGTCAATTCCATAGCCATGAACAACATGAGCCTTGCCCGCGCGGGTCTTCTGACCTGCACGGTCCAGCTTGACGCCAACAAGGTCGACGCCTTCTGGGACGCCTTCACAAAGGATTTGGCATCGCTCAAGGGCGGGGATTTCACCCCTGAGCTCATCAATCGCGCCGTCTTTAACGTGCAGGATGAGATGGATCGCGCCGGGGAGACGCTGAACGGCCTTGCCGGATGGAAGGCGACCGTGCGCTTCGTTCTCGGCGGGCCGCTCGGCGAGGCTAACTACCGCGGCAAGCTTAATGCCGTCTCGCAGGATGCCCTGCAGGCGGCGATCGATACCTGGCTTGTGCCTGAACGCTGCCGTGTGCGTGTGCTGGCCCCGACGGACGCGAAGCTTCCCGATTTCGAAGCCGTGCTGAAGAAAAACTGGCCCGCCTCCGCCAGCGGTGCAAAGGCTCAGGCCGGATACATGACCGGAGAGCGGGAAATTGTCGATCTCGGAAAAGGCCGTACCCTCGTTCTGCTGCCGGATACGCACGCCCCATATTTTTCGCTCGATCTCAGACTGACGGGTGGCAACGCCCTTCTGAGCCCGGAACAGCAGGGCCTCGCCTCCCTCGCCGCGAAAACCTTGACTGATGGCTGCGGTGATCTGGACCAGCAGGCTTTCGAGCGTTTCCTGCTCAGCCGGGCTTCGTCATTAAGCGCGTCGGCGAGCCGCCAAACCTTCTCCGTGGGCATGACGGGACCCTCGCGTTTCATGCCAGACCTTCTGCCCCTTTTTGCGAAAGTGCTGAAACAGCCCCGCTTTGAGGAGAAGTTCGTGCGCCTTGAAGCCGACGATATGAAGAACGCCCTGCGAAAGCGGGCGGACAGGCCGCAGCGCTATCTTTTCTCAAAGATAGATCCTTTTCTTTACGGGCGGCATGTCTACGGTTATGACACCCTGGGCACGGAAGGCATACTCGACGGGTTGAAGACTGGCGACGTGCAGGCTTTCTGGCGCAGGCAGACGGCCCAGCCCTGGGTCATGTCCGTGGCCGGCAGCTTTGACAAAAACGCCGTGATCGCCTTTGCGCGTTCCCTGCCAGCGCCGACATCCCCCACCGTGGAGGTGAAAGCTCCCTCCGTGACCGACCAGAAAAACCTTGACCTGCATCTCTCCGATCGCTCTCAGGCCCATCTCATCCGGATATTCCCGACGGTCGCCGTGACGCATCCCGATGTGCCGGCCCTCATGCTGCTCGACACGATGCTTTCGGGACAAAGCGGACTTCTGTTCTCGTCCCTTCGCGACAAGGAGGGGCTGGGCTATACCGTGACATCCTTCCTGCGTACCATGCGTGAGGCCGGCTTCATCGCCCTTTACATAGGCACGACGCCCGACAAGATAGAACAGTCAAAGCATGGCTTCGATCGCGTGGTGGCGGCCTTACGGAAAGATCTTTTGCCGGAGCAGATGCTCAAGGACGGCGCGAACCAGCTGTGGGGAGAGTACGTCCGCGGCAAGCAGAGCCTCGGTGACAGGGCGGCAGAAGCCGTCGGCAACATGCTCATGGGTGACCCCGATTTCAACAGGAAGCTCCTTGAGAAAGTTGCCCATGTGCGCCCCGAGGACATTCGCGAGGTGGCGCGGAAGTACCTGAAGCCGGAGGAAGCCCGCACCATCACCGTGGTGCCGTGACATCAGTGTGACATCGTCATGATAGAAAAGGCCCCGAAACGAACGGGGCCTTTTTATCGTTGAAGCGTTACAGAGCTTAGTAGTTTTCGCTCTTGATCTGGAAGTAGCTCTGGGGATGGCTGCACACGGGGCAGATTTGCGGGGCCTTTTTGCCGACCACGATGTGGCCGCAGTTGATGCACTGCCAGACGCAGTCGCCATCGCGGGAGAAGACGAGACCGCCCTTGATGTTCCCAAGCAGTTTGCGGTAGCGGGCCTCATGCTCCTTTTCGATGCGGCCAACCATTTCAAAGCGGGCGGCAATCTCGGTGAAGCCTTCTTCGCGGGCTTCCTTGGCCATGCGGTCGTACATGTCGGTCCATTCAAAATTCTCGCCGTCAGCGGCCGAGTTCAGGTTGCTCACGGTATCCTGAATGTCGCCGCCCTGCAGGTATTTGAACCAGATTTTGGCGTGCTCTTTCTCGTTGCGCGCCGTTTCTTCAAAGATGTCCGCAATCTGCTGGTAGCCTTCCTTGCGTGCTTTTGAAGCGAAATAGGTGTACTTGTTGCGGGCCTGGCTTTCACCTGCAAAGGCTTCCATCAGATTCTTTTCTGTCTTGCTGCCTTTCAAATCCATTTGGAACCTCCACATAGGTAACAATTTAAGGGAAGTAGGCTTAATTATAAATCATGCATACAGGTTGTCAAGCTCGCTCGTCGCAATCCGCATGGAAGGCTCGTCGCGATTCGATGCTGGCACTATTGATGTCAACGCAAGGGGGGGCCTCACACGAACATCTGCGCTTGACTGCGCCTGAAGAATTTTTTGCAGCGGCGGGGCGCCCTTGCACTTCCCTGAGTCGAGGATTTTTGCTAGATGTTTTCCGTTCCACTTCTGTATCTGCGATTTTGCAGTCGCCCGGCCCGATGTCGGGCGGATACCGCCGGAGGCCCTTTTTTATGTCCGTTTTTGTTCGACTCGTCGTTTTCTCTTTCTTTTGTTCCCTGCCGTTCACGCAGATGGCCTGTGCGGCGCAACCGAAACAGGCCCCGGCCGCCGAGCAGAAAATGGACAAATTCGAGGCCCTCAAACGCTTCAGTCAGGTCCTTGACCTCGTCGAGCGCCATTACGTCAAGGAGGTTGGCCAGTCGGAATTGATCAACGGTGCCGTCCGCGGCATGTTGCAGGGCCTTGACCCCCATTCCACCTTCATGAACGCCGAAGAATACAAGGAAATGCAGGAAACGACCTCCGGCGAATTCTGCGGGGTCGGCATTGAGATCTCCATGGAGAACAGTCAGGTCGTCGTCGTGACCCCCATCGAAGACACACCCGCTTTCCGCGCCGGACTTCAAGCTGGGGACATCATCCTTTCCATCAACGGCCAGCCGACGCAGGAGCTCTCCCTTCAGGAAGTCGTTTCCCGCATACGCGGCCCCAAGGGGACAGAAGTGGAACTGACCCTGCTCCACAGCGAGGCAAAAACTCCGCAGACTGTTCGTATTGTCCGTGATTCCATCCCGCTTGTGAGCGTTAAGTCGAAAAAACTTGAGGATGGTTATTACTGGGTGCGCGTGACGCGCTTCTCTGAGCGCACCACGGATGAGCTCAAGGCGGCCTTGGGCCAGGCCGTTAAGGATAGCAAGGATGCGGGCGGACTGAAGGGCGTCGTACTGGATCTGCGCAACAATCCCGGCGGGCTGCTTGATCAGGCCGTGAGCGTTTCGGATGCTTTTCTGCAAGCGGGCACCATCGTCTCCATCAAGGGGCGCGGCCCCCATTCAGAGCGTGTCTATGAGGCCCATACACAGTCAGACGATGTGCGCGTGCCCATGGTCGTGCTCATCAATGCCGGTTCCGCGTCGGCTTCGGAGATCGTGGCTGGTGCCCTGCGCGATCAAAAACGTGCCCTCATCATCGGCGAGCGTTCCTTTGGCAAGGGTTCAGTGCAGAACATCATCCCCCTCGCCGACGGCTCGGGACTGAAACTGACGGTCGCGCTGTATTATACGCCGAACGGCAGTTCGATACAGGCAGAGGGCATCGTGCCGGATGTAGAGGTGCTTTACGAAGCCCCGAAGGCCGAGGATGCGGAAAAGCCCCGCTTGCTTCTTCGTGAGAAGGATCTGAACCGGCATCTTGAGAACGCCAAGGACAGGAAGGATAAGAAGGCCAAGGACAAGAAAGATGAAGGCAAGGAACAATTGGCCCGGGACAATCAGCTGCGTATGGCCCTGCAGCTCGTGAAAGGCCTGCCGAAAATGCGCGACATCAAGGATTAAGCGGTAAGAAGAAAACCCAAAGCCCCCTGCCTTGCTGGAAGACATGCGGCGGGGGGCTTTTTTTACGACAGGGAGGCGTAAATGGCGAGAACCATCGGCTGCATCGGCTGCGGCAACATGGGGGGGGCGCTCATCGGCGGTTTCGCTGAGCTGATGAAGGACGGCGAATATGCCTTTTGCGGCTGCAACCGCAGCCCTGAACGGATGAAGACTCTGGAGGAAAAGGGCGTCGCAGCGCTTACTGGCGCCGAAAGCGTCGCAGAGCAGGCGGACATCATCCTTCTGGCGGTGAAGCCGGCGCAGGTGGCTGAGGCCCTTTGCGGAATACGCCACACCCTGAACGCGGACAAGATTGTGGTGTCGGTTGCGGCCGGAATCAGCCTGAAGCGTCTGGCGGAGGGCGTCGACGGGCGCTGCCCTGTCGTGCGCTGCATGCCGGATACCCCGGCGCTCGTGGGCAAGGGCGTCTTCGCTTTCTGCTTTGCCGAGGGCATTAAAGGGAAGGTCAAAAACGAGGTGCTTGAACTTTTCGGGCGTCTCGGGCAATGCTTCGAATTGCCTGAGACGAAATTTGCGGCCTTCTCGGCGCTCGTGGGCGCCGGGCCCGCCTATGTCTTTGAGATGATGCATGGGCTTGTGCAGGCCGGCGTGACGCTGGGATTCACCCATGCGGATGCCCGTCGCATGGTCGCCGGTCTGTTCGAGGGATGCGCAGCAATGGCCCAACGCGACGGCGCACACCTCATGCAGATGCGTGATGCTGTCTGCTCACCGGGCGGGCTGACCATAGCCGGTGTCAATGTGCTCGACCGAAAGGGCCTTTGCGGCATGCTGGTCGATGCCGTTCTCGCCGCAGATGCCCGCGGACGCGAGATGGAGAAATAGCTTTCAGCCCCTTGCCATAGGGCTGGCCCCAAGGGGATTACTGGTCGAAGCGCACGTCGAGCCCCTTGCGTTCCTTCGGCTGTGTCACGCTGAAGCGCATCTTGCCCTTGAGGTCGATGACGATGCGCGTCTTGTCCTTCTCCTTGCCGAGACGGATGTTGGAGACGGCGGCATTGGCCGGTATCCCAGGGGCCTTGATGTCCCACTTGCCGGGTATGTCAACGACAAGACGCTCGGGGTTGTGCAGCTGCATGGTTGAGTAGGACATCGCCTGAGAGCCCACGATGCGCACTGTGGCGCCCTTGTCTCGTGCGAAGACGACGAATTTCGTGACCTTGGGCGAAGAGGGCGCCTGCTTCTTTTCCTGTTCTGCTGACGACTGACGGCTTTCCTTTTTCGGATTATCCTTCTGGGCCGACTCCTTCTGCGGGGTGTGCGTCTCTTTCTTCTCGGGGGCTGTTGCGGCCGCCTTGGGCTTTTCCTGCTTTGCAGGAGGGGTGTCGGCGGTGGGCGCGGGCTGGTGTTGATGACGCATATCCTGCTCGACCTTCGCCACTGTGTTTATATCCTGCGGAGCAGGCTTGGGTGGCTCGATATCGGGCGTCTTTTTTCCCGGGGCGGGAATGGGTTCCGGGAGGATGTCGGGGGGCGTGTTCCTGCCGGCATCCGTGCCAGCCGTTGCAGGGGCCGGGGCAGTCTGCTGGGTGGCGAAGGACGGCAGGGGGGCTTCCTCCCCGCGGGAGGTGTTTTCCTGCGCCGCGACAGGCGCGGGTTCTTTGTGCATATGCTCGTTCAGCATGATAAGCGCCATGCCGAGAACGCAAACTGACAGAATCAGTCCAAAGATGACCTTGTTCATGAATGCCGGGCTCCTCTATGCGGATAGCGTGGACAAAAAGAATCGCCGCATGGCTTTAGGGCTCGCGCCGTTTGTAGCTTGAGCGGGCGCGCATTTTCTTCCTGTTGATATACGCCAGCAGCTGACGGTAGACAACCTCTTTGCCGTTCAGCTTGATGGCGGTCTGTATGTGTTCCAGCGCTTCTTCGTGCTTGTTCAGGATGCAGAGGATGCGGGCCAGATTGAAATGCGCGTGGTCGTCGTCCGGCGACATGTCCACCGTGCGCTGGCCGAAAAGAACTGCCAGCTCCGGCATCTGGTTGGAACGCAGGCTGACGCAGAAATCCCGGAACATGTGCTTGTGGCGCGGTTCTATGCCATCTGTGGCCTTGGCAAGCATCTCCATTGAGTTCACGGCGCCTGAGCGTTCGCGAGGGCGCTTGAGGCGCAGCATGGCACGCCGAAAATCCTCGCGCAGTGTCGCCTCGGTTTGTTCAGGGCTGGGCTGTTCCGGCACCGTGACGGGCTGGGGCTCAAAGGGGAGGTTGTCGTCGGCTTTTTTTCCAGCCTTGCCCGAAGTGACGGGGGCGGCCAGGATGGAAGGCTCAGAGCGATAGACGACCTCAAAAACCTTCGCGTCGACAGGTTGCGGATCCTCTGCGGGCAGAAGCTGGCCGTTGAGCTTTTGCACGATGTACCCGCCCCCGTTTTCTTCCGACTTCTGCCAGACGAAGAAAAGAAGGCGCTGGCTTTTGGGCTTGCCGATGGGGTGGCGGGAGTAGACGCCGAGAAATTTTAATGTACCCATGAAAGAGTTTCTAACTCTTTTGCGATGAATTGTAAAAGGAGAATGGAGGATGGTTCAGCTTCTGACTTTATCCTTGGTAAGTCGATGGAAGTCTAATTGTCAAAAAAATCATCATCAATTTTTTTGATATGAAGAGTTTCCTCCAGTCGGCAGCCAACCCCATAACGGATCATGAGTTTTACCAGCTGGCTGCCATCAATGAGGACGATCTTTCTTGTAAGGTTGGTTGCTGCCTTGCGTGCGTCTTCAGAAAAGGAGGACGTCGTGACGAACACGCCTTTTTCGGCCTGCTTGAGGGCTAGGGATACACTGATTAACAGGCATTTTTTTTATTGATTATCAAGAAGGAGAGCATTTTTTTCAAATTTTCTTGAATTTTGATTTTAAATTGCCTATATATACATCCAGATCATTTCTTACTGTCTCTTTTATATGCCATATTCCGATATATGGGCACACTATTCCTATGCGTGACAACCCAATCGACCAGCACGGGCGCACATTAAAATATTTGCAGATGCAAATAACGCAAATAGACGATTTGCATTTTTTGCGATGTCACGGTAAACGACTTTGCAGTAGCCAAAGTATCGTTTGATAATCTGAAATGGATGCTCAACCTTGCTGCGAACCGCTGACTTTTGTTTTTCAATAAGCTTGTCCCATGCTGTTTTTACAGACCCTCTCCTTTTGTTTAAAAGGAATGTTATTCTGGACATTATTCTATCTGTGGCAACTTCTGGGCGCCTCTCGACTCCTGTGTATCCAGAATCGCCGTAGACAACTGAATCATCTGCCCTGAGGAGATTCGGTGTCACCACTATATCGTGAATATTGGCGGCAGTGTTCTCTACAGAATGTACCAATCCA
>JAILMX010000248.1 GCA_024692205.1 Desulfovibrio sp. | reverse complement strand
CCGCCTTCACACGGCGGGGGTCGTAGGTTCAAGTCCTGTACTGCCCACCACGGAACGGTAGTTAAGTCGGTTATAACGCCGGCCTGTCACGCCGGAGGCCGAGGGTTCAAGTCCCTTCCGTTCCGCCAAAATAAAATCCGCCAAAGCCCCTTAAGGTCATAATCCCTTAAGGGGCTAGGCTTTTTCTGCTTTTTATTGTCTTTTAAGCCATTCATAATCCACTTGAATACCATCACAATGATGGTACATCTGATGGTTCGTTTTCACCGATACCATCCATATCTCTCCACCATGCCGAATACTTTTTCTCAGCATCGAACGACACCGGCTCGCCGATGCGAGGCGTAAGCAAGAGCCATTCATTCCCCGCCGCCGCTTTGGAAATGCGTTCGAATGGTTCGTCCCACGGATGTCGCGAGATGCTGAACTTGCCGACATGCGTCGGCATTAAATGCCGGGCATGAACATCAGACGCCGCACGTGCGGACTCTTCTGGCTGCATATGGACGTATTTCCAGCGCTCATTGTACTGTCCCATATCAATCAATGCGAGATCCATCGTTCCGAACCGCTTTCCAATCTCGGAAAAATGCGTCCCGTATCCGCTGTCGCCGCTGAAGAAGATCTGCCGCCTGCCTGTCTGAAGGACGAAACCTGCCCACAGCGTGCGGTTCCGGGAAAACAGGCGTCCTGAAAAATGCCTGGCCGGTGTCACGTGGACTCTCAGGCCATCAAAGCTGAAGCTGTCGCCCCAGTCCCCTTCATGAATTTTTTCCTTGGAGAATCCGAAGCGCGCCAGATGGGATCCCGTCCCAAGACCGCAGACGACATGGGATATGCGCGGCTCCAGGGTTGACAGCGTCGGATAATCCATGTGGTCCCAATGGTCATGCGAAAGCACGAGCAAATCAATGTCGGGAATGTCAGATGGCGCGTAGATGTCTGTTCCGTCAAAGGCGCGAACGGCCACCGGCAGCGGTGCCGCGTATTTGCTCAGCACCGGGTCGATGAGGATGCGCTTGCCCGCCAGATGCAGGAAAAAGGAGGAATGGCCGAGCCAAACGACAAGGTCGGCATGCCGGTCCAGACTCCCAAGCGCAGTCTTTACGGCAGGCAATGGATGATCTGGCCGCAGCCGGCCTTTTTTTGAGAAGAGAAAATCCAGCCAGACTCCAAGCGTGCTTTGCCCTTCGACAAGCACGGGAGTCGGCAGTTCATTGTGAAATATTCCGTTGATGCAGTGCCGTGATCTTATGATACCCTTAAGATCCTCTCCCTTTGGCAGCGCGCCGAACTGCGCACCATTCAGGAACATCAAGCCTCCCGCTCCGGCACTGGCCAATGCGCCAAGGAACATCCGCCGCGTCCATTTTCTCATACGGGTACTCTCAAGAACAATCACCTCAGGTGTTTTATCCGCAGGCCTCACCAAGCGTCATGCATTCCCGCAGTACGCCCGGGCGATTTTTTATCTCGCCGAAAAGCATGAGCTCCCCGGCCCGGACATGGCCCACGGCTTCCGGCCGGGACGGCTCTCCGCGCGGGCGGCCTGCTGCGCAGAAAGGATGAGCAGCAGGATCGCCAGCGCGGCTTGTGTGACGAACTTTCGCAGGGCTGTCACCTTCACAAAGGCACCGGCCAGGCCAGGGAACTTATTTTTCCTTGTTGTCACGGCGCTGTTTTACATCCATGTGCGGCGGTGCGCCGAACAATCGTTTGTAATCGCGATTGAACTGGGGGACACTTTCATAACCCACGGATCGCGCGGCATCGGCTGCCCGTTCATGTTCCGCCAGCATGAGCCGCTGTGCTTCACACAGTCGAAGTTGCTTGACGTATTGCATGGGGCTCAATCCTGTGAGGCGTTTGAAATACCGGTGCAACGTCGCCGCTGACACTCCGGAGCGTCTGGCAATGTCGTCAATGCCTATAGGGTTTGGCAGATTCTCATGCAGCCAGTCCATGACGTTGGCAACAGCCGTGCCTTGCAGTCCCTGCGTGTTCAACTGCCGCAGCAGGTTCCCATAGGGGCCGACCAGCAAATAATAGTGCAGTTCACGCATAATTGTAGGGGCAAGCACCGGAATATGCTCCGGCGTGTCCAGCAGACGCACGAGGCGCAGCAATCCGTCCAACAGTTGCGGAGGCGTGTCTGCTATCGCCACGGCCTCGCACTCTCCGGCAGCTGTCCGACCCCCGTTCGGTATTGAATGGGAAAGATCATTAAGTAGTGCCATGTCCAGATAGAAAAAAATGGACAGGAAGGGGACTTCGGAGGTGGCGGGCAATGTCTGGTACGAGGCGGGCATGCCTATGCCTGCCACCAGGCATTGCCTTTCCGCGTAGACGTATTCATGCGCACCGAAAAAGGAATGCTTACTCCCCTGAATGATGAAGGCAGCCAGAGGCTTTTCGTAACAACGTCCGGAATGCGAAGATGCCTCGCGGCGCAGCAGGGTCAGCCCGTCGATGCCGGTGGAGTAATCACCCGGTTCAGGCAGCC
The DNA here is from genome assembly GCA_024692205.1 of Desulfovibrio sp. Taxonomy (GTDB): domain Bacteria; phylum Desulfobacterota; class Desulfovibrionia; order Desulfovibrionales; family Desulfovibrionaceae; genus Desulfovibrio. The sequence goes on along the minus strand of JAILMX010000248.1, from coordinate 569 downwards.
GTCGGGCCAGCAGTTCTTTAAGCTGGGAGTTGATGCGGATAGCCTCGGCGCGTTCGTCTTCTGTCATGGCCGTTACATCCGCAGCAGCATCATCGGAATCGAGCATACAACCTCCCTGGCTGTCACGATGCTACACTATTCCTGCTGATACGACCAAACAATTTTTTTGCCAATTTCTTGCAGCAGACATGAAAAATTGCAAGAAACGAGCAAGTTTATCCCATTGCAGAGAGCCCCTGAGGGGCGTATTCTCTACAATAGAGACAAGCGGCAGGAGGCGCCATGCGTATACCACACTGGGCACGACAGACATCAAAATTTCACGCGTCTGCATGGGGTGCATGGGATTTGGCGATTCCACAGCTCGTGGCGGAGTTCACGGAGACTGCCGCACGCATCACAGGTCTCCCCAAGGAAACCATTTTCGTTTGGCTCTGTTAAAGAAAATTTGTGATGGTTTTTTCTTGTGAAATCAACTGAGTATCAGAAAGCAGATGCTGATTTCAAAGACCTTTTTGCCGTCATTGATACCTGACTCAGTAAAAACCTAAAATCATTCATCTGGCATC
>JAILMX010000243.1 GCA_024692205.1 Desulfovibrio sp. | reverse complement strand
CGTCATTTTTCCAAATACTATTCAATCCTTTTCGCAAGTCTGAAAGAGCCGAAGAGCAATGAGCTATACTGCTCTCGATTTCTGAACACTTCTCGACAATTAGCTCAATGCTTTGCCTCATCTTGATATTTGACAAGCTGTTTTCGTTGTCCGCAAAGTGCTCGGTAGGCTTGGAATCAGCATTTTTTCTCCCCAGAGGACGACCTCGACGACCATTGGGCACAATTTCATCCGTTTGAGGGTCGAATTTGCCAATGCATTTTTTCTTTTGAACCTTACGCTGTAGCTCGTTGTCCCAGACGTAGCTAGTTTCATAGGCATAGGTCGTGTTGGTGTGTTTATTGAAGGATCTGGTGATGCTCATGAAACCTACCCTCCCATTTTTGCTAAAAATGCGAATTTAATATTAGCATGAAAGGGAAAAATTGTCAAATATTTTTTAGGTTTTTTGAGATATTTAGTATCAAAAATGACTGAGACAGTACACTAGTAGGCAGTCAGCCATAATGAGGACTCCTTTTTACGGGAGCCTATCCCATTAGGCTCACTTTACGCTTTTTGGGTAAGAAAGAAAAGGTAACCCATCGAATTCGATCTCGACGTTTCCACCCCTAACCATGCCGGTTATCGGGTTATGAGGAGGGAAATTTGGGATTAACAGCGGTGGCAGTTAGTCAAAAATCTTTAATTATATCAACAAGTTACAAGTTTTGCACCAAAGAGGCATCCTGAAGAACACCCCAAGGTGCAGCAGTCATCCTCTTGACACTAATTCTGGCTCTGCTTAAGAAAAGGACGGTGAGTTACCACCGCCCACAGGGGCTATTCCCTCAAGTTAGAGTTTTGCCTAATGATAGCAGTACTGGATGTCGGCTCTCATTAGGCGTCTTTTTATGTCAATATCTTTCTAAGGGGGCATTATGGCTCACGCAAAAGATGTTGCCCAATATATCATTGAATGTACCCCTCAAGAAACTATTTCTGCCATTAAACTTGAAAAACTTGTTTACTATTGTCAAGCATGGAGTCTTGCATGGACTGGTGAACCACTTTTTGAAGAAGACATTCAAGCTTGGGCAAATGGGCCTGTTATCCCTAATCTTTATAAACTCCATGTTCACAAACTAAATATTTCAAAAGATGATGCTATAGGTGATTCTTCTAAGCTTTCAGAAAATGAAAAAAGTATAATAAATGATGTTCTCCAAACATATATAGATAAAGAACCTTTTTGGTTGGTTGAATTAACACATTTAGAAAGACCCTGGAAAGAGGCTCGTAGAAATTGTCAACCAGGCGAAATTTGTACTAATGTTATAACACAAGCTTCTATGGCAGAATATTATTCAAGCATTATGGCAGATTCTAATGGCTAATAAAAGAAAGGCTCGGTACAAAGAAAAGCCCGTGGGCGAAAGAAGCACTGCTATTATTCAATCTCCAGACAATATTTTAAATAAAAAAAATAGGATGGCGTTTTAATTGTATAGACAAACATGGAAAAGGGAAAGCGTCTTTTAAGCTACTTGATGATTATTTTGATAGAATTTGTTTCTTTGAACAAAGATCACGAAAAGAAATAGAATACCTTGGACACTGCCATCCATGTGCTGCTGACAAATTGTCAGATATTGGAAAAAATAGAATTCAAATATTAAATCTTGACATTGAAACACTATACCAGCTTAAGCTCGATAAAACTTGTCGTTTGTGGGGTTTTTGGGAGGAAAATATATTTAATGTTATATGGTTAGACAAAGAACACGATTTTTATAAATAAAAAGGCAAAATGTGTTGTCCTGTGAAAGTGGTAATCGAAACAGCTTTCACAGGGCTTTTATTTTACAGTTGTATACAGCCAGGTCGACGCCATGGACGTTTCCGATGAGACCAAGAAGCAATGGGAGGCCAATTTCCTGCAGTCTGGCCACGTGAGCAAGGTGCCGCTCGCCAACATGGTCAAACTGTGTAGCCAATGTAGCAAAAATGGAGCGGAGGCAACAAAAAAGGGTTTGCGATTTCTCGCAAACCCTTGAAATTTCTGGCTCCCCGAGACGGAGTCGAAATTAGATGATAACTATTTGATATTTAATGAAATAAATTGTTTATTTTTTCTGAATACCTACAAAAATACCTACAAAATAATTTTTAGCGCGTGTCGGAAATGTCGAAGGCGCAGACCTGCAGCATGCGATGCGTGCTTGCGAGGATACGGCAGGAATCGTTGCCAATCAAGGCTTCCAGCCGTTTTTTGCTGGTCGCTGATTTAACAGGCTGAAGTGTTCCCAACCTCTTCGGCGAAGACAATCTCAAAGGCTTCACGTGTTTCGACCACAAGCTCGATTTCGGGCTCGATCCCAGCCAGAAGGTTCTGGATGCAGTCCTCGAGGAATGTCGGCCGTCCCTCTGGATAGCCGGGCATTTTCACAGGCGCATTGACGGAAAGTATCAGGACGCGGAGTACCACGTCCTCGACATGGTACAGAGCGACCTGTGGCGTCTGGAAGGAATGCCTTGCGCATTCTGGCTTGGAAAAAGTGTGAAGAGGCGGGAAAAGCCAGGCTAGGCGCTTCCATGCGGTGACTTCATCCCCCTGGTGGAAAATGCCGGCCGGCTATATGCCTGTGCGGACATGACAAGCCTGTCTCCTGAATGCCATGCCTTATATGACAGGCGTAGGCACATGTACCGCACGCAGAAAGTCGAAGGCGTGAAAGGATGCGGATGCGGCGAAAACGCGCGCCGAAGAGGCCGAGAAGCGCGTCATTGCGGCGTACGAGCAGCGCGCCGCCGAAGCTGTGAAACGCGCCGAGGATGCCGAAAAGCGTGCCACTGACGCCGCAAAGCCGACTCCGACTGCAACCGTGCAGCCGGGTCAGTCAAAGCCTAAACGCGAGTCGTGAGCAGGGGGCGTTGTGGCTGGGAATTGAAAAGTGCCGCAGGCTCCTATCTCCGTAACCGAACCGGGACGGGGAAGGAGCCTTGGCTTTTTTCCGACGACCCGACATGTTGTGAACAATCCGACTGAGGAGTACTGGAAGCAGCCGGGCGGCATACCGTCCGGCTTTCTTTTGTGTATATAGCCTTTCAGCGTAAGCATGCTTTCTCATCTCCATTGACTGACATCCCGCAAAGGGGGCTGGCCGAAGAGCCGTTTGTATTCCCGGTTGAACTGATGCGGGCTTTCATAGCCCACGGACAGGCTGGCGGAATTGGCATCCATATGTTCGGTCACCATGAGCCTGTGCGCCTCCTGCAAGCGGAGTTGCTTCTGGAACTGCAGCGGAGTCAGCGACGTGACCTTCTTGAATTGCCGGAACAAGACAGATTCTGAAAGATTAGCCCTCCGTGCCAGTTCCTTGATATGCAGGGGAGTGGCGAAATTCTCACGCAGCCAGGAAATGGCTCCCGCAATATGTCGTGAAGGCGTTCCGGGAAGGTAGAGTTGCCGCAGCTGTCCTCCCAAGGGACCGGTTAGCAGCCGATAGTGCAGTTCTTTGAGGTACAGCGGCACCATAACAGGAACATCTCCCGGCGCGTCGAATAATTCCGCCAGTTGATGAAAGACTCGCCACAGACGGGTATCTGCATCGGCGACGCCTAAGGCTGAAGGCACTCCCCCCACGGTCTGCGAATTCTCTGTTTCCATGAGCAGCTGGTCGAGTATGCCCTTGTCCAAGGAGATCATTATGGAGAGGAAGGGCTTTCCAGGCGTTACCTCAACAGCACGGGCCTGTGCCGGCATATCCACACCCGTCAGCAGAAACTGGCCAGCTCCGTATCGAACCTTTTGCCCGGCGACAACGGCGCTTTTCCAGCCTTGCGCTATCAGTATGACTTGTGGCCTGTAAACGCAGTTGGAAACGTGTTCGCTGGCATCGCGGCGGAAGAACGTCATGCCTGTAACAGGAGAGGGGTAATCGCCTGCCGTCGGCAGGTGACGTAATAGCAGCCGCACCGTTTCCTCTCGCAGCCAGTCCGCTTCCCGGAGATTATCTCTCATATCATGTCCTCCATGCTTGTTCCATGGATACCACATTATTCGGATTTATGTAGCTTTTGCCAGTATCAGGCAAAAAATTGCCGGTATTAAGCAAACGATTTTTGAGCCGCTGCGCATATACTGGCACCATGAAATCAAGAACTCAAGCACAAGATCCGGCTTTGTTAGTGGCCACCCAGACAGATTCCAGGCAATCGTCTCCCTTCCTTCTGCTATCGGCTGCCTGTTACCTGATACTGGCCAACATGTATTATGCGCAGCCTATCCTGGCAGACATGACAGCAGACGTGGGGCTCACGACGGGGGCTAGCGGGCTTGTCATTACCATGCTTCAGGTAGGCTACATGCTTGGCATCCTTTTTCTGGGGCCATTGGGTGACGTGTGGGAAAATCGCAGGCTCATTGTCGGAATGACGCTGGGCGCGGGTTGTTTTCTGGCGCTGGCGGCGGTCTGCCATTCTGTATCCCCCTTTCTTGCCGCGCACCTCGGAATCGGGATTTTTTCAGCCGCAACGCAGGTGGTCATCGTCTTCGCGGTGAGCCTTGCCTCGGATGCCATGCGCGGGCGAGTGCTGGGCATAGTGACTGCGGGGTTGTTCGGCGGGATCGTGTTGGCACGTCCCACTTCGTCCCTTTTATCGGAGTTCGTGGGCTGGCGAGGCATGTACGGCCTTGCCGCTGCCGCAATGCTACTGTTGGCCTGGATGCTTTGGCGTCAGCTGCCCCGCACGCGACCATCAGTCCACGACATGGGCTACATGGCCATGCTTCGCTCACTATGCGAAGTGCCGCGTCTTGTGCCGCATCTTTCCTTGTGGCTTTTGGTGTCTTCCCTTTCCTTTGCCGCTCTGACCATGTTCTGGACAGCGGCCCCCCTGCGCCTGCTGCAGGATATGCACTACAGCCACGCTGCGGTGGCCGTGTTTGCACTTGCCGGATTGACTTCGCCTCCGTGCGTGATCCTGGCAGGGAGGCTGCTCGACAAAGGATATGGACATCCCTTGCGGTTTTTGGGCACGGGGCTTGCCACAGGAGCATGGCTGCTTTCTTTGTCTGCGGACAGCGGATGGATTCTGGCCTTGGCCGCAGTGCTCTTGGATCCTGGTGTCAATGTAACCACCGTCAGTGTGCAGCAGGCCATTCTTGCCACACGGCCGGAAACCCGTGCCCGCTGTAACTCTATCAGCGTAGCTTCCAATTTCTGTGGAGGTGCGCTGGGGGCAAGCCTTGGCCCTTGGCTGCTGGCGCATCATGGTTGGCAGACTGTCGCCGTTACTGGGATAATCGTGCTGGGAATTGCGTTCCTGATTAATCTCCAGCTTCATAAAAAGGAGCGGTCATGTTCTGTGTCCTGAAAAAAACATTGATGACGACCAGGTTCCTTGGCGGACGCATTCTCGCCGCATTGGCCGTGTTGAGTCTACTCTCGGCCTGTGACAACACCACAGGCAAGGCGCCGGAAGTCACACCGCCCACGGTCTTGTTCCAGACCGTCATGGCCGAACCGGTACTGCTGACACGGGAAGTGCCAGGGCGTGTTTCCCCCCTGCGCATGGCCGAAGTGCGCCCGCAGGTGGGCGGCATACTGCAAAAACGTCTGTTTGAAGAAGGCATGACGGTGCAGGCGGGGCAGACTCTCTACCAGATAGATTCAGCCCCATACCGCGCTGCCCGCGACAACGCGCATGCCAATCTGGAGAAGGCACGGGCGCGAGAAGATGCCGCCCGGCGGCACATGGAGCGCTGTGTATTACTGGCGCAAAGCAACGCCGTCCGTAAGCAGGAGCGTGACGATGCCATTGCCGCATACAAACAAGTGCGAGCGGAAATAGACGCCTGCGAAAAATTACTGGCCACGGCGGAAATCAATCTGGGATACACAAGCGTCAAGGCTCCAGTGAGCGGACGCATTGGGAGATCTCATGTGACGGAGGGAGCCTTGCTTACGCCGAATCAGTCACAACCGTTGGCCGTCATACGACAACTTGACCCCATCTATATAGACGTGACCCAATCCAGCGCAGAACTCGTGTCTCTGAGGCAAGCCTTTGCGAGCGGCGTTCTGCAAAGGCCGGACGTGGCCCGTGTGCGGCTGACGATGGAAAACGGCAGCCCCTATGTGAATCCTCATACGGGAAAACCTGTGGATGGCGAGTTGCTGTTCTCTGAAATCGCCACCGACCCGGAGACAGGCACCGTCACCATCCGTGCCCGCTTTGCTAATGCCGACGGCCTTCTTTTGCCCGGCATGTATGTGCGGGCCGAACTGGTGGAGGGAAAACTGGATAAAGCTATCCGCATACCGCAGCGGAGTGTGACACGAGACATGCGCAATCGTCCGCAGGTTTATGTTCTGGAACCTTCCGACACTCCGGGCCTATATACGGCGCAGCCACGCCTTGTGTCCATCGAGCGAGACCACGGAGGGCACTGGCTCGTGCGCGAGGGGGTCAAGGAAGGAGAATTGCTGCTAGTTGAAGGGTTGCTCAAGGTTCGGCCCGGCCAAAAGGTGACGGGCAAACGCCTTCAGATAGAAGACAGTACGGCGGGAAAGGAGGGCTAGGCGAATGTCCGACTTTTTCATCTGCCGGCCCATTTTCGCCTGGGTGCTGGCTATCATAGTCATGCTGGTGGGCGGTTTGTCCTTTGTGGCTCTGCCCGTAGCCCAATTCCCGGAAATCGCTTCACCGCAGGTCGTTGTAACAGCCAAATTCCCCGGAGCCAGCGCCCGCACTATGGAAGATACGGTGACGCAGATTATTGAGCAGCAAATCAGCGGCATCGACGGCCTCCTTTACATGTCTTCGGAAAGTGACGCAACGGGGACCTCAACACTAACATTCACCTTCGCAAACGGAACGGATATAGACATCGCCCAGGTGCAGATTCAGAACAAGTTGCAGCTGGCTGCGCCTATGCTGCCGGAGGAAGTGCAGAGGCAGGGCCTGCGGGTCAGCAAGTCCTCGGCGGGAATCCTGCTGATCATGGCGCTTATTTCCCGTGAGGGAATGGATGCCGGGGATCTGGGCGACTACCTCGCCAGTCATTTACAGGAACCTCTTAGCCGCGTGCCTGGAGTTGGGCAGCTAACCACATTGAGTTCCCAGTACGCCATGCGCGTGTGGCTGGATCCGGTGCGCATGGCGCAATACCACCTTAACCCTTCGGACGTGGCCCGCGCCATTCGAGAGCAGAACAGTCAGACAACAGGCGGCCAGGTGGGGGCTTGGCCCATCGCCGCAGGACAGGAAATCAACATCATGGTCAACGCTTCCTCACGGTTGACTAGCGTTGACGACTTCAAGCGCATCATACTCAAGCGGAATACGGACGGTTCAGTCTTGCGCCTTTCACAGGTGGCCCGCGTGGAGCTTGCCGGAGAGCGTTTCGACAATGTCATTCGCATAAACGGGCAGCCCGCAGCCTCACTAATTTTCGGCTTGGCTCCCGGTGCCAATGCCGTTGAAACGGCGAGGGCAATCAAAGCGAAAATCAGTGAACTGTCAGCCTTTTTCCCGCCCGGCATGGACTATGTCATCACCTATGACACCACGCCTTTTGTGGAGATCTCTATCCGGCAGGTCTATCGCACACTGGTTGAGGCCGTGGTGCTGGTGTGTCTTGTCATGTTCCTTTTTCTTCAGAACTGGCGGGCTACCTTCATCCCCATGGTCGCCATCCCCGTAGTGCTTCTTGGCGTGTTTGCCGTGCTGGCATTCTTTGGCATGAGCGTCAATACGCTCACTATGTTCGGCATTGTTTTGGCCATTGGCCTTCTGGTGGATGATGCTATAGTTGTGGTCGAAAACGTCGAACGGCTCATGGTCGAAGACGGATTGCCGCCGTTGGAAGCCACGCGCCTCTCCATGCGGCAGATTAGCGGTGCCCTTGTTGGCGTGGCACTCGTCATCGCTTCCATTTTTGTCCCCATGGCCTTCATGCCCGGTTCTGTGGGCATAATCTATCGTCAGTTCTCAATCACCATTGTCACGGCCATGGTTCTTTCCGCCTTGGTTGCTCTGACGCTGTCTCCGGCACTTTGCGCGACCATGCTGCGTCCTCATCCAGCGAGAAACCGTATATTTGTCACATTCAACCGGGGTTTTGATCGTTGTGCTGGTCGTTACACGGCACAGGTGCGTGCGCTGTTACGGCACCCCTTGCTGGTATTCGTCGCCTTCGCTCTGGGATTGGCCTTAACGATCTTTCTCCTGCTTCGTCTGCCTACATCTTTTGTGCCAGAGGAAGATCAAGGAGCCTTTTACGGCTTTGTCCAGCTGCCGCCCGGCGCCAGCATGGAACGCACAGAGGCGGTGCTTACAGGCATCCGCGAGCATATCCTCACGCAGGAAAGAAACGTAGTGCAAAATTTGCTCACCGTGGCGGGTTATTCCTTTTTCGGTGCCGGTCAGAATGTCGGCCAGCTTTACATCGTACTGAACGACTGGGATACGCGAAAAGCCCCGGAAGCGCAGGTGGCAGCCATCCAGAAACGGCTGCAATCGCGTTTTCGTGATGTGCCAGAGGCGCGCATTATCTTTTTCCGTCCGGCCACTATCCGGGAAATGGCCCGTTCGGCGGGCTTTGAATTTGAACTCATGGACCTGACAGGTCGCGGGCACGAAGCACTCATGGCCGCGCGGGATGCCTTGCTGACACAGGCGCGGGCGCATTCTGGCCTTGCGAATGTACGGGCAGGTGGCCTAGACGATGTCGTGCAGTATGATCTGGCGGTGGATGTAGACAAGGCCATGGCCCATGGGCTGAACAAGGGCGATATCGATTCCGCCATCTCGGCCTATTGGGGTGGAGCCTACGTCAACGATTTCAGCGACAGGGGGCGCACAAAGCGCGTCTATATGCAGGCTGACGCGCCTTATCGCACGCAGGCAAGCGACTTCGCCCGTTACCATGTTCGTAACGCCTCGGGCGGCATGGTTCCGTTCCCAACCTTCCTCTCCGTGCATGAAGGCACGGGCTCTCCGCGGCTGGAACGCTATCAGGGCGAGCCGGCAGTGAAGATCATGGGAGAGGCCGCGCCGGGCGGCAGCAGCGGCACGGCCATGGCAGCCATGGAAGAACTGGCCGCCGGCATGCCGGAAGGCTTTGGTTTCGAATGGACGGGCATGTCGTGGCAGGAGAAACAGGCAGGCTCGCAGGTGGGCTTGCTGTACGCCCTTTCCTTGGCGGCTGTGTTTTTGTGCCTGGCGGCTCTCTACGAAAGCTGGATCGTCCCCCTGGCCGTGCTGCTAGTGGTGCCCTCCGGCATTATGGGAGCGGTTGCCGGAACCTGGCTCTCCGGCATGAGCAACGGCGTGTATTTTCATATCGGCCTGTTAGCTGTCATGGGGCTTGCCGCAAAAAATGCCATTCTGATTATCGTCTTCGCCCGCGAACTGCACTCCAAAGGGATGCAACTGCAGGCCGCTTTGCTTAAGGCAGTACGCCAGAGATTGCGGCCAATTGTCATGACCTCGCTGGCCTTTATGCTGGGGGTGCTGCCTCTGGCTCTCAACAGCGGGGCAGGTTCAGGAGCGCAAAACGCAGTGGGGGTGACTGTTGTTTGCGGCGTTCTGGCTGCCACGGTACTTGGCCTGTACCTGACGCCCCTGTTCTTTACGGCAGTAAGCCGCAGGTTTCTCCGCAAATCGGAGAAATCAGCATTCACTGTGCAGCGTTAATGATACCTTTTTCAATCCTTGGGAGGAAAACATGGAAAAGACTTTTTTCAGTATTGGTGCCGGCCCTGGCATTGGCCTTGCCACAGTTCTTCGATTTGTAAAAGAGGGTTACCGTCCCGTTTTGGCAAGCCGCACAGCGGAAAAATTGACTGCGTTGGCGGAGGAGTTACACAACTCCACAGGAGCCAAGGCGGATACTATCGTTCTTGACGCAGCGAACATGGCGCAAATGGCCGCTTTGGGGCAGCGTTTTTCCGAGGGTGTAGACGTGCTGCATTACAATGCCGCCATCGTTCATGCAGAATCCTTGGAGGCAGCGACATGTGACTCTCTGGAAATGGATATCCGCGTGGGCGTCATCGGGGCGTTGGCCGCTATCAAGACATTCGCCCCGGCCATGATAAGGCGTGGCAGGGGCAGCATTCTTCTTACAGGCGGCATCCTGGCGCATAATCCTCATCCGGAGTATCTGGCCCTTGGGGTTGCCAAGGCGGGCATCCGTAACATGACGCATGCGCTGTTTGGCGAACTGGCATCGAAAAATGTCCATATAGCCTGCGTTAATGTGACCAGAGCCGTGGGTCCCCGTTCTCAGGAGGCCAGCACTGTTGCCGAGGCCTTTTGGCGATTGCACAACCAGCCGCAAGGTCAGTGGACGTGCGAGGAAAACGACGTATAATGTCGAGGCAAGACCTTGCTCCAGCGGTCATTACGAACTGACTAATGATTAAAAAGGTCATGTCCGTCTCTAAATTGTTGTTGGTAACCACGTCCGTTGAACTGCGGGGCAAGCGGCATCAGGAGCGTTGAATATGAACAGACGCGAATTTATTAAACTCCAAGCAGCGGCAATCGTAGGAGCCGCCGTATTTCCGGGAAATCCTGGAATCCTCCTTGCCGCGGACACTCCCGACATAGCCGTGGTCAAAGGGAAACCGGCAGCGGCGACCAAGGCTGCAGTGGATCTCCTTGGCGGCATGTCAGCCTTTGTAAAGCCCGGGCAAAAAGTTGTCATCAAGCCCAACATGAGCTTTACGTCAGATATCGAAAGCGGATGCAACACCCACCCGGAAGTGGTACGCACCCTGCTTGCCATGTGCCTGGAAGCCGGGGCTTCTTCCGTACTCGTGCTTGACCATGCCTTTCAAAGCGGGACACGATCCCTCGAACTCTCTGGTATCCTTGACGCATGCGACAGCATCGTCAGGGGCACATGCCGCAATCTCACCCACGAGCGCTACTACAGGGATATTTCGTTGGAGGGTGCGAAGGAGATGCGGCGCAATGCCTTCATGAAGGACGTGCTTGACGCGGACGTACTCATAGCCTCCCCCGTGGCCAAGACGAATTCTTCTACCGGAGTCAGTCTGTCGCTGAAGGGGCAGATGGGGCTCATCCTTGATAGGAACATCATGCATTGGCGCTATGATCTCGATACGTCACTTATTGACCTCTGTGAGGTCATCCGGCCGGCGCTGTCTGTGATTGATGCAAGCCGAGTGCTCAGCACGAACGGTCCCTACGGTCCGGGCAAAGTCCTTACTCCCGGAGAAGTCATCGCTTCGGCAGATCCCGTCGCTGCCGATGCCATGGCCATTGCCTCGTATGAATGGTATGGGCGCCGTATCAAGCCGCGCCAGGTCGGACATGTGTCTCAGGCCCATGCTCGCGGCCTTGGCCGCATGGACATTGAAAACCTGACTGTCCGCCGGATAACCCTGTAGAAACGCAATGCGCATTTCAGCCAGACGGATAACGCAGGCGGCAAGCCTGGCTCTTTTCTCTCTGCTTTTCATAGCGGCGGGCAGCGGAGTCATATCCGCCATTCCGGCGGACTTCTTCCTACGGCTGGATCCTTTGGCCGGCATAACCGCATCCGTATGCGCCCGCGAACTCCTTCTCGAGCATTTCCCGTCTTTGCTTGTCCTGATTAGCGCCCTGCTGGCGGGAAGGCTTTTCTGCGGCTGGCTCTGCCCCATGGGAGCGGTGCTTGACGCATCGGGCACTTTGCTCAGGCATTTCGTCGCGCGACGGAAAAAAACGAGCTTGAAAGATGCGTTACCTCGGCACACAAAATACCTGCTCCTAGCGGCGGTTGCCGCTGCGGCTGCATGCAGCGTCAATCTCGCCTTCTGGGTAGCCCCCCTGCCGTTGTTGACAAGGCTCTTCACGCTGGTTCTCCATCCTCTGGGACTGGAAGGCGCGCACCTGATTGTCAATACGGCATCGCCGCTGCTGCAGTGGCTTAGGCTGGAAGACATCACGTACTGGCAGCCGGAAACACGGCTTTTTCAGACCGCATGGCTAACCGGCACATTCTGGCTCGTCCTTGCAATGCTGGAAATGGTGCAGCCGCGCTTCTGGTGTCGCTGCCTTTGTCCTGCAGGGGCGCTGATGGCGCTTCTTTCAAAAAAAGCCTTGCGCAGGCGTCATGTTTCTTCAGCCTGCACGGCATGCGGACGTTGCTCGCAGGCCTGCCCGATGGGCATTCTTCACGACCCAATGCAGTCTGTTTCCTCTGAATGCCTGGCCTGCGGCTGCTGCGCCCAGGCATGCAGAACCCATTCCGTGAGCTTCAGCTTCTTGAAGAGGCAGTCCGCTGCCGCCCCCGAATATGATCCTTCCCGGCGGATGCTGTGTAGGGCTATTGCTTCGGGCGTAGCGCTGGCGGGCTTGCATAAGGCCGATGCGCACATCAATCCGAAGCTGGTGCCGATAAGGCCTCCGGGAAGCCTGCCGGAAACAGCGTTTCTTAAGCTTTGCCTGCGTTGCAGCGAATGCATGAAGGCATGTCCTTCCGGAGGGCTCCAGCCGGCAGACCTTGGATTCGGATTCTCCTCTTTGCTGACACCCTTTCTTGATCCACGCAAGGGAGCTTGCAGACCCGACTGTTCGGCCTGCGGCGCGGTATGCCCGACCCATGCCATCCAGCTACTATCGCTTGCTGAAAAGCGCTGGGCCAAGATCGGAACCGCAGTCATTGACAAGAAAACCTGTCTGGCCTGGGCGGAGAACAGGCGATGCATGGTGTGCAACGAAAACTGCCCCTGGGGAGCCATCGATTCCATTGTACAGCCCGGGCATTCCGTTCCCGTGCCGCAGGTCAAGCCAGAACGCTGCTATGGATGCGGATACTGTGAAAAGCATTGTCCTAAAGACATCACTGCCATCCACGTGGAATCGTTCGGCGCGCTGCGCCTCACGGTTCATTCCTTTGAGGAGGCGGCAAAAGCGAAAGGCTTTTGCCTGGGCGAGGTTCCTGTGGCTTCCAGCACGGCGGCTCCGGCCATTTCCGATGCACCCCCACCGGGTTTTTTGGAATGAGGCAGGATGTACAGAATCTCTATGAATGCTCGCTAGCCGGAGTTCCATCCTCTGCCATCGGTGCAGGTCAAGAATCGGGAGCGGAAGTAGGAGATTGAGGGCTGTTGTCTTACTTTCAGCCTGTTCCTTGCAGTGTGAATTTTTGCTAACACCATGCTAACCATGCAAAGAAAGTGTCCAATCCCCGAAAAAGCACTCCAGAGAACGATTACGCAAGTGGTTAGCAATAGGTTAGCATTGTAAAAGAAAAGGCAGCTACGATTATTGTCGTAACTGCCTGATTTCTTTGGTGGCGTCCCCAAGCGGATTTGAACCGCTGTTGACGGCGTGAAAGGCCTTGTTCCTAGGGAAGCGGACAGCTTCCTGAAGACGCTCTGCCGATTCGAGTGGAGTCCTGAGGCTGCGAAGGGAGACCGGACGAAGGATACGGCCTGATGGAAAACTTGATTATGACCAACTACGTTCCCCTCGCTTCGTCGGCAGCACGCTAACGTCTTCGGCGCACAACATAGAATACAGAATCGGCATAGAAATGAAGAAAGCCCCCAAATCAGGGGGCTTTCTTCCGCCTTTTTCTAAGCCGCCTATACGGCGGTTCACGTTTGGAAGTTGACTTCCGCTTTTTTCTAAGCCGCCTATACGGCGGTTCACGTTTGGAAGCAGACTTCCGCTTTTTTCTAAGCCGCCTCCGGCTGTCTCAACCTAACTATAATCATGACGGTATTTGTCGTCAAGTCAAAAACACATTTTTTTCAAAAAAAATCATCGGCAGCCTGACAGCCTGAAATAATGCTATACTCGGCATCAATAAGATTTTTCATCAGCAAGCCGTTGTCTTACGCATGACCGGGGTAAGCTCGTCGCATGGCCCTGCCTCACGTTTTTGGGAGTAAAGCCCGTGTCCACCGCGCAGCAACAAAAGAAATTCGACATTCTTTGGACCCTCAACCTCTTCGGTACAGCGGTCGGAGCGGGCATTCTCTTTTTGCCCATCACCGCGGGCATTGCGGGCATGTGGCCTTTACTCATCATGACCTTGTTGGTAGGGCCCATGACCTATCTGGCCCATCGTGGCCTTACCCGTTTTGTGCTGGCCTCGGCCCATCCCGGCAGCGACATCACCGAATTGGCTGAAGAATTCTTCGGTCGCAAAATAGGCCTTGCCATCACTCTGCTCTATTTTCTGTCCATTTACACCTTTGCCGTTGCCCAGCACAAACAATATCAGGACAAGACCGACTCGCTCTCACGCCCGAAGATCTCGTCTGAAGGGGAGTACCTAATTTAGAAACATTCGGTCTGGAATCCTCGTTCGAAATGAAACGCCCATGCAAACAGGGCCATAAACCATGGTCATAAATCAGCAGGAGGCATATATATAATGATATACGGATACGCCAGAGTCTCCACCCGCCTTCAGGCCACTGACGGAAACTCTCTCGAAGCCCAGCGCGTCGCGCTCGAGGCCGCGGGGGCGGAAAAGGTCTTTCAGGAGGTGTGCACGGGCAGCACGACCAGGCGACCGCAGCTCGAGAAGCTGGTCGGCCTGCTCGAGGCGGGCGATACGCTCATGGTGACCAAGCTTGACCGCTTCGCCCGGTCCGCTCGCGAAGGATTGGAATTGATCGACGAGGTCAACGCGAAAGGCGTCTGCGTCCGGATCCTGAACATGGGCGCCATCGACGACACGGCAATCGGAAAATTATTGCGGACCATGATGCTCGGATTTGCCGAGTTCGAAAGAGATATGATCGTCGAGCGCACGCAGGAAGGCCGGCGCATAGCAAGGCAGAAGCCGGGATACCGCGACGGGCGGCCTTTCAAGTTCACGGAGGCGCAGATGGGCCACGCGCTCTCGCTGCTTGGCGAGCACAGCTACAGCCAGGTGAGAAGGCTGACGGGCATCAGCGTGTCGACGCTGAAACGGCACAAGAGGCGGGCCGCCGCGGCCTGCTGAGAGCAGGCAGAAAGCCCCGCTTCGGATAACCGATCTGGCTTCGCACGGCTACCCTCCAGCCTCATGCGCCGGCACGGCGCAAAA
>JAILMX010000227.1 GCA_024692205.1 Desulfovibrio sp. | reverse complement strand
GAAATTGCGTTTAATAAGGGATAGCATTGTTATATACAAAACATCCGACAGAGAGGGCGAAGCATGTCAACGGCTTCTTTCAGAAGTGATTTCTGACTTGCGAAATGCGTTTTGAATCAAGCTCGAATGCCTGAAGAGAATGCCTTTTCAACAGTTTGGCCCCTGACTTACAGAGTGAAGGCTGAAATGCAATGCTGAAGGCTCTTCATTCGATGAAAGGGAGTGGAAGTGAAACAGGCGAATTGGCGCCCCTGGAAGCGATAAGCGTTTTGCATTATGTTCAGGTGCCGCTTCACCCATGAAAGCACGCAAGGGAGAACACCATGCCCCAAAAGCGTTCCGATGCCAAGCCAAACGAAAAGCTTCTCCACCTCTATACCCTGCTCATGCTGCGGGGGGAAGACTACATTTCCCTAAATGAGCTTGTGGATGTGCTGGACTGCTCAAAGGCGACCGTGACTCGCCTCCTCGCCTCGCTGGAGGCATCCGGCTTCGGCAAGCTGGATCCGCCCTCAATCAGGGGGCGCGAGCATTTGTACCGCATGAAAAGGCCTGAACAGCCGATTCTGTCGCTGGACGCAAGGGAGCTCACCCGGCTGAGCCTCTGCCGCAACATGCTGCTGCACATTCTTCCCAAGGGCATCAGCGCTCTGCTGGAGAAGAAAGCATCCCCAGCGGCAAGCGCCCCCGGAGCAAACGCCGAAGGCGTCAGCCTTATCTACGGCAAGGGGCACATCGACTACGAGCCGCACCAGGAGCGCTACTCCCGGCTGCTCAAGGCCGTGCAGAAAAAGCTCGTCTGCGAGCTGACCTACCGCCGCGGCCTGCCCGACCTTCGCCGCACGTTTTTTTTTCGCGCCCATGCGGCTCATCATCTTCCGCGAAAGCATTTCCTTCCTCGGCTGGGAAGTGCCGGCCAACGGCCCGGTGCAGCCTGTCTATGACAATCCCCTCTCCCTGTATCTTCAGCGCTGCCTTGATGTGCGCCTGACCCGCCGCTCCTCATCCTGCCTGCCTCCGCCGCCGGCAGCCCAGCAGGGGCCGGACGCCGGCCCGTTCGGCACCATGGGCGGCGACGTATTCCGCGTCAGCGTCCGTTTCGCGCCCTCCGCTTCCGCCTATGTCTACGACAGGACATGGAGCGGCGATCAGGAAATGACCGTCCATAACGACGGCAGCCTCACGCTGGATTTTGGCGCCCAGAGCGAAGCCGAGGTCGTCTCCTGGGTTCTGGGCTTCGGCAGCGCAGCCCGGGTGCTCGCGCCGGACTGGCTCAAAAAACGGGTGCTGGAGGAACTCAAAGCCGCGGCGCTCGGCTACGCGCAGCCCTTGCCCGAAAGCTCTTCGCCAGCGAAATAAATTTTCAAGCGTTTCGCATTCTGAAACGACAGCCGCCCATACTGCCGGAAACAGGAGGGCATTATGCGTCACACATGCACTTTTTCCGGCTATCTGACGGCTGCGAACTGTTCCAGAACCATCGACTATCCCCGGGCCCAGGCGGCCATCTGGCTCAGGCGCCTTATGGACCATGGCATCATCACGGACTATGATGACGATTTCTTCTCCACCGTCGGCTGGTGCTGCGGCGGCCTGCAATGGCTTTCGCAATGGTTCCGGCAGGCTGTGGCCGACAAGGCCCACCCGGCCTTGCGCGGCGGCAGGCTCAAGACGGTCGCCAACACTCTGGCGAAGCGGCCGGACCGCTATCTCTACCGTAATTTTGAGGAAATCGTGGAGGAGCATCCCGAAACCCTCCCGCCCATTCTGGAGCAGGTGGCGGAAGGACTGGAGCGGAGCTCACGGGCAGGCGCCGCACGGCCTCCCATCATCCGCTCCATCCGGGATTTTTTCGGCCTTGACGATGCGGCGATCGAGATCTGCACCTTCGCTTTCCTTTTCAGCAACTACAGCTCGCTTTCCCATTATTTCAGCAGCCGTCTGGACATTGAGGAATACGAGAACCGCGGCAATTTGGCCAAGATGCTGAATATCCCCGTGAGCCTTTGCAACAGCCGGATTTCCCAGCTGTCGCACATGGGCATTCTCGACGAAAATTGCAACATCCGCCTGACGTCCAACGTGGAAGAAATATGGCGAACGGGCAACGGGGAGGACCTGGAAAAGACCTTCTGCCTGCCGGTAGGGAAAAGCCCCCTCCCCCTGAGCGCCTGCAACGTGAAGCCGGAAGACAGGGATATGGTCCTGAAGCTTTTGCGGGACAAGAGCCCAAGGCCCAGGCACATTCTCCTTTACGGCGCGCCGGGAACGGGCAAGACGACCTTTGCCGGCAGCCTCGCGAAGGAACTCGGCGTGCGGGCGTGGGCCGTGCCGTGCAGGGACGACGATTCCCCCAGCGACCGCCGGACCGCATTGACGGCCTGCGTTCGCCTGGCGTCGCGCCACAAAGGCGCTTTCGTCCTCGCCGACGAGGCGGAATACCTGCTCGACACCGATCTCGGCACACGCCGCAAGACGGCCTCTCCCAAGGCATGGCTCAACCCCTTCCTTGAACAGCCGGGCCAGCGCGTCGTCTGGATCACCAACATGGTCGGGCATCTCGATCCGGCCGTGCGCCGCCGCTTCAGCTACAGCATCTTCTTTCCGGAACTGGGCAGAAAGGAGCGGCGCGCCCAGTGGCGCAGCATCGCCAGGAGGCTTCGGGTTTCCTGCCGCCTGAACGACGAGCAGGTCGATCTGCTCGCCGAGCGCTATCCGGTGCAAGTGGCCGTCATGGAAAGCGCCATGAGGGAGGCGAAGCGGATCGCGGCCAGGGAGGAGTTCATGCCCTGCCTTGAACAGCTTCTCAAGGCCCAGGTGACGTTGCAGAACGACGGCCGTGAGCCGCGCGTGAAAGCCAGCGAATCCGAAGCCTTCGATCTGAAGGGGACCTGCACCGAAAAGCCGGTGCAGCCCCTCGTGAACACCTGCCGCCGCCTCGACGCGCGCATGCGCAACGGCACGGCGAGCGCCAGGCCCGGCATGGGCACCCTGCTTTTCTACGGCCCTCCCGGAACGGGAAAGACGGCGCTGGCCCGGCATCTGGCGGAAGCCCTCGACAGGCCGTGCCTGGTCAGGCGCGCCAGCGACCTGCTCGACAAATACGTGGGCGGAACGGAGAAGAATATCGCCAGTGCCTTTGCCGAGGCTGACGCCGACGGCGCCGTGCTGGTGATAGACGAGGCCGACAGCTTCCTCCAGGCGCGTGAGGGGGCGGAGCGCAACTTTGAAGTGTCGCAGGTGAACGAGTTCCTGACGCA
>JAILMX010000219.1 GCA_024692205.1 Desulfovibrio sp. | reverse complement strand
TGATCTTGCGCGCAAGCGCGGGGTAGGCCGCCTTCAGGCGCTCGGTGAAGGCGTCCGCCCGCTTCTCGACGTCGTTGTCGGAGACTTCGGTGGCGCTCACGTCGCCCTTGGCCATCTTGGTCACCTGCGCGTACTCGCGGTCGAGTTCTCCTTCCTCGATGGGAAAGCCCGGCAAAGCGCCGATCTCGTGCAGCATGCTGCGGTAGGATCTGGCCGTGCATTCGAGGTTGACCTGCTCGAGGTAGAGCGCGAAATCGGGTATGCGCGTGACAGGGATGACGACATCCTCGTTGATCTTGAAACCAGAGGTGCGCTTGGCGATCACCGAAAGGCGGTGCCTGTCCTCCCAGAAAAGGTCGGCCTCCCGGTCGTCCTTCGCCACGATGATGTCGACGTTCTCCTGCTCCTCGACGACCTTCACGATGTCGGCGACGCAACGGTCAAGCAGGGGCGCCTCGTCGCCGTCAACCTGAAGGATGATGACGGATATGGGCGAGCCCTCGTATTTCGCCGACTTGCGCTTGTATTCGAGGGCCTGCACGTACTTGGCGTTGAATTCCTCGAGGGCGGAAAGGTGGGCGTAGTCGCCCGTCTCTCGTATGCGGTTGCGCAGGGCCACGAGCTCGCGCACCACCACCGCCGCGGAGTGCATCGAACGGCCGAAGAACTCCAGCACCATGACCCGCTTCAGATGCGGCTTCCTGTGAACGATGAAGCAGGCTTCGGTGATGATGCCGTCGGTGCCTTCCTTCTGCATGCCGGGCAGGCCGCCGAGAAATTTGTTCGTCACGTCCTTGCCGAGGCCGGGCAGGCGGATCTCGTCGCCGCGCAGATGCACCACGTTGCGCACGCCGCCGCTCTGGTCCTTGACGGCGAAGACGGCCGTCTCATCCGGCAGGATCTTGTGGCGGGGATGGTTCTCTCGCTCGACGGTGATGATCTCGCCCGTGGGCGTCACCATGCGCCACCACAGAAGATTGTCCAGGGTCGTGCCGTATTCGAAGGCGTGCGGGCCGCCTGCGTTCTCGGAGACGTTGCCGCCTATGGTCGAGGCCTGCTTCGAGGCCGGATCCACGGAGAAAAGCGCTCCCGCCGCATCCGCGGCGTCGATGGCCGCCTGCGTGATGACACCCGCCTGACAGGTCATGGTCATGTTCTCGAGATCAATGGGGCCGATGTGCGTCAGGCGCGTCATGGCGACCACGACCGTGCGCTTGCGCGCGGGCACCGCTCCGCCCGTCATGCCCGAGCCGCCCCCGCGGGGGACGATGGCGAACTTCATTTCGTTCGCGAGCCGGATCAGGCGGGCGACCTGCTCGGTCGTATCGGGGGAGACGAAAAGAAGCGGCAGCTCAAGACGCAGGTCGGTCGCATCCGTCGCCGAACCGATGAGCGCCCTCGGATTCGCGGTGAAGCACTCTTCGGGCAGAAAGGCGCCCAGGGCGTCGATGAGCTTTTCGCGGAACTCGGCCTCGGCCTCGTGGGCCGACCAGAACATGGTCATGCCCTCGCTGATGGCGGTGGCGTAGTAATGGGCGAGCGACACGCTTTCGCGCGCGAAGCTGTCCTCAACGCTGTCGCGCACCGTGGCCGCGTCTATGAAGGGATTGTACGCGACGAGGAAAAGCTCCTCCGCAATGCCGATGGCGAGGTTGCGCACGGATTCCGGCCATTCGGCGAATTCATCGATGTTGATCTTCAGTATGCGGTTCACCACATAGTCTGGAGATATGGATATATGCGGTCCCTTGCGGGTCATGGACGGTCACCTCAAAAGGATGTGTAGGCCGTTTTTCGGGCCAAAACCGTTTTTTTAAGCGCAATCATCCCTTTTTGCAAGAGCCGCCCGCATGGGCCGCGCCGCGGGGCGCGGCCCATGAAAGCAGGTGGATCAATGCCCGCCCATCTTGAGCAGGGCGTCCAGGGCGTCGAGCTCCGCCGAGAAATTGACCGTGTCGTTGCGCAGAAGCGCGGCGTGCTCGTCGCGGAAAGCCGCCTCTATCCTGCCCATGAGGTCGTCGGCCTTGGCGAGGGCCTCGGCTATCTCCTGCTGCTGGACGTTCTCTGCCGCCAGGCGCACGTAATCGTCAATCACCTTGTGCACCGCCGGCAGGTAGCGGGTGAGGAACTTGTCGCCGATGCGCCTGTCGTTCGCATCCTGCCGCATGTTCTTGAGTATCTCGAAGGATTCGGCGGCGATCGCCTCCACATGGCGGGCGAGCTCGGGCGGCACGGTGCCGGCCTTGCCGAGCAGACGGCGCGTCTCCCCTTCCCACATGTCAATGCGGGCCATGATGTCCGCATCATCCTTTGCCGCCCCGGGCTGGACCCTGGGTTCAAGGCGCGCGAGCTCTTCGGTCAGCAGCTTGTTCAGGGCCTGCAGGGCCAGCTTTACCGCTTCGGGCGAGGTTTCCTTGTC
>JAILMX010000209.1 GCA_024692205.1 Desulfovibrio sp. | reverse complement strand
CGGGTCCATCCTCGATCGCATAGCCCGCGCCCTGCATCTCGATGGGCCGCCCCTGCGCATAGAATGCGTGGACGTCTCGCATACGGGCGGCCGCCAGACGCGCGTCGGCATGGTGGTGTACGAGAACGGCCTGCCCGCCCGCGGCGCCTACCGCACGTACGCCATGCCGGACGGCGGCGACGACTGCGCCTCGCTCTATGCCTGGGTGGCGCGGCGTCTTGAAAGCGGCCCGCCGTGGCCCGATCTCCTGCTCATCGACGGTGGCCGCGGACAGGTGGCTGCCGTCGACCGGGCACTGAAAGACGCGGGCAAGGGGGGCTTCTTTGCCCTGGCGGGCATTGCCAAGGCCCGTGACGAGCAGGGGCGCGCCGACCGCCGCGCGGGCAACGTGAGCGACCGAATCTTCCTGCCGGGCAGAAGCAATCCCCTGCCACTGCGCGCCGGGGGAGCGGAGATTCTCTTTTTGCAGCAGATACGTGACGCGACCCACAGCTTTGCCATCGGGCGCCACAGACGGGCGCGCGCCAAAGCGGCGCTTTCGGGAGAGCTTATGCGCCTGCCGGGCATTGGCCCGGCCACGGCGCGCCTTTTGTGGGACGCCTTCGGCAGCGTCGCCGCCATGCGCCGGGCGAGTCAGGACGAGCTGTGCGCCCTGCCCGGCATCGGCCGCGCCAAGGCGGCGCTCATCGCGCGGAAACTTGCGGAGCTCAAGGCGTAGCCGCCGGCTTGCGGCATTACGCCGTCCGCAAAGCCTTCATCTGCGTCTTGCGGGCGTACATCGCCTTGTCGGCGCGCATGAACACCGTCTTGCTGGTGCTGTCCAGCCGCGGATCGAAGAGGGCGTAGCCGATGGCGGCGGAAACCTTCTCCCACGGCTCAAGGGACGCATCGTTCTGCAGCGTTTCAAGGGTCTCGTTGAATTCTGAGACCAGGTCGCTGATATTGTGGTAATCCCGGTTTTTCAGCACAACGATGAACTCATCCCCGCCCACGCGAAAAACCGGCGAGTGCGCGAACACGGTGCAGATGATGGCGCAAAGCCTTTTAAGCGCGATGCTTCCCTTCTCATGCCCATAGACGTCATTGATGTGCTTGAGAAAGTTCATGTCCACCATCGCTATGCCGAAATCGGTCATGTCGTCGGCTATCGACGAATCAATTGCCTGTATTTCAGTGTCGTATGCGGTTCGGTTCCGCACCCCGGTAAGAGGGTCTGTCGTGGCGAGCTCGGTCATTTTGGCCGCCTTCTGCTGGGAATCCCTGAGAGAGGCCCTGGCCGCCTTCAGGCTGTCCACCATGCCGTTGAGCTGCATGGCGATATCCCCGACCTCGTCGTTCCGTATGATGGTGGCTTTGTGCTCAAGATTTCCCTGGCCGATTGTCTCCATATCCTTGCAAAGCTGTTCCATGGGCCGTGTGATGGCTACCGCGACGGAATCCGTAGCCGCAACGATAGTCAGTATTATGGCGAGAAGACCGCATACCGTTGCGATAATGGCTGCCCATATCGTCTGATCCATGGCTTTGACGCTCGCCAGCACGATGCTCTTCGGAATGCGGGCGCAGAGCGTCCAGCCGACGCGCGACACAGGAGTATAGATATAGAAGGCGTCCTCAGTTTGCAGAATGCCGTTTTTGTTCAGGATGGCGTCTATATCCTTTTTAAGAAGGCCTGTCTCTATAAATGTATTGGCTATTTTTCTTTCAGGGGAAATGATATTCCCATTGGGATCAAGGGCGAATGTCGCCGCGCCCTTGCCAAAGTTGATGCTGATCATTTCCTTGTAGAGACCCGTCAGGTCAAAATCAGCACAGCATACGCCCTGCCTCTCCCCATTGGCGTCATTGTAGCCCTTTCCAATGGTTATTGTGAGCCCGCGCCCCTGAGAATCATTATACAGGCCGGTATAAATGATGCCGTTTTCCTTCATCCCCTTTTTGTACCATTCCGATTCTCGGAAATTATAATAGAGATACCTTCCTTCTGGGACGGCTGTCAAATACGAGTACTTGTCATAGGCCGGAAGAAAGCCGCTTTTTGTTCCCACATAAACAGTATCGATCAGGCCGTCATTATTTTCAACAACGGGTTTCCATGTTTTTTCCATATGGCTGAAGAAGAACATGTCGTCATGCACGTCTTTTGGCATCATGTCTTCAGTAGCGAGTATCCCGGACATGGCATACGCGTCTTTGGGCGTTGACGGCCTCGGGGCATCAATATACTTTCCGGATGCTATGAGAGAATCTCTATCCTTATACATATCCTCGATAAAATCCGTAAAGTAGACTATATATTTTTCATAATATTCAAGTCTCGTATCCGTATTTTTCGCTTTTTGTTCCACAAGACTCTTGAAATTATGCTCAAGCTGAAGTGTAAGCGTATTGATAGAGTCATTCTTAATCTTGAATATGGCCGTCAGGCTGATCCCGACGGTTGCGAGGACTGCAAGGATGGTGGTCAGGAGGCACGCTATGAGAACGCGTTTTCTGATGGGGATGCGTTTTGCATTCTTGGGTTCATGCATAAGCATATTCCGTCATAGAATTTGCAAAGGATGGAGAATGGCAACAGGGGTGCTGCTGACAAGCCGGGAAATCTTTTTAAAGATAGCAAAAAATCTACAAAAAGTCTAGATTTTAAAAGACACTATGGCGTGTCGCCCGCCCACAGGATGGAGAATGGCCCGGCGGGCGCGAGCTCGGCAAGGGGCATGAGCACCTTCTGCACGCCCATCTCCCAGCCCGTCACCTGATAGGGCTGGAAATTGATGCAGACGCCTTCGGGCACGAGCGTCAGGCTCGAGAAATTCTCGACGAGAGGTGCGAGTCCTTCGGAGGCGGCGCGCAGCTGGCCCACCCCGAGCCTGCGCAGAAGCGTCCTGCGCGACCATGCGCTCATGAGGCGCATGGCTTCGTCCGGGTCGGCGAAGATGTCGGCAAGCGCCAGGCGCTGGCCCGTTATCAGGCTGTAGTTGAGCGTCAGCACATCAAGGTTGGGGTGCAGTCCCCCCGTGTCGTTCCACAGCTCGAAGGTGATGCTCACGGCATGGCGTGACGGCCTGTCCACCGTATAGGTCGAGCGCAGGTCGACCGTCGCCGGCGCCGCGGCAAGGGCGCCGCTGTCAAAGTGGCGGGTGAAGGCATCGGCGATGCCCGCCGCCCAGGCGCGGATGTCGGCGTCCACGGCCTTATGCCCTATTGAGGGATAGTGCAGAGTGATCGTCATCGCGGTTGCGTCGGCCGTCGCCCCGTCGTCGGGGAGCGGCCGTTGCAGAAGATGGTCCTGCAGGCCGAGCTGCGGAGAGCCGGATATCCCGGCCGCTGCGGCGCTCTCGGTCAAGGCATCGTGCCACGGCCTGTACGGTCTTGCAGCATCGTCCTCGGCATCCTCGCTGGTGGCCTGCGCCGCCGCGGGCAGGCAAAGATTGAAGAGAACGAAAAGCCAGGCTGTCAGGGGAAGAAGCCGGCGGGGGGCTCTGCCTTGCGGAAGAAAGTGGCTATGCGTGCGCATGACGGCCTCTTGGCCTATTGTGGAGCGTTCTGGGCGGCGGGCCAGATGCGCCGTGACGGCCCGGCGGCGGAAAGCGCCGAAACGGGCATGAAGACGCGCTGCTCGCCGACGCTCCACGGAGCCACCTGATACACGGGGAAGAGTATGCGCACGCCTCCCTCCTGCAGGACGAGACAGTCGAAATTCTCTGCATCGGGTTCGGTGCCAGCGCGTATCATCGTCTCGTCCGCATCCTCGGCGAGCTGTTTCTTGAGGGCAGTGCGAGACCAGTCACTCAAAAGGTCGAGGGCCGAGCGGGGGTTGTCAAAAAGATCGCCAAGCTGAAGCTCGCGCCCGTTCTGAAGGTCAAGATTGAAGCAGACGCACTCTCGGTTGCCGTGCGCGCCGCCCGTATACGTGTAGAGGTAGAAGACGACGCTCACGACGCCTTCGCAGGGACGCGACAGCTCAAAAGTTCCCGAGAACTCCCAGTTGGCATAGTCTTCGGGGGCGGAATCCTTGTCCCCGCCGGGTTCAAGGGCGACCTGTCGCTCGAAGGAATCAGCGCTCGACGCGATCCACTCGCGGATGAGGACATCCACGCGAGGATCGCCGAAGACGGGATAGTACAGGCTGACGGAGGGCCTGCCACCGCCGCCCCGCAGTATCTGGGCGTTGGTCACCCCGCTGTAGACGGCTTGTTCTGACGTGCCGCTCGCCTCGTTGCCCTGCGTCACATCAACTTCTGGTTGGGTATCCTCCTCGCCCGTGGGCATCGCGGCGGGGGATTCCGTTTTCATGGCGCGCTCCTCCTCCGGGGTCAGCGGGGCCGCGTCTTTGGGTGAGGCGGTCGCGGTGGGGAGGGGCTTGGCGGACGTTGCATCGCCCCTGGCGGACGCGGCGAAAGCATTGCCGGCAAACGGGCCCGCGAGAGAGTGGATCCCGGGCGCGGCAAGGAAGAGCGCGAAAACCGGCAACAGCGCGGCCGCTCTGAAAAAAAGACGCTGCACGAAAGAAAACGGCATAAGCACCCTCCCGCAAAAAACAGAAGGCATGGTTACTCTATAAGCCCCGTGGAAACGGAAGACAAGCGCGTACACGGGCAGCCAGACCTTCATACCCGAAAGCCGAGCCTGAGATTCTTCAGCCCCTTCCGGTGCATGGCGAACCACAGCACGCCGAGGCCCAGATACACCCAGGAATAGATCCAGTGCAGCCGCAGGGGATCGTGGACGAGGCCGAAGACGGCCTCGAAATGCATTTCGTACAGGGGGGCCAGAAGCTGCGCGCAGAAAAGCGCGAGCAGCAGTATGGCCTCGCGCGTGCGCAGGCACAGATCGAGCAGAAGCGCCATCGCGAAGAAGGATTGCGCGGCCGTGAGCAGTATCTCCAGAAGCTGGTGCGCATCAAGCGGGATGGAAGGCGAGATGCCGCCGCTCGATGCTGCGTACACGCCGGGTATCATGCCCACGAGCAGGGTCCACTGGTTGAGCTTCGAGGCGAGCAGGCTTCCCAGGGCGAGGCCCGGCATGCCGCGGAACGCGAACATGAGCGAGACGATGAACTCCGGCGCCTCGGAGGCGATGGGCGCGAGCCACTGCACGAGCAGAAATTCGTTCACGCCGAGCACCTTGCCGCTCGCCACGAGGTTTTCGCTGAAGGGTTCGGCATTGCACAGGATGACGAGCGCCGCGAAGAGAAAGAGCGCGGCCTCGGCAAGCATGCGGTGCCTGGGGCGCATCATGGCGAGCACGGCGGCGGGCCCGCCGACCTCCTCGTCTTCGACCTCGCGCCTTGCGATGATGGTCATGTACCAGATGTAGATGCCGAGCAGAATCGCGCCATCCCACACGGTGAGCGTGCCCTTGAAGGCGATGAAGAGCGCGTAGAGCGTGGCCATGCCGAGAAAGACGATGTCCGTACGCTTGTCAGAGGTCAGATGCACCTGCCTGTGGTAGCGCGCCACAAAGAGGAGCACGAGCGACGACCACCCCACGCCGATCAGAAGGCGGTTCGCGCCCGTCATGTTGGCTATGGCATAGTGCGAATAGGCGCTCTCGGGGTGCCGTCCCGCCATCCATGTGAAGTACATGTCCACGGCGTACTCGGGCAGTACGGCGATGAAGGCGACGACCGCGAGCGCCAAAGCCTGCGGCATGTCGAGCTGGGCGACCTCGCACGCCCATGTCAGCAGGAAGGATGCGCCGAGTATGGCCATGCCCGATAAAAGAGCCAGCAGAAGCGGCGATGTTTCAAGGGGAAAGAAGCGCAGGGCGACGCCCGGAACAGTAAGCAGAATGGAGACTAGATAGGGAAGAAGCGCACGAAAATTCATCGGAAACCTGCCTTGTGAATCATCCACCATTACCCCTCTCCTCGTTGCGCCGTCAAGAGGCGCCCGGAAAGCGGCATGGCTTTGCGCGCCTGTGCGGCAAGGCTTGAGAGAATGTC
The DNA here is from genome assembly GCA_024692205.1 of Desulfovibrio sp. GTDB lineage: Bacteria > Desulfobacterota > Desulfovibrionia > Desulfovibrionales > Desulfovibrionaceae > Desulfovibrio. The sequence goes on along the minus strand of JAILMX010000209.1, from coordinate 2,807 downwards.
GTCCGGGCGACTCGTTGCGCGTTCTCTACAGCACTTCGTAGATGCGGGCGAAGACGTTGTCGTACACGAGGCGGAAATAGGGCGAGAAGCGCGGGTCCTGAGGGGCGGCCATGAGCATCTGCACCATGAGCGAATCGTAGATGCGCGCGTCCACGGCGAGTTTTTCCCCCGTCACCCTGTTGAAGAGAAAGTGCACGTTGCGCCGGCCCTGTAAAAAGGCCTTCTGCTCTTCCGGCGTCGCCTTCGGGTGCGCCTCGAACCACTCCCGCACGTAATCACGCCGCGTCACGCCCGTTTCGTCGAAAACGCTTATCGAGGCGGCGTTGACGACGGCCCCCTCCCCGTCAAGGCGCACTTCGCCCGTTTCAAGGCGATAGTCGAGGGATTGCGGCACGATGGAGAGCGCCCCGCCCTTCGCACTGTGCGTGATGAAGTTCCAGCTGCCGAAGTTGCTTATCCAAAAGCCCAGGCGCAGCATTTCATAGCTCAGAACAATGACGATGCGTCCCCCCCCCTCGACAAGGGGTGTCTGCGGCGAGGCGAGCCGTTCCATCAGGGCCTGCGCTTCCGCGGCGTCAAGGCCGGCGAACACGTTGCCCGCCTCGTTGCCTTTGAGCGCCGTGTAGCGCATCAGCTGTCTGGCGAAACGGGGATTGTCCGTGGCAAAGACGGCGGCGGGCAGGTAGAGCGAGGGGCCGGCATGCTGCGCCCCGTCGGCTATGGTTGCCCGGCGGGCGAAATGGTGGGCGGCGTAGCCCCAGTCCCACCACAGCCAGAGGCAGGCGTCATCGGGCGTCATGGTGCGCACCCGCGTCAGGGCCTCGGCGTGCCGCCGGTTTATCATGGGCCCCTGCGACATGGAGGGGATGAGTCCGGCGAAAGGCGCTATCAGAAGGCAGACGATGAGGATGGAAACAACCGCCCCGACGCGTGCGGTGCTCCCGCAGCGCTCTGCCGGCCTCAGGCCCGGCACGAACTGCAAGGCCCAGAAAAGCAGAAAGCTCAGGCCGATGCCGATGATGGGCGCCCCGAACATGACCATGCGGCCGCCGAGACGCGTGCTGAGCAGGGCGAGGGCTGCGAGCGGCAGCAGGAAAAGCGCGCCCGGCCTGCGGATGAGGACTGCCACAAAGCCCACAAGGCCCAGCGCCGCCGCCTCGGGCCACGGATGGAAATAGGACAGGAGTACGGGCAGGCTCAAATCCTGCACCTCGATGATGGACTGCGCGACCGAGGGATAGACGAGAACCGGCTCCGTTCCGCCGCCGCGGGCATCGCCCGCGTGTTTGAGGTAGGCGTTCGCATGGTTCACGATGGTCTCGAACAGGCCGTCGCCCATGAAGAACCAGCCCACGAGCAGCCAGAGGGCTGCTAGCGTGGCCGGGTGGCAGAGCAGATGCAGCAGCCTGCGCCTTGAAATGCCCGCCGATACGGGCAGGATGAGGCTGAAGACGAAGCCCGCCGGGCCGGTCAGAGTGGGCAGGGCGTAGGCGAGCGCGCCCAGCATGAGCAGGGCGCGGCGTCGCCTGGGCGCCATGACGAGCGCCATGAAGGCGAGCAGAAGGACGTTATACCGGATGAGATAGGGAAAGACCGAATGCCAGGCCTGCGTCCACCACGAGATGAGGCCTGACACGGCGAGCAGAAGCACCCACTGCCAGCGCAGGGGGTCGCCCAGAGGCTCGTCACCGCCTCCCCCGCCTTTGCGGAAGGCCAGCCGCCGAAGGACGACGCTCGGCAGAAGCATGTGCCGCATGGCCCAGCAGGCCGGCGCAAGCGTCATGAGCAGCGGGAAGAAGAGCGTGACGAGGTCGGTGTCGTAAAAACCCAGGAGCGTGCGCGCCAGAAAACCCGGAGAAAGCGCCGTGAGAAGGCCGGCGGCGATGCCCGCCTCCATGCTGCCGAGAGCCCACACCCACGCGAAGACGATGACGGCGACAAGGCTCGAGAGGATGGCGGGGAACCAGAAGGCGACCGCAGCCGGCGTAGCGTGCAGGAAATCGGCCAGGCCGCCCAGCATGACGGCCATGGGGTGGCCCTTGGCAAGACCCACGCCCTCCGCCCCCGCGACCCAGTGGTAGGCATCATGGGTGGCGAGCAGCCACTCCTGCCCCAGACGGAACTCGGGGTCCTGCCAGCTCGGCCACTCGAACATGCGCAGACCGAAGGCGAGGGTGAGCGTGAGCAGGGCGCAGAGGATACCGCGCCGCCAGAAGAAGGGCATGACGCGTGAGACATCCGCGCATGCACTCAGGGCGGAGCCTGTATTCGGGGCGGCGCTCATGCGTTTTCCCCCCTTTCGTTCTGCGCCGCGGCGCCGCGTGCCGGCGTAAACGCCCAGAACCAGCGCTGCCTGCCGCAGGCCGTGTATTCCCGCGCCCCGGTCTGCAGCCATCCTTCGGGCGCTGCCTTTGGGGGAGCCTGCGAGGCGAGCACGACGATCACCCCGCCATCACCCAGATGCGGTGCCGCAAGGGTGAGAAGCTCGCGCCACGGCATGAAGGCGCGGCTCACGATAAGGCCCAGGGCCTCGCCGCGTGCGGCGAAGAAATCCTCGACCCTGCCGCGATAGACGTCTGTCCGTGGCAGGGAAAGGCGCGCCAGCACTGAGGATATGAAGAGCGCGCGTTTTTCGCGGGCCTCGACCATGGTGTAGCAGCCCTTCTGCCAGACAAGACGCAGGGGGATGCCGGGCAGTCCCGCGCCGGCGCCGAGGTCGGCGGCATCAAGTCGGCCGTCAGGCGCGACAGGCAGGGGCAGGGCCTCGAAAAAGCGCGCCAGGTGGAAACTGTCGGCCACGAGGCCGG